>NZ_NCSS01000004.1:327807-655614 GCF_002088935.1 Henriciella litoralis
CGAGGACACGTCGACTGCCGCGCTCTCGATCGAGAGATATTCTGAAATTCGAGGCTCAGTTGGTGGATCGAAGTACTCCAGGGCCGCTGGCTGGTTCTGCGGCGTGCCGGCCGCTCGTCCTGTGTAGGTTACGCCTGGCAGGGTGATGACCGCCGCACCCGCGCTTCGTCCGGCATAGACGAGAGGCGGCAGGTCGATCACGACAGGGGCGGCGAGCGCAGATGGCGCCACGCTCATAACCATCCCGGCAATCAGGATCAAACGTCCCAGCGGCGGAACCGAACCGTAAAGTGAGCTCTGTTGCAAAACGTCCTCCGGCTTTCCCCGCCAATCAAGGACACGCATTCGTCCGTCCATTTCCGCCATCGCTGACAATTTTTTTGGCGGAGATTTCCGGGCGACCGCGTTTGCCAAATGAGGTCAGGCCTCAGCAGCGAAGGGGATTGCATGTCGTTTCCGAACGCCGGTCGAGTTCACGCTTCGATCAGCCTCCTGGCATTTTGCCTTCTTGCCGCGTGCTCCCAGGAGCGCAGCGGCGAGACCGGCTTACCCCCCGAAACGCCACCTGCCGATATTGATGAAGTTATGGCCCTTCCCGGCGAGGCTGTCGTCGTGCCGGCAGAATGGGCCAAGGCGGTCAGGCTGGCTGGGGGAGGTGAACTCGCGACAGACGGTGAGAGCCTCTACGCAATTGCGCCGGGTCGGCCGGGGACAATTTCGCTGATCGGTCAGGCGGCGGGCGAGGAAACCGTCTTCCAGAAAATCACCGTTCCTCCCGCGCACCACGAGCCGCTCAAGTTTGAACGCCTCAGCCCTTCGCAGATTTCAATCAGCGGGGCGGACTTCAGCGTGCGGGCAAGCGTTGGTGCCGGCGTCCCTTTTCCCGATGGCCAGGCGGAGTTTGAGGTCGACGGCGTGCAATGGCGCGTTTCCGTAACGCCCGAGGCCGGGACGTTGCAGCAGGGGGATGTGCTTATTTCGTCCCATGGCCCATTGGGCCCGGAGACCGAAGCCCTCGATGCCCTTGCGCATTCCCCGGCGTTCGAAGCAATGGTGTTCGCCGCGCTCGATCTGGCCTGCGCACCGGAAGCCGAGCGTCTGCCGCCGGCCACGTCCGCCGCGCTGCTTCTACCGCTGCAGCTTGTTCTGAAGCACAAGATCGCGGACCGGAAGGGCGCGTTTGAATACTACGCTGAAGCGTCCGCCTGCGGCTATCAGCCCGCCGAGAATCCAGACCGCCGACCAGCCCCATCCGAGGTCATGGTCAGCGTTCCGTCAGAGAGCCTCATTCCAGCCGCCTTTGGCTATTTCCCGCTCGACAGCGAAGGCGCGCTCAGCCTCGAGACGGTCGCGGCAGAGACGTCCAATGGGGGCCAGCAATGAGTGCCCGGAGTACGCTTCGCGTCGCGGTTCTCGCTTTCGGGCTGGCACTGTTCCTGGCTTTGCCCGGGGCGCAGGCCCGCCAGTCCGTCGACAGCGTTTCGGCGCCGCATTCCGACTGGGATGATCCGATCACCAACCAGTTCGGCTCCATGAACAGCCGCTGCCGTGGAGCGTGCGGCAGTGACTGTCCTGACACATGCGACTATCGCGAGAAATATGTCTGCGTCTCGCCGATGATGATCCAGGTCACCAAACTCTATCAGTGCGGAACGCATGATGGCTGCCGGATACACGACGACTGCCTGGATCGGTGCTTTGATAAATATGATCCCGGAATACTCGGCGCCGCGGGCGAGAAAGTCGATTTCCTTGTCGGAGCCTGCCAAAGGAAGTGCCATGCAGAAGCCTACGACTTTGCTGGCGAAGTGCTGCAAAAGACCCCGGAGGGCCGCAAAAATATGGCGAGCGGGCTCTATACCCCATGGGACCTTGTCTGGGACTGGGCGGATGGTCACGGAGTAACCGATGGCAAGATGACATTTGCCTATACGAGAAATGAGAAGAACGGCCAGGACTTCCTGATGGGCTGTCCTGCGTGCACGATATGCCATGACGGCCAGTGTGCGCCGGATCCCGACAATCCAGATTGCACCTCAGTCAACGTCTTCGGCGATCCCCACATGGTGACACCAGACGGTCTTGCCTTCGATTTTCACGCGACTGGCGACTACATCTTGCTTCAATCCGGGAATGCTGCCTTCCAGCTCATTGGCCGCTTCGAGCCGGCATCGGACCATCTGACCTTCGCGTCGGCTTTCGCCATTCAGTCATCCTTCGGCCCCATCGAAGTCTATTTTGGAGATCATCTGGATATTCTCGTTGCCGGGAAGTCTGCACAATCAGGTCAGGACAACCTGCCCGATGGAGCCGAGATCACGATCGAGCCCGATCGGCTGATCCTGACCGAACCGGGCATTGGCCGCGTCGTCGTCTCGCGGACCCGCCGTGCCCTTCAGATGGGGTTTGAGCCTGCAGACGGTGCGGCGCTGCGCGGGTTGCTCGGACAGGTCGATGGCGACATTTCCAACGATCTTCCTCATCTCGGGGACGCGCCATGGGAAGCGCCCATTGTCCTGGATGATTTCTACGCGCCGCTGATCGAGGCCTGGAAAGCAGGGTCTGCGGACGGGAAGTCAGTCTTTTCCAGAGAAGGCCTGACCGCTTCGGCGCCTGCGGCTCTGCGACGTCTTGAGGATTTTCGGTTCCAGGCTCTCGATCTTGCCCGCAATATCTGCGACCGGATGAAAGTCAGTGACTTTGCTCACCTGGCCTGCCTTCTGGACGTCGCAGCGACTGGTGATGGCGATTATGCGGCTGGGGCGGTTCGGGCGGCCCCGGTCAAGGAGAGCATTCGTGTGATCGAAGCTCCTGATTCCGAAACTGGAGAAGACGAGGCCCGGGACCGCGGAAGAGCGCTGGCGATGACCTACCCGGAGATGACACCAGAACCGGTCGAGACACCGCACCTCACGGGCATGAGCGTCAGCGATCTCGAACGTCCCACCTTCATACTTCGGGACTCCGGTGACATGTCATACTTCGCATATGGTTTCTTTCTCGACGATGATGACCCTGACCACCCATTCACCGCTCGCTTTCCGGTCGTTTCGGGGCGGAACCCCGAACTGAAAGTCTCGATGCCAAGTTACACGACGGGGCGCTGGGCGCTGTGTATCCATCCCCATGTTCCCGATGGGGCCGCTCCCGAAAGCATGAAGGATTTTTCGGAGTGTCTCAACTTCGTATGGCTCGTTCCCGGCACCCAGAATGCACGCCCCAAACTGTTTGACCGGAGCGACGGAGCAAAGCGGGAAATCGCATGGCAGGGTATGCCTGAGATAAACGCCACCATTGAAATTTTCGATGAGGCCGGAAATCAGGTCGAACGCCACTTCACGAGCAGCCGGGAGTCCGGCGCGGTCGAGATCAGACTTCCTTCGGAAGAGACCTATCAGATCCACGTTGTTTATTACGGTAAACTGGTGCGTGCGACGGCGACACTTGCCCCGCGACCCTAGGGTCTGGACTGGCAATCGCCCTGCATGGCGAACGCCGACCAGTCGCAATCCGGCATAACTGGTGGTGGGCCCGGAGGGACTTGAACCCCCGACCAGACCGTTATGAGCGGTCCGCTCTAACCAACTGAGCTACAGGCCCGGCACAGAAAAGTGCGGTTTGTATCATGGCAATGTCACGATCACGCCGCAATGCAGGAATTGAATTGGCACTGCAAGTCAAAAAATCCCCTGAAAGGAAGACTGCTATGAAAATTTTGAAACCCCACCCAATCATCGCCGTGGCGGCGACCGGAGCTGTCATTGCCTGCGGTGCAGCCTTTGCCCAGCAATCTGGCACAGGTGCCCAGGCTCCTGCGCCAGCGGCCAATGCCAACTCGATCCAGCCGGAAACGACCCTCACGATTTCAGCCGAAGGTGAAGTACGCCGCGAGCCCGACACCGCCATGCTGAATGCGGGCGTCACCACCCAGGCTGCCAGTGCGGCCGAGGCTGTCGCTGAAAATGCAATGGCCATGGACGGCGTGTTCGCTGCGCTGAAAAAAGCCGGCGTCGCCGACCGCGACCTGCAGACCTCGAATTTCTCGGTGCAGCCGCAATATGATTATTCCAGCCGCAAAGATGGCGAGCCCCCGCGCATCACCGGCTATCAGGCCACCAATCAGCTCAGCGTGAAAGTGCGTGATCTCGACACGCTCGGCGAGACGCTGGACGCGATGGTGTCCTCGGGCGGAAATACGTTCAATGGGCTGAGCTTTGGCCTCTCGGATGAAGACACCGCCCGCGATGAGGCCCGCCGCGATGCCATCGCCAAAGCCCAGGCCCGCGCCGAGCTTTATGCGGACGCCGTCGGCATGCAGGTCGCCCGCATCGTGACCATCAATGAGTCCAGCGGCTTTTCAGGTCCGCAGCCCATGGCCGAAATGCGCATGGCTGCCTCGGACGCCTCAACCAAGATCGCTCGCGGCGAAGTTGGCTATACGGTGAACGTCAACGTGACCTTCGAGCTGCGCTAGACCCACACAGGCTTGCGCCAAAACAAAACCCCTCATCCGGCGGATGAGGGGTTTTTCTTTGTCGCCTGTCTGCCTCGTTTGGCTGGCGAAAACTCTAATAGGCCGCGCTGGGCGTCTTCATCTCATTGGCATCGTCCAGCAGCACAACGGTTGGCGCATGCTGACGCGCTTTGTCTGCCTCGATCGAGGCGAAAGCCGCGATGATGACCTTGTCGCCAACGGAGAAGTGACGGGCCGCTGCGCCGTTCACGCCGATTGTCTTGGAGCCGCGCGGGGCCTCAATCGCATAGGTCTGAATGCGGGCGCCATTTGTGACATTCCAGATGTCCACACGCTCATTCGGCAGGATACCCGACGCATCGAGCAACTCCTGATCAATCGAGACCGAGCCTTCATAGTGCAGGTCACACTGGGTGACCGTGCCAGAATGAAGTTTGGCTTTCAGCATGTTGAGCAGCATTAACTACCCTCCGTCGAAAACTACGGCCACTCGCCGCGAGACATAAATAGGAACGAGCTTCCCTTGCGTAAAGGTTCAATCCGCACCGCAATATGCGCGACTTAAAGCATAATCGGGCAAGCAGGTGAAGGCTCCCCGCTAAAGCAGGCATGAAAATTTGCATACTTTTCGTGGCTTGCCTCGACCTTGCCATTATGCGGCTGCAACTGACCCCGGCGCCCGGCGTTATTGGGGGTCAGTTTGAGGGGTTCTTAGTGAGCGACTTTGTGAACGCGTATTCGGCCTGGATTGCGATCGGCATTCTCGTCGTGATGCTGGTGAGCTTCATGGCTGAGCGCCTGCCACCAGCTGCAACGGCCATTGCCGGCGCTGCGGCCTTTCTCGCCTTCGGTTTCGTCAGTGAGGATCTGGCGCTTGGCGCCTTTGCCAACAGCGCGCCGATCGCCATCGGGGCCATGTTTATCCTTGCGGCGGCCCTGCAGCGCACAGGCGTGCTTGAGTTTCTGGCCTCACATATCCTGGCGCTCGCCGATACGTCGCGGATTGGCGCGCTGATGCTGGTGGCCATCGTCACGATCATTGGCTCTGCTTTCGTCAACAATACCGCTGTTGTCGTCATCCTGGTGCCAGTAGTCATCGCCCTTGCCCAGAAGCTGTCGATCTCGAAAAAGCGGGTCCTGATCCCGCTCTCCTACATTTCCATTCTCGGCGGCACGCTGACCCTGATCGGCACCTCGACCAATTTGATCGTCGCCGGTGTCGCCAGTTCGCGCGGCCTTGAGCGGTTCGGCATCTTCGAAATCACGATTGTGGGCGTTGCAACACTGGTGACGTGTCTGGCTGTGATGCTGCTGCTTGGTCGATGGCTGTTACCGTCTGGCGAAGCATCTGACGATGCAGATGCACGCCCGGAAACGTTTCTGACCGACATCTTTCCCAATGAAGACAGCAAGGTGATCGGCACGACACCCGAGGATCTGCCGAACTTCAAGGTGAAGGGCGTCACGCTTGTCTCGCACCGGCGCGGCAACCGTATCGTGAACGCAAGCGACGAAGACCGCGCCCTCGCAGCGGGCGACCGGCTGACGATCCGCTCGACACTGGAAGAATTGCTCACCTTCGCCACTGGGCAGAGCTTTCGCACAGGGCTGCGCCAGCGCAAGGCGCATCCTGAAGAACCCATTCAGGCGCAAGCCACTATTTCGCCGACCGACGCCAATATCGGCCGTCCGCTGTCACAGCTCACCTATCTGTCCAACTATCAGATTACCGTGCGCGGGCTTTCCCGGCCCGGCAACAATCCTGGGCCGACGCTCGCCGGGTGCCGGATCCGGGCCGGTGACCGGCTTCTTCTGGAAGGCACGGAAGGCACGCTGAGATCGCTCGCCACATCCACCCCCTTGCTGATTGACCGGGAGATTGATGCGGTGCCGTTCCGCCGGGGGCACGCCCCGCTCGCCATGGCGACCCTTGCAGGTGTGATCATTGCGAGCGCCATCTTCGGCACACCGCTGGCAGTCGCAGCGCTTATCGGTGTCGGCATTGTCCTTCTGACGGGCTGTATCAGCGCCGATGATGCCTGGCGCTCACTTCAGGCCAGCGTTCTCGCCCTGATTGTCGCCATGCTCATCGTCGGACGCGGTCTGGAAAACACCGGCGCTGTCTCGCTGATCGTGGACGCGACCTCGCCGCTCCTGCTCGCCGCCTCGCCCTTTATTGTCCTGCTGATCATTTACGGACTGACATCGGTGCTCACCGAACTTGTCACAAATGCCGCCGTGGCCGTCATCATGACGCCGCTTGTCATTACGCTGGCGGACACGCTGGCGATGGACCCGCGCGCGCTTGTGCTGGCGGTGATGTTTGGCGCCAGCGCAAGCTTTGCCTCGCCCATCGGCTATCAGACGAACACCATCGTCTACACCGCTGGGGGCTACAGGTTCAGCGACTTCGTAAAGGCGGGCCTGCCCATGAACATCATTGCAGGCCTCGCGTCCTGTTCGGCGATCTATCTCTTCTTCGGCGTTTAGGCCCGCGCGCCTACCATTCAGCGACGATCTTGCCGAAGTGGGCGCCGCTCGCCTGATGCTCGAACGCCTTGCCGAGCGTATCAAGCCCGAAGCTCCGGTCGATCACGGGGCGAATGCCGCCAGCTTCGATCGCGCGAACGAAGTCTTGCTGGGCCGCGCGTGAGCCGACAATCAGGCCTTCGATCTTTGCCTGCTTCTGCATCAGAAGCGCGGTTGGGACATCGCCATTGACCCCGGTTAGCACGCCGATCAGCGCGATATGGCCACCGACGCGCACGGCCTTGATGGACTGGGCCAGCGTGCCCGGCCCGCCGACTTCGATGACATGATCAACGCCGCGTCCACCTGTCAGCTTCATCGCGGTGCTGCCCCATTTCTCATCTGATTTGTAATTGATGGTGTGGTCCGCGCCGATGTCGCGCGCCCGCTCCAGCTTCTCGTCCGATGAAGATGTGACGATGACATTCGCGCCCATCATCTTGGCGATCTGGATGGCGTAGATCGACACCCCGCCTGTGCCGAGCGCGAGCACCGTGTCACCGGCTTTGAGGCCCGCATCGACCACCAGCGCGCGCCAGGCGGTGAGGCCTGCCGTGGTGATGGTAGCCGCTTCAGCATGGCTCCAGCCTTCAGGGGCCTTCGTGAACGACGTTGCCTTGGCCACCACCGCTTCGCGGGCATAGCCATCGATCCCGTCGCCCGGCGTGCCGGAGAAATCGGAAATCATTGCCGGGCCAGACAGCCATTCGGGGAAGAAGGTCGAGACGACATGATCGCCAGCCTCAAAGTCCGTGACGCCCTCGCCCACCGCTTCGACAATGCCCGCGCCGTCAGACATCGGGATACGGCCGTCGGCCGGTTTGCTCTGGCCGGAAGTGACGATCAGATCGTGAAAGTTCAGCGAGGTGGCGTGCAGGCGTACGCGGATTTCGCCCGCGCCGGGCTGGCCCGGATCATCCATGTCCACAAGGTTGAGTTTGTCGAATCCGCCCGGGGCGGCAATCTTCACGGCTTTCATGGCATCTCTCCTGGCTTGTCTCGTTTCACCGCCTGACATTGGGGCGCGGGGCAAGTGAGGCAAGCCGAGGACACCTATTGCTCTGGCGCGTCCTTCAGACGCCAGGGCGGGAACCGCCGGTTGGGCCCGGCCTGATAGAGGCATATGCGGTTGCCGGCAGGGTCTCTCAGAAAGGCCTCGCGCCACGCCCATGTCTGGTCTTCCGGCGCGCTGATGAAGTCGAGGCCCGCCGCTTTCAGCCGTGCATACTCAGCATCCAGATTATCCACTTCGAAATAGACCAAGGGGTCATCGGCGCCCGGCCAGCCATCGACATGGTGAAGTGAGAAGGTCGCTGGTTCGCCGCCATCGCCTGCCGGGCATTCAAACCGGGCATAGCGCGGCGGACTGTCGACGATCTGGACGAGGCCCAACGTCTTGTAGAAAGCGACACTCGCCGCATAGTCGACGCACGGCACGGTGACCTGGTTCATGCGCATAGGGCTAACCTCCGATGAGTTGCAGCACGACCTGCCTGGTGTGCGGCCGGTCGCGATGTTCGAACAAGTAGAGGCCCTGCCATGTGCCGAGCATCATGGTGCCTTCGCAGACGGGGATGCCGATGGATGTCTGCGTCAGCGCGGCCTTGATATGGGCCGGCATATCGTCTGGCCCTTCCATGTCATGCACGATCCAGCTCATCGATGGATCATTTGAGGGCGGCACCAAACGGCGGAAAAAGGCCTGCAGATCGGCCTGCACGTCAGGGTCGGCGTTCTCCTGAATGATCAGAGAGCATGAGGTGTGGCGCACGAAGACCGTCAGCAGGCCTTCGGATAGGCCTGCGCCTGCAACAAAGTCGCGCGCGGCGCTGGTAAACTCATAAAGGCCGGGGCCCGTGCTTTTGAGGGTGAGTGTCTTGATCATGCACCTGCAAAGATAGGTACGCCGCGCGCCTCTGTCAGCTATCGCGATATTTTGTCTCTTCACCGCGTTCCTCCGCGACAGCCCGCCAGAAAGCATTGGACATTTGCGTCCCCCAATGCAGAAAACGGCCGCAGGGCGTAACCGGACGCCACACCGACACCATCAAACTGAGGGAAACGACCAGATGACTGACAAACCGATGAATGACTTCGATACGCTGCAGATCCACGCCGGCGCCGAGCCGGACCCGGCCACGGGCGCGGTTCAGACACCGATCTACCAGACAACCTCATATGTCTTCCGCGATGCAGAGCACGCGGCCAGGCTCTTCGGCCTGCAGGAAGTCGGCTACATCTATTCGCGCCTGACCAATCCTACGATTGGCGCCCTGCAGACCCGTATGGCCGCGCTTGAAGGCGGCGCCGGCGCGGTCTGCTGCTCGTCCGGTCACGCGGCGCAGATCATGGCCCTGTTCCCGCTGATGATGCCAGGCCGCAATGTCGTGGTGTCCACCCGGCTCTATGGCGGAACGATCACCCAGTTCAGCCAGACCTTCAAACGCTTCGGCTGGTCGGCGCGCTTTGTCGATTTCGACGATCTCGACGCGATCAAAGCCGCAATCGATGAGGATACGCGCGCAATCTTCTGCGAGACGATTGCCAATCCCGGCGGCTATGTCACCGACCTCGACGCCATTGCGGAAATTGCCAATGGCGCGGGCCTGCCGCTGATCGTCGATAACACCACGGCGACGGCCTATCTCTGCCGTCCGATCGATCATGGCGCGACGCTGGTCGTCAGCTCCATGACGAAATACCTCACCGGCAATGGCACCGTCACCGGCGGCGTGGTCGTCGATAGTGGCAAGTTTGACTGGTCGGCCTCTGACAAGTTCCCGTCCCTGTCACAGCCAGAGCCTGCCTATCACGGGCTGAACTTCCATGAGACGTTCGGGCCGGCCGCCTTCATGTTCCACGGCATCGCCATCGGCCTGCGCGATCTCGGCATGACGCTGAACCCGCAAGCGGCCCACTACACCCTGCTTGGCATCGAGACGCTGTCGCTGCGCATGGCAAAGCATGTCGAGAATGCGCAGACGATTGCCGAATGGCTGGAAAAGCACCCCGCCGTCGCCGCCGTCACTTATCCGGGCCTTGATTCCTCGCCTTACAAGGAACGGGCAAAACGCCTCTGTCCGAAAGGCGCAGGCGCGCTGTTCACCATCAAGCTGAAGGGCGGATACGATTCCTGCGTGAAGTTCGTCGAGAGCCTGAAGCTGTTCAGCCATGTCGCCAATCTCGGCGATGCGCGCTCGCTGGTCATCCATTCGGCCTCGACCACCCACCGTCAGCTGACCGAAGAGCAGCAGGTCGCCGCCGGTGCCGCACCAGACGTGGTGCGCCTCTCTATCGGCATTGAAGGGGCGAGCGACCTTATCGCAGACCTCGACCAGGCGCTGAACGCCGCCAGCTAGCGCCCGGTACAAATCAAATAAAAAGGCGCCCGCAAGACACTGTCCTGCGGGCGCTTTCTTTTGCGGAATTGTGTGGCCCGGACCAGCGTCGATCAGCCCACCTATGCGGTTCAAGCCGAACCGGTTTTGCGCACCAATGATGATTTAAGACAGAAAGGCTCTTGAAGCTTTTATGTTGCGCACAATTTAATTGCTTACCAACAATGGAGACAATCATGAGTGAATTTTATTCGACGCGCGTTACCTCAACCGGTGGACGGCAGGGTCATGTGCAATCTGAGGATGGCATCCTGGACCTGCACATCGCTCCGCCTGCCGGTCTTGGCGGCCCGGGCGGCAAAACCAATCCAGAGCAGATGTTCGCTGGCGGTTTCGCAGCCTGCTTCGGCAATGCTGTGATCCACACCGCGCGTGCCCAGAAATTCCCAGTCAAAGACAAGGATGTCGACGTCGTCGCCACAGTCGGCATCGGACCGAACGGGTCAGGTGGTTTCGGCCTCAGCGTGGCGCTCGAGACCACGATTACAGGCCTCGAACAGGCGCAAGCAGAGGCCCTAGTCGATGCGGCAGAGAAAACCTGCCCCTACTCCAACGCCGTGCGCGGCAATATCGATGTTGCCTACACCGTTAAGACGCGGTGATAGTCTGCCGACATGACTGATAGACAGACACCGGACGATCCGCTCCGCCTCGACAGGCAGATTTGTTTCCCGCTCTATGCGGCCTCCAACCTGATCAACAGGCTGTATCGTCCGGTGCTGTCCGAACTCGGCCTCACCTATCCGCAATATCTCGTCATGCTCGCCCTGTGGGAGAGCTCACCGCGAACGGTCGGGGCCTTGGGTGAGGCGCTCTATCTCGACAGCGGCACGCTGACCCCGCTGCTGAAGCGGATGGAACAGGCAGGCCTCGTTGAGCGAAAGCGTGACCCGGAAGATGAGCGCCGGGTGCAGGTGTCCCTCACCGATCAAGGTCGCGCGCTTCGCAAACAGGCCGAACAGGTGCCAGAGACGCTCACGCAGGGCTTCGACGGCGACCCGGCCGAAGTCGACCGCCTGCGCGAAAGCGTACAGGCGCTTGTGTCGACCCTCTCAAATCACGGAAAGCGGGACCGCGGCGCCTGACGGCCAGACGCCGCGCACTCAATCCGACGCCCTATTCCTCTTCGAGCAGCGCGTCGATCCGGTCCATCAGGCTGGTCATCCGACGCACGGCGGCCTGATAGGCATCCGGCTTGGTCATGTCGAGGCCCGCCTCATTGATCAGGATATTGGCCGGATAGTCAGACCCACCGGCCTTCAGGACATTGATGAAGTTCTCGCGCACTTCGTCATCTCCGGCCAGGAACTGTTCGGAGAACCAGGCCGCGCCCGAGATGGATGTCGCATACTGGTAGACGTAGAACTCATAATAGAAGTGCGGAATGTAGGCCCACTCATTGGTGTAGACATCATCGATGGTCATCACGCCTTCAGCTTCGCCGTGATACTTGCGCAGAAGCTCGCCATAGATCTCGGTCAGCTTGGTGCCGGACAGAGGTTCGCCCCGTTCGGCGGCCTCGTGGATCGCCAGTTCAAACTCGCCAAACATGGTCTGCCGGAAGAAGGTGCCACGCAGGCTCTCCAGTGCGTAGCCGAGATAATAGAGCTTCTCTTCCTTCGTCTCGGCATTCGCGATCATGTATTCTTCGAGCAGGATCTCGTTGATGGTGGAGGCCATCTCCGCGATGAAGGTCGAATATCCGGCTGTCTCCCATGGCTGTTCGGACTGGGCGAGCAGCGTGTGAACCGCATGTCCCCACTCATGCGCGAAGGTCGACATGGAATCGTAATCGTCATTGTGATTGAGCAGGACGTAAGGGTGCACATCATAGGCAGAGCCGGACATATAGGCGCCCGTTTCCTTGCCCTCCTGCGGGTGCGAATGCATCCATTGGCCATCAAGCCCCTCACGAAGCAGGCCAAGATATTCCTCACCGAAAGGTTTCAGCGCCTCAAAGGTCAGCTCTTCAGAGCGGGTGAGGTCAAAGACGCCGGTATCGGCTTCAATGATCGGCGGATAGATATCGTAATAGCGAAGATCCTCAACGCCGAGCATCCGGCCACGCAGCTCAAGATAGCGATGGAAGACCGGCAGCGCCTCATTCACCTGATCGACCAGCTCGGTATAGACTTCTGGCGGCAGGGCATCGTCAAACAAGGCCCGCTGCAGGACGCTGTCATAATTGCGGGCCTTAGCCCGGAAGACCGCTGATTGAACTTGCGCATTGAGGGTCGCCCCCATGCCGTTCTTATAGGTGTCCCAGGCGCCCCAGAACGTGTCGAACACCGCCTTGCGATCCTCGCGGTTCGCTGTGCCGCGATAGCGCGAATAGCCAGCCTGATTGAGTTTGACCTCGGTGCCGTCAGCCAGGGTCAGCGTCGGCCATGGGATCGAGGCGTTGGCGTACAGGCTGTAGATCTGGCCTGGCTGCGAGAGCGCGAGACCCGCCTGCGCGAGAAGCGCCTCACCTTTCGCATCCAGCGTATGCGGCGCCTGACGCAGCGTGTTCTCTATCGAATGGCGGAACGGCTCAAGCTCAGGGGTTTCATCGAGAAATACGCGGACCTTCTCCTCACCGACGCTCAGCAATTCAGGGTCCATCCAGCTGGTGGCTTCCCCGAATTGCTGGAACAGATTGCGCGCGCGGCCCTGGCGCTCCTGCGCGTCAGCATCGCGCTGGTTTTCGTCGAACTTCAGATTGGCATAGGTCGAGAGGCGAACGGCGTTGCGGGCAAGATCAGAGACGGTACGAAACGCGGTCGCCATGTCCTCGCCGCTATTGCCCAGTGTGCCTTGAAAATCCTTGATCGTGCCGATTTGCCCGCTGATGTCTTCATACGCCGCTTCCCAGTCTTCCGGGGTGGCATAGAGGTCGGAAAGGTCCCAGACATAACGGACGGTTTCAGCAGGCGCTTCGACGCTGGATTCCGAGGGGTCTGACTCGATTTGCGCCGATGCACTGAACACGCCGCCTGCAAGAACCAGGGTTGCGGCCGCGCAGGCGCTATTTTTCAGAATTCTATTCAGTCCGGTCATGTGTCGAGGCCCCATGTTTTCCGTTAAACGATAAATCGAATTAACCACGCACCTTGGAGACTGACAAGTCGGAATCAAATTTTCCGGGTCTGGAGGTCGGCCCGTCAGCATTGGATGATGACGATCAGGGCGACCGGGTCTAGGATTGCCATCATAACAGGAACAAACACGTAGCCCGACGCTTATTTGCACGCGGCTCAACAGGAGATCAGTATGAAGTGGAAAGGTGGACGCCGCGGGGGCCGTATCGAGGACAGACGCGGCATGAAATCGACAGCTGTCGGCGGCGGCCTTGGCGTCGCAGTGCTCGGCCTGATCGGCTATCTCGTGTTTGGCATCGACCCTGAGACCACGCAGAAGGTCGCCAGCCAGTTTGGCGGCGCGGGCCAGCAGGAGCGCGGCGAGGTCGGCACGCCGGAAGACGAGGCCGGCGTGTTTGTCGATGTGATCGGCTCCAACATCAATGATGTCTGGTCCAGCGCGATGTCAGGCTACCGCCCACCGAACACCGTTCTCTACACGCAAGGCACCAATACAGGCTGCGGCTATGGTCAGGCTGCTATGGGGCCATTCTACTGCCCAGCCGACCAGACGGTTTATCTCGATCTCACCTTCTGGAAACAGATGGAAACCCAGCTCGGCGCTTCCGGCGCTGACTTTGCCAAAGCCTATGTCATCGCGCATGAGTTCGGCCATCACGTCCAGACGCTGACCGGCGCCTCGCAGAAAGTGCGCCAGGCCCAGCAATCAGCCCGCAGCAAGGCGGAAGCCAATCGCTATGGCGTCGCCCTGGAGCTTCAGGCTGACTGCTATGCCGGGGTCTGGGCCGCCAATGCCAGCGCCGCCTCGAATGGCCGCGTCTCGCTTGAAGAAGGTGATATCGGTGAAGGCCTCGAGACCGCCAGCGCTATCGGCGACGACGCGCTCCAGCGCCGCGCCGGGCAGAATGTGAACCCGGAAAACTTCACCCATGGCAGTTCCGCTCAGCGCAAGGAATGGCTGCTGCGTGGCTACCGCTCCGGCAATCCAGACAGCTGTGACACCTTCGCCGAGCTCTGATCGGGGCGGCGCGTCAGTCATACCGGTTCTTCTCGGCCGGATCATCTGACAGGTATTGCACAAACTCGAATTCGATATTGTTGCCGTCGATGAAATAGACGTTGCGGCGATGTTCGGTATACGCGCCGGGATTTGTAATCTTGTATCCGGCCGCTTCGAGCTTCTCGATCGTCCGGTCGAGATCGGACACCTCAAACGCCAGATGAGCCAGTCCCGGCTCATGGCCCTTGAGGTCTCGCGGCGCGCCTTCGCCATTGTCGGAGAGGGCAATGTAAAACTCGTCATCACCGAAATGCAGCCACTCGCGCGGCTTGCCATACCACTCCCCCTTGCCGCCGCCCCGGACGCGCCAGTGCGGGAAGGCCGCTTTCAGGAAATCCAGTGTGGGCGCTATGTCAGTGACGACGAGATTGGCGTGTTCGAGGCGGACCATGAGGGATCTCCATTTATGAAAGATTTTACTTTATTTATTCCCGCTTGTTTTCGAAAGCAATCCCTTTTATAAATAATTCATGCCAAAGACCGCGACCAAACCTGCCCTGACGCCCAGCCGCAATACGGTACTCGACCTGCTAAAGCGTGGGGGGCCGCAATCTGCCGGCGCGCTCGCCGAGACCCTCGGCGTGACAGCGATGGCGGTACGCCTGCACCTTTATGAACTCGCTGAGGAAGGCTTGATCGAAGAGACCTCGAAGCCGAGCGGCAGGGGTCGGCCAACCAAGATCTGGTCGCTGACCGAAGCCGCCGCCCGCGCCTTCCCTGATGCCCATCAGGGCCTTGCGCTGGAAATGATCGGCACGATCCGGGAGATTTTCGGCGAAGAGGGCCTCGCTCGCGTCATAGACCGCCATAGCGACACACAGCTCGTCGCCTATCGCGGCCATATGGCCGGGCATGATAAGCTGTCTGAGAGGGTCGAACGCCTCACTGAACTGCGCTCAGCCGAGGGGTATATGGCCACCGCCGCTGAGGATGGCGATGATTTCCTGCTGATTGAGAACCATTGCCCGATCTGTTCAGCCGCCAAGGCCTGTACACGGCTCTGCAAGAACGAGCTGCAGGTGTTTCAGGACGCGCTGGGCCCGGACACGAAGGTCACGCGGGAAGACCACATCCTCGCCGGCGCGCGTCGCTGCGTTTATCGGATCAAGGCCGCCTGATCAGGCCGCTTGTTCGCTCTCAGCGTCATCCAGCACGATCGCTGAGACGTTTTGCGCGTTCAATTGGCCGATGCCGAAAACGGTCATGAAGCTGATATCGATGGCGTCGCGGCCCGTGATGATGCGGACCATATTGTCGGGCCGCGCCAGACGCGTCGGATCGACCAGATGCCAACCATCATCGAGCCAGACTTCAACAACTGCGTGAAAATCAGGCGGCTGAATGTTCGGCGCATAGGCAGACACCATGCGGGCCGGAATGCCGACCGCGCGGGCGAAAGTGATGAGGACGTGCGCATAGTCACGGCAAACGCCCTTGCGCGCGTGGAACGTGTCCTCTGCCGTGGTATCGGCATCGCTGGCGCCCGGCACATATTCGAAATTGTTGAAGATCCAGTCCGCCATTTTCAGGACTTGATCACCGCCTTGCACGTCAGACAGCTGATTGCGTGCAAACGCCTCGACATCGGCGCCGCAGCAATAGTGGCTCGGCATCAGATAGCTGATGACGTCCGCGGGTAGCTGGGCGCGCGGTGGCACATGCTTGCCAGCCAGCTCCACCGGGCCACGGGTCACATCGACGGTCGCGGTGTAGCGAATGCTCACCGGCCCGGCCGCGGCCATCCAGCAACGTGTGTCTGACGCGTCCGCATCGGCAAGAAAGCCCAGGTCAGCATTGCCGCTAATATCCAGCGAGTCCGACACGATGATCTGGTCATCCAGCGGCCGCGCCTTCAGTGCCAGCAAGACATCTGCTGGCTGCGGGAAATTATAGTCGAGTTGTGCGTCGATCTGGATGCGCATTGCGTTGACTTTCCTGTGCGGGAACGCGGCCCCTACAGGCGAGCCACGCTTATATCAACACAACGTCAGCAGCAGGCTTTGGTTGCTTTAACCAAAGCGCTGATATGCACGAAGCACAGTCATCGCAAACATTTGGCGAGCGCCCCTCCGAAGCTCGCAAGCGGCGCTAGCCCAATCCTCTACCGGGCCGAGGGCTTCACTCCGGCAGGTCGATGAAATAGACGGCCTGATCGTCGAACCCTGAGAGAATGCGGTAAGCCAGCACGCCATCATTGAGCGCGAGCAGTTCAATCTCTGCCCCGCCAACTTTGCTCACGGCTGGAAAGGTCATGTCAGGCTTGATGAGGACCGGCTCGCCTGTCGTCGCCTTCACCTGAGAGCCCGTAATGTAGACCCGCTGAAGCTCGCCGCCTTCTGGCGTCGCCGTAAATCTGACGGCCACATCCGGCCCTGTCTCGCCCCGTTCCGCATCGGCATCCAGTTTCTTGAACCGGGCCGGCTCTGTCGTCTGATAGGTGAAGAGATTAGGCTCCCAGCGATAGAGCTTCTGATACGGCCCTGGCGGCCCCATAATGGCTCCAATGGGGCCGCTGGCGACATAAAAGGTCGACGAGGTCAGCGTCTCCGGGTCGCGCTCGATACTGTCAGGGTCCACCTTGTCGTCCAGTGTCACCAGCGTGAAGCAGAGTTTCTCGTGTCCGACGGCGCTGGGGTTGAGCCTCGCGACCGATTTTACGGGCCTCTCGAAGGAACACGCCACCATCGCCGTCTCAGACCCAATATTGAGCGCGGTATAGAATTTCATGCCCTCGGTGATCTCCACCGTCCGCTTGGAGACATTCATGCTGATGTCTTCTGTGGGCACGACCGTATTCAGAAGTTCAAGCACGGCAGCATTGCTAACCGATTGCTCAAACAGAAGCTCGCCTGATTTCGCGGTCCGGATCGTCTCAGCCGATGGCCGTGACGGGTCCGCCAGCAGCGCTGGATCAATCGGCGCGCTGGCGCCCATGGGGAGGATAATGTCTGGGCTGATCACGCAGCCAGTGACCATAAGCGCGGCCGCCGCGATCAGGCCGGGGCGACCGGCACGTTTCAGGGACATCGTCTTCATGGCTGGCCTTCCATATCTGCTGGGGCGGGCTTTGGCTCTTCCGAGGTTTCGGCCTGCGCCGCGTTCTCGATATTCTTCAGGGCGAGCGCGATGGCTGCCTTGTCCGCCTCATCTGGTTCGCCATCCTCGACCGATAGCCGGATCGGCGTCACCGTCAGAGAGCCGTCGGCGACCGAATTGCAGGCATCGGAAAAGAAGCCCGGCTTTGGCTCCCAGCGGGTTTCGAACGTGGGCGGGACAAGCACAGGCTCACCTTTGAGATCCGGATAGTTGACGCGCGTGCGCTCAAACTGCGCGAGCACGTCTTCCATTGAATGCGTTGAGCTGAGCCGCGTCACGATCCCCGGCGGGAAAGCGTCGCGCGACGAGACGAGGTTGATCGTTCCCGGCTTGATCTCGAACGAGGCGGCGCCGTCCTTGCGGCAAAGCCAGGCAGAGCCGGACGAGACGCCGTTAAACGTGTTCCAGCTTGCATTATTCGCCGCATAGAGGCCGGGCTTCACTTTCTTGATCAGGAAGTTGATCTCATCCTGCAGCACCCAGATAGACGACGCCTCATCGGCCGGGCGCTGCATCTTGTCGCCAATGCCCCACGAGCCGAAGCCGAGATAAATCGGCCCACTGAGAAATGTCCCGTTCTCCCGATCAACGGGCCGGAACTCATAGGCGCCGCCCGTGCCAACCGGGCCGACGGCCACGATCAGGATCGCTTCGTCCGCACCGCTTGCGTCGAAGCCGGTCTGAAGTTCGGTGCCGGACGCCCCGTCAAAACTGATATTGGTCGGCGCTGTCGCGCACCCTGTCACGGCAAATGATGAAAGCACGAGGCCCGCAATAGCGGCCGTCCTGCCCCAAGTGCGACGCGCGTTCAGCCTGTTGCTAACCGCCGACGCGATACCGGAAACTGCGCTCAAATCGCCTCCCCTTTTTTTTGAAATATTCCTCGGATTCTGCCGTACGCCTGTCTTGAAAAACCGTCAAATCAATTTTAGCGTGACGCGAAACGCATCATTCCGGCAGGTCGAGAATGTACGTCCGGTCGGGCGAAAAGCCTGACAGGATGCGGTAAGCCAGCGTGTCATCTGTCAGAGCCAGAAGCTCGATTTCCGCCTCCTGCAGCTTGACCGTTTTCGGAAACGTCTCCGATGGATCGATCAGGACCGGCTCATGCCGCATCACACTCGACGCCTGCCCCGTTGAATACACCGGCTCAAGGCTGTATTTGCCGCCGTCCTTGAGAAAGCGGACCGCAACGGTCGTTGGTTTTTCAGACGCGTCGGCATCGGCGTCCAGAAGTTTGAACCTTGCCGGTTCCGTCGTTTCAAGAATGTGATCGATCGGCCAGTAGGTCAGGGCCTGATAGGGCGCGCCAAAGTCATTGAAGGACGATGGTGCGGTTACGAAGAAAAACTGGGATGAAGAGAAGCTTTCGCGATCCGTCTTGATATCGTTGAGTTTCACGTCTCCGCTCAAAGGCTCGAGAACGAAACAGAGCTTTAGATACGTCGGCGTATCTTTGGCCAGATAACGGGTGAGTTTGACGGGCTCGTGCGTGGAGCACGCCACCAGATTCAGCTGGTCAGCGGCATCTATCGCCTGGAAGTACACATCCCCTTCATTGAAGGTCACTTCGCGGCTCTGGAGCGAATTATCGAGATTTTTCGCCGGTTGGATCGTGTTTTCAAGCACCATGAGGCGCGCATAGCTGATCGGCTGTTCAAACAGGATTTCGCCAGACTTGGCCGTTCGGATCGTGTCTTCCGCCGAGGCGGCAAGGTCTGCCTTGAAGGCCGCCCCCAATTCGCTCGTCTGGCCAAGTGGATAGACAGTATACGGCCCTGAGACGCATCCGGTCAGCGCCAGTGCCGCCGCCGCCATGCCCAATAGCCGACGCACCATTGATCGTGATGTCACGGATTCCCCCCCGCATTATTATTATCTCAACCCTCAAATCCCAAGTAATCTGCGCCCGAAAAACCGTCAATCGAGTTTATTTAGGGTGGAGAAGTGGGTTGAGGCCGGTTGCCCAACTGACTGAAGCGTATCGCTAGAGGCCGCTCAGTCCTGCCGCCAATCCTCGAAATAGCGCCGCGTATCGATCTCGACATAATCGCTCGTTTCCCCCTCATCCAGCTTCAGCTGGAGCGCCGCGAGCTTGTCGCGCTTCACTTGCTCACGCCGGATAAGGTCACGCACGACATCGGATGTGTTGGAATAAGCCCCATCCGCCGTCTGCGCCTCAACCCAGTCCTTCATCTGCTGCGGCAGAGAGATATTCATCGTGGCCATGCGCGTCTCCTTCAGGGGCAGAAGGCGGGCAGATTGGCAAAGGTTGTCAAACTATGACTTAACGCATCGACCATTGGCGTCAAAGCTAATGAGAGCATAGTCGACCATGAAATGGACAGCGTTAAAGTATCCCACGAACTCAGGATCCCAAGCCCGTTGCACGATCGCACTGTAGTCCGGGTTATAATAGTCTTCATAGCCAGTGTGCCAGACGAGCAGATCGCAATTATTGTAGTTGGGCTTCATTTTGCTGGCTGCAGAGGTCTTCAATCCCGACACAAGTGCTGCTGCAAGTTGCTCAGCCGTGTGCATCCGTTTCGATTCTTCGAGCGCAACCGCACGCCCCTGCGTATTTCGCACGTACAAAGAAGTCGGAGATGAAAAGCCGTCACGGCGCGTGACTTCAGTAGCAAGTGCTCGCTGATAGCCGGCGTCGAAATTGTTTTTTCCGGCACCCGATAAGTTGGGGTGCAAATCAGTCACGTCCGAGAACGACGTGGTGATTTGCAAATCCTTTTGCGTACCATTTACGCAATACGACAGGTCGATGCGATGGCCCGTTTCTCGAAGAATAAATGTAGTCTCGTCTGACAATCCAAGAGATTCAGCAAAATAGCGGAAGGGACGAAGTTCGTCACAGTACGCTTTAACGTCGGGGTGCTGTTTAAACTTGGCTACTTTGTATCGACGAGCCCAATCTGTCCCAGCCGCGCATTCGGCCGACACAAAATTCGTGATGCAACGCAGCCAGCCCAGTTCCTTCGGAGTATCTCGCTCGGGGACTAAGCTGGCAAACTCCATTGCTACGTATCCAAAAAGCTCCGCAGCTTTCGGCTTCGGCTTGGGTGCTTCAGCTTGCGTAGCGCTTTGGCTTCGATCTGGCGGATACGTTCGCGGGTCACGCTGAACTGCTGGCCGACTTCTTCCAGCGTGTGATCGGTGTTCATGCCGATGCCGAAGCGCATCCGCAGGACACGTTCTTCACGCGGGGTGAGCGAGGCGAGCACGCGGGTCGTGGTTTCGCGAAGGTTTGACTGGATCGCCGCATCGACCGGCAGAAGCGCCATCTTGTCCTCGATGAAATCGCCGAGGTTGGAGTCCTCGTCGTCGCCAATCGGGGTTTCGAGCGAGATCGGCTCTTTTGCGATCTTCAGAACCTTGCGGATCTTCTCCAGCGGCAGGCCGAGCTTTTCAGCGAGTTCTTCCGGCGTTGGCTCACGGCCAATCTCATGCAGCATCTGGCGCTGGGAACGGACGATCTTGTTGATCGTCTCGATCATGTGCACCGGAATACGGATCGTGCGGGCCTGGTCCGCGATGGAGCGGGTGATCGCCTGGCGGATCCACCAAGTCGCATAGGTCGAGAACTTATAGCCGCGGCGATATTCGAACTTATCGACCGCTTTCATCAGGCCGATATTGCCTTCCTGGATGAGATCGAGGAATTGCAGGCCGCGATTGGTGTACTTCTTCGCAATCGAGATCACGAGGCGAAGGTTCGCTTCCACCATTTCCTTCTTGGCGACGCGGGCTTCGCGCTCACCTTTCTGGACACGCTGAACGATCAGGCGATAGTCATCAATCGGCACGCCGATTTCCTGCGCGACAGCCGAGATTTCCTCACGGATTTCGTCGATCTGCTCGGCTTCGTCATTGAAGAACTTTTCCCATTTCTTCTTCGACTTGGCGCCCTCGAGCGTCTCTTCTTTCCAGTTCGGATTGAGCTCATTGTTGAAGTAACTGTCGAGGAATTCCTTGCGCGGCACGCCCTTGGCATCGGCCAGACGCATCAGCTTGCCTTCAAGGCCCATCAGCTTCTTGTTAATCGCATAGAGCTGCTCAACAAGCGCTTCGATACGCGCATTGTTGATGTGCATCGTCTTGAGTTTGTCGACGATGGATTGGGCCAGCGCGTCATACTCATCGCGCGCTTCCGGCGTCAGGCGTTTGCCCTGAAGGCGCTTGTCGACCAGCTTTTCCTGCAGCCTGCGATACTGATGGAAGGCGAGCGCCATCTCGTCGAGCTTGCCGAGAACGCCGTCGCGAAGTTCGGCTTCCATGGCCGACATCGACATCGCGGCGCCTTCTTCCTCGTCCTCGCGCTCTTCGCGGGCAAGACGCTCTTCGGTCGTCTCGTTCTCGCGGGCCTTGGCTTCGGCTTCCTTTTCCTCTTCGGTCTTTTCTTCCGGCTCAGGCGTCGGGTTTTCCGCGCCATAAGTGGTTTCAAGATCGATGAGGTCGCGCAGCAGAATGCGCTCATTCATAAGTTCGTCGCGCCACACCATCATGGCTTCGAAGGTCAGCGGGCTCTCGCAGAGGCCGCGGATCATCGCGTCACGGCCGGCCTCGATACGCTTGGCGATCGCAATCTCGCCTTCACGCGAGAGCAGCTCGACGGCGCCCATCTCACGCAGATACATGCGGACAGGGTCATCGGTGCGATCAGAGCCGCGCGCATTGCCCTTCTTGGCAACGGCGGTCGTGCCGGTCTTGGCGACAGCCGTCGTCTTGGAGGCTTCCGCCTCCTCTTCATTCTCAACGACCTGGATGCCCATTTCAGACAGGGCCGACATCGTATCCTCAATCTGGTCCGATGACAGCTCGTCCGACGGAAGCACGGCGTTCAGCTCGTCATGGGTGACATAGCCTTTGGTCTTCGCCTGCTTGATGAATTTCTTGACCTTGGAGTCATTCAGATCGAGCACCGGACGGTCTTCTGTCTCCAGGTCGCCGTCTTCGTGCTCGGTCGTTTTAGCTTTCGCCATGTATTTCTCCCGCCTGTCGCAGTCTCTCTCCTGCAACAATCAAACCATTTGACACAAGCCTATCAGTCCTGATCTGCTTGCTCTGCCGCCTCATTGAGACGCGCCGCCCTTGCCTTGCGTTCCGAGACTTCATGATGAAGCCGACGCCAGTTCTCAGGTGACGATGTCACCTCTTCTCCGCCGCCGCCACCATAAAGGCCGGTCTCATCTCGGGCCACATATTGCTCCAGGGCGATCAGCCATTCCCGTTCCTCGGGCCCATCTGGGGCAATAGCAGGAATTTCGGGATAGTTTTTGAGCAATTCAGCAGCGCGCATTTTTCCTAATTCAGTTAAATGGTTCTCGATTGCCTTGCGGTCAACACCTTCACCTGCTTGTGGCAAGGAAATAATCACATCACGGAGGGTCGCGACGTCCTCATCCTTGAAAATTGCCATGGAAAGCGTCTCAAATCCGATATCGATCAGATGGGGCGCATCGATCGCGCGCACAATGAGGCCAAGGCCACGTGTTTTCGCCGGTGTCGAGCTTTGCTGCGCGCCCTTTTGGGCCGGCCCGGGCGTTTTCCCGGGGGTGCGTCGCGCGCGTCTCTGCTGCCAGAGATAGTCATTCATGCGTGATTTGAGGTCACGTTCATAGGCGGTGCGCACCGCCTGATGCTTGATCTGCCCGGCCGCCTGCATCAACCGCGCCTCAAGCCCGGCCTGACGTTCCGGCGTATCGATGGCTTCAGCGTCCCGCTCACGCCGCCATAGCACCTCGACCAGCGGCAGAGCGCCTGCGAGCGCCTGACGCATCGCTTCGGGGCCGGACTGGCGGATGAGATCATCAGGGTCCATGCCGCCTGAAAGAAGACAGAAGAAAAGCGACCGCCCCGGCTCAAGATGCGGCAGGGCGCGCTCAATCGAGCGGTCAGCGGCGCGAAGCCCGGCCGCATCGCCATCAAAACAGAGCACAGGCTCAGGCCCGGCGCGCCAGAGCAGCGTCAGCTGATCCTCGGTCAGCGCCGTCCCGAGCGGGGCAACGACATGGCCGATACCGGCCTCCGTCATCGCAATGGCGTCCATATAGCCTTCGGTGACGATCAGGCCGCCTTCATCGGTGCTGCCGAACGCCTCGCGCGCATCCTTGTAGCGATAGAGCACGCGGCCCTTGTGGAAGAGCTCAGTGTCGCTGGAATTGAGATATTTCGGCTTGGCATCCGGCTGCAGCCCGCGCCCACCAAACGCGATGACCTGCCCGCGCACATCGGTGATCGGGAAGATGACCCGCCCCCGGAAGCGGTCATAGGGCTCACCCCCGCCCTCTTTCTGGACGGCAAGGCCAGCATCAATGATCTCCTGCATGCCGAAACTCTCGGCTTTCAAGTGATCGATCGTCTTTCGCCAGTCATCGGGCGCAAAGCCCAGCCTGTGGCGCGCCCAGGCGCCTGCCCCAAGGCCGCGGCCTTCGAGATATTCGCGCGCTTCAGTGCCTTCAGCCGCGCGGAGCCTGTCTTCATAGAATTTGCAGGCCGCCTCGCAGCACTCGTAGAGCCGTTTGCGGCGGTCATAGGTCTCTTCGTCCGCGGCGGTCGCCTTTGGCAGCTGCATCCCGGCTTCATCGGCGAGCTTCTCGACCGCTTCCATAAAGGACAGGCGCTCTGTCTCCATGACGAAGGAGATGACATCGCCGCCCATGCCGGAGGAAAAGCATTTGAAGATGCGCTTCTGGTCGTTGACGTAGAAGCTCGGCGTCTTCTCATTGGTGAAGGGCGAGAGGCCCACCCATTCCTTGCCCTGCTTCTTCAGCTTCACCTTGCGCCCGATCACGTCTGACGGACGCAGGCGCGCCTTCAGCTCATCAACGAAGCCATCGGGTATACGAATGGGTGCAGACATTGGCGGGGACTATAGCGCAACAAGGCGGTCTTTCACGACCCAATTTTCCTCAAAGCTGTTCAAGCTTTTTGCGAAGGCCATCAAGCGTTTCGGCAAACCAGACATCGCGGCCACGGTTTGACTCGCGCACAAAGTCCCGCAAGGCGTTGCTCTGTTCGACTGCGCCCGAAACATCCCCGACAATGGCGACCTTGCGTTGATAGTTGATGATCTTCTGCAGGAAGAACCCGGCTTTCCGGTTCGACAGCTCGAAGAAATCTTCGTCCAGCCGCGCCACCGGGATGGCAATCCAGTCGGCCCCGGCCGCGAATGCATCCGAGAGCAGGCTGGCGGCATCCGCCTCGCTCCCGAGCTTCGGTCCGCTTGGATCGATCACCAGCACGGTGGTGCCAGCGACAGACATCGTGGACAAGGTCATTCGTCGAGCGCCCCGGACGCTTCAAGGAAAAAGCAGATCTGTTCAGCCGTGTCGGGGATGAAGTGATAGGCCTCAGGCCTGTAATCGAGCCGGATCTGCGGCGCGACTGTCTCGATGCGCGTCCTTGTGTGGTCGGAATCGATCAGCACGTCCCTGCCCCCGGCAATGACGAGAACTGGCATCTTCAGCCCGGCAAGCTCCTCATCCGAGAGCAGCGGAATCTTCACGATCCGGCCGCGAAAATTGTCCATGACCAGCGCATTGAAGGCGACGAAGCGCTCGACAAGCGGTCGCTCATGCTGCTGGCGCATTTGCGGACCGAGGACCATGTCGCGCAGCTTCATCGCGCCTTTCTTGCCCATGAACAGCAATGGAAGCGCCTTCAGAAGGATGTTCTTCTGCTTGCCGATGCCGGCTGGCGCGATCCCGGCGATTGCGCTCACGCGATCAGGGCGACGGCGCGCATAATCGAGCGCCAGCCATCCACCCAGCGAAAGGCCGACAAAGACCGCCGCGTGGAGGCCCAGCCCATCCATGACATCATCCAGCCAAAGCGCATGTGCCTCACTGTCCAGCGGCTCGCGCACCGGCGCCGAAAAGCCGGGCTCTCCGATCATGTCGACGCAATAGCAACAAAAATGTCGGGCATAGGTCTCGATATTACCCATCCAGCTGGCCAAGTTCGCGACCGAGCCGTGCAGAAGGATGAGCGCTGGGCCATATTCCGGCCCGCAAGCCAGCACGAATGTCTCGCCGCTCCGCGTCTGGATGCAGCGCTGCTCGCTTGCGACTGGCCAGCGCGAAAGAATGTCCCGATACGCCGTTTCGACAATCTGTCTGCCCGCATCGCTTTTGTAGAAATGCGACCGCGCCATCATGCGCCACCCGAATAAAGCTCGATGAGCCGGAGCATGGCGATATTGCTGTTGAGGCTTCCGAGACAGACCACTTTCAGTCGCTCGCGTGCCTCATCATACATCGTTTCGACACGAAAGGCCGGATCATCTGCGCGTTGGCCGTTGGATGCGGCGACAACAGCATTGGTGATGCGGATCGCGTCATCCCGGCTCACGCCTTCAATCTCGATAATGTTTGACGCTTCGATATGACGGCGCGCCGGGCGCGGACCAGCATCTGCGATGCCCGTCAGCCGCTGCAGCGCCGAAGCGGTTATCCGGTAGGACTTGCCAATCTTCTGCGCGTCCAGTTCGCCGTCGCGGATATAGCGTCGCACCGTCCGCGGATGCAGGCCCAGCCGGGCGGCAACATCATCAACACTCATCAACGGCTCTGTCATGAGACATCCTCCATGGTAAATCCATATTATTCCGTAATGAGCGAGTCAATGAGTATGTTTATGTAACAATACGGACTCTCTTGTTACAAAAAAAACGCTCCCCCGGTTGGAGGAGCGTTGAACCTTACTGAATCTGGATTTGCCTAACCGAGCGCGCGGCGGACGGCTTTGTTGGCTGGGCCGGTTTCGATGCGGCCGGGATAGCGGCTTTGCAGCTCTGCCATACAGCGGCCCATATCCTTCAGCTTGCTGGCTTCCAGATCGTTCACGACATCGTCGACAGCGTCTTCCAGCGCCTCGCCCTGCAGGGGCTGTGGCAGGAAGGATTCGAGAATTTCCATCTCTTCGCGCTCACGCTCGGCTTCCGCGATGCGGCCCGATTCGTCGAATTCACGCGCGGATATCTCTCGCTGGGCGACCATGATCTCAAGAAACTTGCGAATGTCGGCCTCTTCGCAGCCTGAACAATTGCCTTCGCCGCGGGCCGTTACGTCCCGGTCGCGCATGGCGCACTGGACCAGACGAAGCGTGCGCGCACGCACACCTTGCGGGTCATCAGATTCAGCTGAATGGAGGGCCGCGATCAGCCGATCGCGAATTTTGGTAGTTGGAGAAACGTCTGTCTGTCCCATACCTGCTCTTTTCACATGGACCTTCCGCTTGACGGTCAGGTCACCACACGACTATCTCACGCCAGCCGAGGATGCGGTATCAAAATGACCCAAATCCTAATGGCGCCCGACAGGACGCGAGGAGATACGCTCATGGCCAATCAAAATCAACCGGAATCACCAGCCACAGGCGCGATCGCTCTGGCAGATGGAACGGTCTTCCTGGGCAACGGTTCCGGTAAACTCGGTATCGCTGTCGGCGAGTTGTGCTTCAATACGTCGATCACCGGATATCAGGAAATCCTCACCGATCCGTCCTATGCCGGCCAGGTCGTGCTGTTCACTTTCCCGCATGTCGGCAATGTCGGCGCCAATCCTGATGACCACGAAGAATCATCCACCTTCGCCGCCAAGGCTGCGACGGGCGCCGTCTTCCGCGAAGCCATCACTTCGCCATCCAACTGGCGCGCGCGCGATCATTTCGATGCCTGGCTCGCCAAGAAGAACATCACCGCCGTCTCCGGCGTCGATACACGCGCGCTTACCCGCATCATCCGCGAAAAAGGCATGCCGAAATGTGCGGTCGCCTATGCGCCGGATGGCAATATCGACATCGATGCCCTGATCGGGGCTGCCCGCGCCTGGGAAGGCCTTGAAGCGGCTGACCTCGCGCTCAACGTCGTCGGCGATCCGAATTATGACAATTCAGAGCGTCTCTGGGATCTCGCAACCGGCTTTTCCAACAATGACGACACAGACTTTCACGTCGTGGTGCTCGACTTTGGCGTGAAGAAGAACATCCTTCGCAATCTCGCCCATGTGAATGCGCGCGCCACCATTGTGCGCGGCGACACACCGTTTGAAGAGATCATGAAGCTCAATCCGGACGGCGTCGTGCTCTCCAACGGCCCGGGCGACCCGGCCGCCACGATCAAGCGCAGCGGCGACACCATTCGCCAACTGATCGACAGCGGCAAACCGCTTCTCGGCATCTGCCTTGGTCACCAGCTGCTCGCCCTCACCCTCGGCGCGAAGACGAAAAAGATGCCTCAAGGCCATCACGGCGCGAACCACCCCGTGAAGGATTTCGAGACCGGCAAGGTCGAGATCGTGTCGATGAACCACGGCTTCACCGTCGACACCGACACGCTGCCCGAAGGCGTCGAGGAGAGCCACAAATCGCTCTTCGACGGCACGAACTCAGGCCTGCGCGTCAAAGGCAAGCCAATCATCTCGGTTCAGCACCACCCCGAAGCCAGCCCCGGCCCGCAGGACAGCTTCTACCTGTTCAAGCGGTTTGCAGGCTTCATGAAGGACCAGCGCAGCTGAACGCCGCCTGTCTTGCGCCGAGCGACAATCGTATCGGCGCCATCGCAGATGATCTCGCGACCAAAGGTTGGACCTGGGCGCCCGGCCTGTTGCCGGATGAGCTGACACTCGCCCTTCGCAATGAATTGCTCGCCCTCGACGCAGCCGCAGAGCTTGAGGCGGCCGGCATTGGCCGCCAGGACGATTTCACGATCGACCGTCAGATCCGCCGCACACGCATTACCTGGTTCGATGGCGAAAGCGCCGCCCAGAAAGCGTTTCTGGACTGGTCTGACCAGCTTCGTATCGCGCTCAATCGTGAGCTGATGCTCGGCCTGTTCGAGTTTGAAGTCTGCTTCGCCGTCTATCCGCCCGGCGGCTTCTATGACCGCCATCTCGACAGTTTTGCCGGGGCGCGGAACCGTGTGATCTCGCTGGTCGCCTATCTCACCGAGGACTGGCACGCCGAAAAAGGCGGCGCATTGGCGCTCTGGCCAGCTGGCGCAGGCGACACCGACACCCCATCAGACCGCGTCATCCCGGAAGCGGGCGGCGTTGTCCTGATGCTGTCGGAAGACATTCCCCACGCGGTCGAAGTGACCCATGAAAAGCGCCTCGGCCTTGCCGGATGGTGGCGGGTCAACCAGTCAGGCGTCGACCGGATCGACCCGATCAGCTAGGCTTCGCCTCGACGCGGCCCGGCTTGCAGCGCGCCCGTGTGTGTGAAATGTGAACCCCTCCCCCGGTTTCACAGTCACGCGATAAGCCACCCCATGGACCAGAAGACAACTGATGCCCTGATCTCGTTGAGGCGGATACAGCGCCGGATCGAACTCTATGCCCGCTCGCTCGCGCAGGCGACGGGCCTCAGCGGCTCACAGCTGAAAGTGTTGCAACTGCTCTCCGGCCCCGGAAAAGCCGCGCCGGGGGACCTCGTTCGCATGACGGCCCTCAGCAATGCGTCCGTGACGTCACTGGTCGACAAGTTGGAAAAGCGCGGCCTTGTCTCGCGCAAGCGAGACCCGAGCGACGGACGCCGTTTTATCGTGCAGATGGAGCCTGCAGGCCTCGACGTGCTGCGCAGCGCGCCAAACCCGCTTCAGGACCATTTTGAGCTTCTCTTCGCCGACTTGCCCGAATGGCAACGATCCATGATCGTCGCCTCGCTGGAACGGGTCGCCGAGATTGTCGATGCGCGCTCGGAGATTACCGATTCAGAGCCGATCCTCGATGTTGGCCTGTTCGACGAGCCTGCTGAACCTTAGGCCCTGACCTTGGCAGCCAGCCGCTCATCGCGCAAACGACGCAGTTCCGGGCCGACCTGATGCTGGAAGAAATGGTCGCAGCCCAGGCAGACATTCTCCACCGTCCGGCCCTTGCCGTCCTCTGCGCTTGAGACCGCGCGGAACGCCTCCCGGCTCTCGGCCATCAATTCCGGATCACCCTGATTGATCGCCTGAATGGCCGGGAGTTTCCCAACGCTTGCGAGAATATCCTCCAGCCGCTCCTCGGTCAGCTTGCCAAGCGGCGCCTTGGTCTTGATGCAGCAGGGATAGATTGACCCGTCCGGCTCAATCGCAATCTCTGATCCAGCCTCGCCGATATGGAGGAAGTTTTTGCCGCCAGACCAGCGCGAACAGAAATTCGTCGCATAGTCGGCATTGGAGAGGCCATTCATCCACGCCCGACCGCGTGGCCAGAGCTCACCAATCCACAAATCTTCCTGCGCGCCAAAGAACAAGAAGTTCGGCCCCTCCGGGCGCGGCGCCTTCGCGTCCGGCATGTTGAGCTTCTTCGACTTCGCCCCGCCAAGCGAGACCTCAGACACCCCGCGCGAAGCCATCAGCTCACGCATGTCGCGCATGAACTGGAACTTCTTCTCGCCCTTCATGCCGACATGGTAGTCGTCGATGGAAGCAATCGCGATGCTCTCAACGCCAAGCTCAAGACAGGCATCGAGATAGTCAGGCGTCAGCACATCGCCGGTTGTCTGGATCGAGATTTTCGGGGCCTTATCGCCCCAGCGCGCCTTGATGGCGCGCAGCGCCGGATAGAACAGCTCCTCGCGAACGCCATCGATCAACAGCTCCCCGCCGGCAAGGATGAGGTTGGTGCGCTGGCGCTTGCCGGTCGCAGGATCGCGCCAGCTCATATCGTCGGGCAGATTGGTGAGGACCGCGTTGAAGGCCGCCTGCCCTTCGCCGACAACCTCACTCAGCGCATCGCGCACATAGGGCCGAAACCGGTCGTCATAGCAGTGCTTGCACTTGCGGTGGCAGGCCCAGGTCATCACCCAGTAGATTGATTGCACAGATACGCCCTTCCACAATAACGGCTACAGTCACAGCTAGCCCCCCTCGCCCGCAGGGTCGAGGGGGCTCACACAAATGTCAGATGTGGGCGAGCGCTCAGTTGATATTCTTCATCCGGCGGATCGTCGGCCCGGCCGCCTCAGCAAAACCCGGCTGCAGTGGAATATCGACATGGCTGCCCTCTTCCATGTGCACATAGGTGACATCATTGCCCTGCCGCTCCAGCTTGTCCGCAAGAGAGCGACCGAGAAAGTCTGGCAGAACATGGTCCTCGCCACCTGCCACAACGAGGATCGGGCCTTTGAACCCGCGCACCGGATCGGCATTGTCGCCGTCCTCGCTTTCCTTCTCGGGCACCATCTCGATCGGCAGAAAGCGTAGATACCAGGGCTTCCAGACTTCAGAGGCTTCTTCCACGCTGAGCGCCGTCGCCTCATAGACAAGCCCATCGGCTTGAGGGGACGCCGCCACGAAGCGCGGGCAGATGAACCCGCCAAGCGAATGACCCCAATAGATCAGCGGGCGCTCACCGGCGCGGCTTTCGGCCAGCTCAACAATGGCTGGCGTGCTCGCCTTGATCGCATCGATGCTGGGCGTGCCCGTGCTGTCTCCATAGCCCGGATAATCGAACTGGAGCACATCGCCCCAGGGCAAAACCTTGCGGGCATAATAGACCCCGCCATTTGGCCGGTCACCGCCTCGCCCGACGCAATTGACGATGACGGGCCGGTCAGCGTCCTCCCCGGCAGCCGATGTCAGGCTCCAGGCGATGCGGCCGCCCTCATAATCGACAAAGCCATGCTCAACGGTGGCAGGCAGCAATCCTTCCAGCGCGGGTGACTGGGCAAGCTCCGATTGTGGATCGGTGAGCTTTTCCTGACCCCGAAAATCCATCTCGGCGACCGTCTGCGCGCCGCGCGGTGTCGGTGGACCAAAAATGCTGTCTTCGCTCATCGTGATCTGGCAGCCACCTGCCAGCATCATCAGGCCCACAAGGCCGCCAGCCCCAATCCGTCCACCTGTCATCATGTCTCGCCTTCTTCCATGTCAGCCTTGAGGGGCCTCGGGGCCCCGCCACAACAGATAGATCGGCCGGCTCAATCGTACAGCCCGCAAGCCGAGGCGGGCAATGGATTGAGGTTGAGAGACCGCGCCGTCGGAATGGAGATCTCGCGGGCAAGGTAGCAGCCTGTCAGGCGCATCTGCGGCGCATCGAGCGCTGCCCCCACATATTCGCAGGAGAGCCCATTCGCCGCATGATGGACCCGGTCCCCCAGCCAGACCGTCATCAATAAATGGTTGGACCCGGTCGGCACGGAGACTTTCTCCACGCCCTCGATCATCCCGAACGCGCAGGTCTGCGGCGTCGAGACATTGCCTTCCGCGTCTGAGACGACCGGCCATGCGAGCGGCAGCATTCTGAGGTCCAGCAAGACAACGTCGCCATCAGCGAGCTCCCCGATGCCCTGCAGCGCTTCAAACTCAGCTTCGCCGGGCAAGTCTCCTACAACCGTCTTCACCGTGCGGGTCTCGGCCATCGCCGATGACGCCGACACGGCAAGCAGACCGGCCGCGAACATGGTTTTCAACAATTTGAGCATCCCTCATCGGTTGTGTCGCGCCCGACTAAAGCGCAACACTGCCCCTCAGGGAAGCTATGCCCTCAAATCATCGCACGGAGTTAGAAAGTTGAAAGACCCGAACCTGCCCCTCGAAGGCGGCTGCCGGTGCGGCAAAGTCCGGTTCCGCGTGACCGCGCCGCCGATCATTACGATGCTCTGCCACTGCAAAGGCTGTCAGAGGATGTCGTCCAGCGCCTTCTCGACGAGCGCCGCCTTTCCGGCTGATGCGTTTGAGGTCATTCAAGGCGAGACGGTGCTAGGCGGCCTGAAGCAGGAGCTCCCGCATCATTTCTGCCCGGACTGTATGAGCTGGATGTTCACCCGCCCGCCTCAACTCGATTTCATGGTCAATATCCGCGCGCCCCTGTTCGACGACACGGACTGGTATGCCCCCTTCGCCGAAACCTTCGCCAGCACGAAGCTCGCCTGGGTGGACACCTCGACGCCACACAGCTTCCCTGAGTTTCCCGGAGCCGATGATATGGGCCCGCTGATTGAGGCCTATGGCGCGGCGTTGGGCCGGTCGGTCTAGCGCAGTGGCCTGCCGCACTGGGCCTCATATTTCTCGATATATTCGGGCATCCAGTCCCGGAAGTTCTGCGCGCGCGTCTCTGAGGCCGGGTGGGTCGACATCCATTCCGGGGGCCGCTGGCCGCCGCCGAGTGAGCCCATCCGCTCCCAAAGCTCCGGGGCCTCGCGCGGGTCAAAGCAGGCGCGCACCAGCAGCTCCAGGCCAATAAGGTCAGCCTCGGTCTCATGCTGGCGGGAAAACGCCATCAGCCCGCCTTGCGCGGCGACGCCCATGGCCTGCATCACAAGCTGGCGCTGGCCGGCATCCATATCGCCAACCCCGGCAGCGACCGCCGCCATGCCAAGCTGCGCCAGCTGTCCCTGGCTCATCCGCTTGGCACCGTGATGCGCCATGGCGTGGCCAATTTCGTGGCCCATCACAACCGCCAGCTTGTCGGGGTCATCAAGGTCAGCCATCGTAACCTCGCCATCGAAATTGCCGGTCACATCCATGATGCCGGTATAAACGGCGACATAGCCGCCGGGCAGGCAAAAGGCGTTCGGCTGATCGGAGGCGATGACATTATACGTCCATGAAAAATCCGTCGCGACGGGCGTGAAGTCCCAGCCCTCCGCGAGCAGGTCATTCTCATATTCAATCGCGGCCTCCTGCAATCGCTCACCGATGTCGCGCACCGTCTGAACAATCTCGGCCTCCTCGCCGCTACACCGACGGTCACAGAGGACGTTGCCGCCCTCCTTCTGCAGGATCTGCGCATAGGATTGCGCGCCCAGCTTGCTCGCCTGATCAATCGAGACAGCGTTGAACTCTTTCTTGCCCGAAAACGGGTTCACCTGCTGGTTGCTGAAATAGTAAGCCGCCAGCCCAACAACGCCGATAAGAATGATAATTCCGCGCCCCATGAAGGCCCTCCGGTCAGGCAAAAATTCAGCTCTTTGTGGAAACTAGGGCTGATCGGTGAATGTTGGAAGCGTTGACACGCCTGTTTTCCCTGACAAAGGTCTGCCTCTCATGAGCGACACGCCCGCCCCCGCCGAAACGCCAGCGCCAGAGCGCGCACCTATGTCCAGCAAGATCATTGATGTGCTGGCCGAATGGATGCTGTACGTGTCGGCTGCCCTGATCATCATGGGCATCTCGCAACCCTCAATCATGAAGCCCAATTATGTGGGCCTGATGATCGAGTACAATCTCTGGGGCGTGGTGCGGACCCTGTTTGAGTTTGACCTCGTCTTCATGGGCCTTGTCGTCATTTTCTTCTCCGGGATTTTCCCGCTGGCGAAGACCCTGCTCGCCGCCATCATCTTCCGGCGCGGCGCCCCGCCCAGCCCGAAACTTGCCTGGTGGCTCAACGTGCTCGGCAAATGGTCGATGCTGGATGTCTTTCTCGCTGCCATCCTGATCGGCCTGTCGCAGACCATGGCCTATGTCGGCTTCTATCCGCGCATCGGCCTCTACTATTTCACCGCCGGCGTCATCCTCAACAATATCGCGACGCTGCGTTTATCCTTTTCACGCTGGAAGCCAGACCCTAAATAGGCACCATGACAGACCAAGTCCAGAACAAGCCCAAGCTCGAAATCCGCATCGTTCCGACGACGCCGCTGCAGCAGAACACCAGCCTCATCTGGTCCATCGACACCAAGGAAGGCGTCTTCGTCGATCCGGGCGGCGACATTGAAAAACTGATGGGCGCAGCCGAGCAGTTCGGCGTGAAGATCGTCGGCGTCTGGCTGACCCATGGCCATATGGACCATGCGGGCGCGGCCGCCGCCGTGAAAGAACGCACCGGATGCGAGATCATCGGCCCGCACAAAGATGACCAGTGGCTACTGGACGAAATTGAATCCTCGGGCCGTCGCTATGGCATCACCGATGGCAAGAACGTCACGCCTGATCGCTATCTCGAAGACGGCGATGAGCTGGAGCTGGACGGGGTCAAATTCGGCGTCGCGCATACGCCAGGTCATACGCCCGGTCATGTTGTCATCTACAATGAAAGCGGCGCGCTCGCCTTTGTCGGCGACGTGCTGTTCCAGGGCTCCATCGGCCGGACAGACTTTCCGCGCGGCAATCACCAGCAGCTGATCGATTCCATCACGAGCAAGCTCTGGCCGCTGGGCAAGGACATCCGCTTCGTCCCCGGTCACGGCCCGATGAGCACATTTGGCCATGAGCGCCAGTCGAACCCGTTCGTCGCCGACGCTGTGACGGGCTATGCGGGCGCGGAGAAACAGGCCGCAAGCGAAATCGATCAGAAGCTGTCAAAGCGCTATAGCTGATTAGTCCTGTTTTGGTTTCCATGGAGGCGGGTCAGCCTCGATAACAAGACGTCCCTTTTTCAAGGGCAGCAACGTCAGCGCGACCTTCTTCTCCACCGGCACTTTCATGCCACTCGGATCGTCCGCCTGCAGGATGAGCGTTGCTTCAGTGGCCTCTGACACATCGAATTCAATCTCGCCTTTGAAGGGCACCTGTTCCTCTGTCATCCAGTTGGACTGGGACGAGGCATAGGATTCGGCGATCACCGTGTCGCTGCCATCCACAAGACGAACCGGGAAATCCCCTTCAAAATACCAGAGCCCCGAAGCGCTGCCGGAGAATGTGAGTGGCGACGTGACATCTGCGCCCTCAACCGGCGTATCAAGCGTCAGCGCCATGGCGTCATCGTCCAAAGCGGAACCGCCGTCTTCCTGACCGGCATCGACGCCAGGCTGCGCCACCTGTTCATCCGGGTCGTTTGGCGAGCAGGCACCCGCTGCAAAGACCAGCGAAGCGGCAAGGATCAGTGTGCGTGTCATCATTTGATCAGAAAGCACAAAGAAGGCGCCGCATTCAATAGGGTAAATAGCCCTGCCGCCGGTTCGCTGACGAGTCGGCCGCCGCCGCGCCTGCGCAAGCATCAGCCACAGTATACTCACGCATCTCCGCGATGGCGAAGACGAGCGACATGACCATGCCACTGATCCAGTCGCTGCGGTTCGGATTTCCACTGTCAATATCAATCCCGGTCTGGCGAGAGATGTCATTGGCCGTCGAGGCGGCATACCCCATCAGTCCCAGCGTCGTCGCACAATCGACCGCATCGAGATGCCCATCGCGCGCGTTCGCATAGGCTGGATAGTCCGGCGTTGAGCGATAGCCTTGTGCAAGGTCTGCCGCACAGGCCGACAGGCAAAGGGTTGCCGCCGCACTGGCGATCAATAGTTTCATGATGTCCCCACATCGTCTGAATTGCGTCCTGCGCGCAGAATAGCACACTCTTTCGTTCAGTCCGAATTTTCTGGCGCTCCATGATTTGATGCCTTAGATTGAACCTGAGATGTCGAACATTGACCCTGATGAAGCCCTGACGCCTGAAGAGGCCAAACGCCGCGAGAGCATCCGCTTCATCCTTCGGCACCGCGCCCGCGCAAACAAATCGCGAGCCAATCCGGGCACGGTCCAGAAAAGCTGGGCTGAATACAGTGAGGTCAGCTTCAAACCCGGCAATGACGGTTCGTTCTGGAGAGTGTTGATGGTGATCGTTCTGATTTCGCCTCTGATCGCTCTACCTTTCGCATTCCACCACATGCAAGCCCCGCTCGTAATTGATGGATTTCCCGTCTGGCTGATGATCCTCGTGTACATCATCATTGGAATGGTCATGCTCGCAACCTTCGTTTTTGCTTTGGCCATTCTGCAGATGTTCTGGCGATTAATAGCTCAAAAACGCTGAGCCCCCGGACTTCCCCTTGCGTCACTGGCTGACCTCTCCATCCGCTTGCGCTAACCTTCTTCCATGGACCTCAAAACAGACCCGAAGCTCGAAGAGTTCCGCGCCGATGTGCGCGCCTTCTTCGCCAATGACTTCCCACAGGACATTCTGGAAAAGACCGCGCGCGGCGCCTCGCTGACGACGGCAGAAATCCGCAAATCCGAAAGCGCGCTGGGGCGAAAGGGCTGGCTCGCTGCGGCCTGGCCTGAGGAGCATGGCGGGCCGGGCTGGTCGCTGAAAGAACAATACATCTTCGATGAGGAGCTGGAGCGCGCGGGCGTACCGACCGTCACGCCGATGGGCGTCGTCTATGTCGGCCCGATCCTCTACACCTTCGGCACCGATGAGCAGAAAGCCCGCTGGCTGCCGGGCATCCGCGAAGGGCGTGAAGGCTGGGCGCAGGGCTATTCCGAACCTGAAGCCGGCTCAGACCTCGCCTCCCTGCAATTCTCCGCTGTTCGCGATGGCGACGAATACGTCCTGAATGGCACCAAGATCTGGACGTCCGCCGCCCAGCATGCCGACTGGATCTTCTGCCTCGCGCGGACCGATAATTCCGGCAAGAAGCAGGAAGGCATCACCTTCATCATCTCCGAGATGGACCGGCCGGGTGTTACGCTCCGCCCGATCATCACGATCGATGGCAAGCATGCGCTGAACCAGGTCACCTTCGACAATGTCCGCGTGCCGGCCGATTACCGCATCGGCGAAGAGGGCAAGGGCTGGACCTATAGCCAGTTCCTGCTCGGCCATGAGCGCACCTCCTATGCGCGCATTGGCGGCAAGCGCAAACAGCTTGCTCATATCCGCGCCATTGCAAGCGCGGTGCCGGATGGCGGCAATTCCCGCCTCATCGATGATGATGCCTTTGCCCGCAAGCTGGCCGAGGCCAATCTCGCGGTGGATGCACTGGAAATGACCGTTCTTCGGGTTCTTTCGGCGGTGAAGGATGGCGGCGCGCCAGGCAAGGAAGCCTCGATCATCAAGATCCTCGCCACCGAGGCCGCCCAGCAGATCACGACGCTCTACCTCGATACGGCAGGCCTCAACGCCAATCGGGGTTTTGCCGACTCTGTCAGCCCCGCCTGGCTGGAAGGCGGATTGGCCACGCAACATGCCGCGCCGGGTGTCTCCACCTATCTCGGCACGCGTGCGCAATCGATCTATGGCGGCACCAATGAAATTCAGCACAATATCATCGCCAAACGGGTGCTGGAGCTATAAATGGCCGGCAAGCGCAGAAATCCGTGAAATTTCATTCATGTACATAGACATCTCTTAAAGATGCTCATGCCATAAGCTGTGGTGATGGGCGCGCAGTTTCACATCCTTTCCAAGCGGTTCGCGAAGGCCACTGGTGGCAGCACCATGCCGATATTCGCGATTTCGCTGATGGCGATCCTGTCTTTGGTGGGGGCGACGATTGCGCTCGGCATGGACTCGCGCTCCGGCCACGCCTTGCAGCAGGCTGCCGACGCCTCCGCCCTCGGCGGCGCGACCGCCTTCCTCAACACGGATTCGCCCAAAGCCGAGGTCAGACTCGCGGCCGCGCGCGTACAGGCGAGCGCTCTGGCGCGGCAAAACTCCGATTACGAGCTCGCCGACATGGACATCGGCGCCGTCAGTGAAGACGCCTATGGCCAGCACACCAGGATTGAAGTCGAACTGGAATTCAAGCCGGTCAACTATTTCGCCAAGATTGCAGGCGGGTCCGCCACCGCCCCCGTCCGTCGCCGCGCCGTCGCGTCTGCCACCTGGGGCTTTCCGCTTTGCGTGCTGACACTTGATGAAAATAATCCCGGTATAAGAATTAGAGACTATGGCAGATTAAGCGCGAAGGGCTGCATCGTCTGGTCCAATTCGAGCGCCGGTGAGGCGATGAAATTTGACGGGGGAAGCGCAGACGCAAAAGCTTTCTGCGCGCATGGCGGCTATCGGCGCGATGCAAAAGCCAGTGTTTCGCCCTTACCGGAAACCGGATGCCAGCAACTGCCGGATCCGCTGAAAGGCTATTCGATACCGCTCAGCGGCATCTGCGATAGCACGAACGCCAACATCAAAAGAATTGGGTCAACCCGGTTACAGCCGGGCATCTATTGTGGCGGGCTGATCATTCATGCGCGCAATGTGACGATGGACCCTGGCATCTATCACATCCGTGGCGGCGGCCTGAAAATCATTGCCCGCGGCGCACTTGAGGCCCAGGGCGTCACTTTTATTTTAGACAACGAAGTCGGCAATATCGATATCAAAGGCAATTCCGGGCTTAATGTTGTTGCGCCAAGCACAGGCCCCACAGCAGGCATGGCCTTCGTTGAGCTCAAAGGCCCCTTCAAACACACAAAAAATTTCAAAATTGACGGGCAAGTGAACGTCGAAGGCGTGGTCTATATGCCGTCATACGACGTCAGTGTCAGAAAGTTCGGGGGCGGCACGACCAAGTCCCCCTATCTGCAGGTTGTTGCCAACAGTGTAGAGATTTCTGGCCGGGGCAGTCTCGACATCGACTTCGATATGAGCGCCACTGACCTGCCGATGGTGATTGCGCCGGAAAAGCAGGCCCGACTGCTGGAATGAACAGCTGTTCATAGTATTCCCCGAATACAGTCGAGACTAACACAAGTGTAATGAGAAAAGAGCGATTCAGGCGCTTTTCGTCTGGAACCGTCTCGAACACCCCTCGTTATTGTCGCACCACACGATGAAAGGGGATGATCCCATGAAGACACTTTTGAAAACGACCGCTCTTGCTGCAACAGGCCTGATGATGGCCGCCTGTACCCAGTCGGGCTACACCGAACGTAACGCCGCGATTGGCGCTGCTGGTGGTGCCGTTGCTGGCGCCGTGATCGGTAACAATACAGGCGACGGCGATGCTGGACGCGGTGCAGCGATTGGCGCGGCGCTCGGTGGCCTTGCCGGTGCAGCCAAGGGTTGTACGGAAGCTGCTGACTGCGACACGCCCGGCGTGAAAGACCAGCCAGACGAGAAGGACAGCGACGGTGACGGCTATGCCGACGCATATGACCGCTATCCATACGACGCGCGCTCCTGGTAGCGCCCAAATAAAAGGCCCGGTCAGATCGGGCTGACAGTGAAGCCTCCACGCCCAATCGCGTGGAGGCTTTTCTTTTGAGGTTTAAACACGAAGGCCCGGTGATGACAGCGACGCCAAGCCTGCGAGTCTGGCGTCCCTCTCCGCATCACAGAAATATATGCGTGATAAAATCGGGATCGAGCCGCAGTTTTGCCGGTCCGTGACCTTGCATCCTCCCCTGACTCACCGCTATAGCGCACCCGTTTGACCAATGGTCATAAATGACGAGGAAACGAGATGCCAAAACGCACCGATCTGAAATCAATTCTCGTCATTGGAGCCGGTCCCATCATCATCGGCCAGGCCTGCGAGTTCGATTATTCCGGCGTACAAGCCATCAAGGCCCTGAAATCAGAGGGCTACCGGGTCATTCTGGTGAACTCGAACCCGGCCACCATCATGACCGATCCGGACATGGCCGACGCGACCTATGTCGAGCCGATCACGCCAGATTTCGTCGAGAAGATCATCCAGATCGAAAAGCCAGATGCCCTTCTGCCCACCATGGGCGGACAGACGGCGCTGAACTGCGCGCTCGACCTCTACAAAGCTGGCACGCTGGACAAATACGGCGTTGAGCTCATCGGTGCGCGCGCCGACGCTATCGAAATGGCCGAAGACCGCAAGCTCTTCCGCGAAGCGATGGACCGGATCGGTCTGGAAAACCCGAAAGCCGCGATTATCGCCGCCCCGGAAATCCGCAATGATGAGGGCAAGATTGTCCGCTATGACCGGATTGAAGGCCTGCGCCTGGCCATGGAAGTCCTCGAAGAGGTCGGCCTGCCCGCCATTATCCGCCCTGCCTATACGCTGGGCGGCACAGGCGGCGGCGTGGCCTACAATGTCGAGGAATATGAAGAGATCGTGCGTTCAGGTCTCGCAGCCTCGCCTGTGGGCCAGGTCCTCGTCGATGAAAGCCTGCTCGGCTGGAAAGAGTTCGAGATGGAAGTCGTCCGCGACAAGGCGGACAATTGCATCATCATCTGCGCGATCGAGAATATTGACCCGATGGGTGTGCATACCGGCGACTCGATCACGGTCGCCCCTGCCCTCACGCTGACGGACAAGGAATACCAGATCATGCGCAACGCCTCGATTGCGGTGCTGCGTGAAATCGGCGTTGAGACGGGCGGCTCGAACGTCCAATTCGCCGTGAATCCTGAAAATGGCCGTCTCGTCGTGATCGAGATGAACCCGCGCGTCTCGCGCTCCTCGGCGCTGGCCTCCAAAGCCACAGGCTTCCCGATTGCCAAGATCGCCGCAAAACTTGCCATCGGCTATACGCTGGATGAGCTGACGAACGACATCACCGGCTCTACCCCGGCGAGCTTTGAGCCGACGATTGATTATGTCGTCACCAAGATCCCGCGCTTTGCCTTTGAGAAGTACAAAGGCGCTGAGCCCCTGCTGACGACAGCCATGAAGTCCGTCGGCGAAGCCATGGCCATTGGCCGCAACTTCCAGGAAAGCCTGCAAAAGGCCCTCTGCTCACTCGAAACCGGCCTCACCGGTCTCAACGAGACCGAAGAGACGACCGAAGACGAGCTACGCTCTGCCCTTGCGCGCCCAACGCCAGATCGCCTCCGCCATGTCGCCCAGGCCTTCCGTCAGGGCTTCACGGTGGAAGATGTCTACGCCATCACCTCGATTGACCACTGGTTCCTGCGCCAGATTGCTGCGCTGATCGAAACCGAAGCGGACCTTCGCCGCGACGGCCTGCCAACCGGCAAGCGCCAGATGACAGACATCAAGGCCATGGGCTTTTCAGATGCGCGCCTGGCTGAACTTACCGGCTCAACCGAAACCGACGTGCGCGCCAAGCGCCACGATATCGGCGTGCGCCCTGTCTACAAACGTATCGACACCTGCGCGGCCGAGTTCGCAGCGCGGACCCCCTACCTCTACTCGACCTATGAACACCCCGCCTATGGGCAGGACCAGGCCGATGATGAGGCAGGCGTCTCGGACCGCAAGAAAGCCATCATCCTTGGCGGCGGACCAAACCGCATCGGCCAGGGTATCGAGTTTGACTATTGCTGCTGCCACGCCGCTTTCGCGATGGAAGAGGTCGGCATCGAGTCGATCATGGTCAACTGCAACCCGGAAACCGTCTCGACCGACTATGACACCTCGGACCGTCTCTATTTCGAACCGCTGACCGAAGAGCACGTCTCTGAAATCATCGCCAAGGAACAGTCCGCAGGCGAGCTTGCCGGTGTGATCGTCCAGTTTGGCGGCCAGACGCCGCTGAAGCTCGCGACACCGCTGCACAATGCCGGCGTCCCTATCCTCGGCACCAGCCCGGTTAGCATCGACCTTGCCGAAGACCGTCAGCAGTTTGCTGCCCTGCTCGACCAGCTCGGCATTCAGCAAGCCCCATCGGCCACCGCCCGCTCTGAAGAAGAAGCGCTCGAGAAAGCGCGCGAGCTTGGCTATCCGATCATGCTGCGCCCAAGCTTTGTGCTCGGGGGCCGCGCGATGGAAATCTGCCGCGACGACGCCGACATCAAATCCTTTGCAAAGGAAGCGATGAAAGTCTCCGGCGACCAGTCGCTCTTCCTCGACCGCTATCTGTCAGACGCGAAGGAAGTCGATGTCGACGCCCTCTGCGACGGCGTGAATGTGCATGTCGCTGGCGTGATGGAGCATATCGAGGAAGCCGGCGTCCATTCTGGCGACTCTGCCTGCGCCCTGCCGCCTTACACGCTGTCGCCTGCCATGGTCGGCCGTCTGTCAGAGCAAGCCATCGCGCTCGCCAAGGCCCTCAAGGTTCGCGGGTTGATCAACATCCAGTTCGCGGTCAAAGGCGACGAGATCTACGTGCTGGAGGCCAACCCACGCGCCTCGCGTACCGTACCATTCGTGGCCAAGGCGGTCGGCGCGCCGATTGCCCGCATCGCCGCCAAGGTAATGGCCGGTTCGATGCTGACCGATTTTGACCTCACCCATGCGCGCCCACGCCGCGTCGCCGTGAAAGAGGCTGTCTTCCCGTTTGCCCGTTTCCCGGGCGTTGACCCGGTGCTTGGCCCGGAAATGCGCTCCACCGGCGAAGTCATGGGCTGGGATGATGATTTCGGCGCCGCCTTCCTGAAGTCGCAAATCGCTGTCGATGTGCACCTGCCAGCCGAAGGCAATGTCTTCATATCGGTCAAGGACGGTGACAAGGACGGCGTTCTGGAGCCGGCGCGTGAGCTGCTCTCCATGGGCTTCAACATCTTCGCGACCAGCGGAACGGCTGCCTTCCTGCGCGAGCAGGGACTGACCGTGTCGTCCATCAACAAGGTGATCGACGGTCAGCCCCACATTGTCGACAAGATGATCAATGGAAATATCCAGCTGGTCTTCAACACGACGGAGGGCGCCCAGTCGCTCAAGGACTCCGCCTCCATCCGCAAGACGGCATTGACGCGCAAGATCCCCTATTTTACGACGCTCGCCGCATCGCGGGCTTCTGTTGAGGCTATCCGGACGCTTCGCGAGCGCGAACTTACGGTTAAGCCCTTGCAGCAGGCCTGAACCAACACCACTTGACGAAAAATGCGTTTAGTCAGACGCTAGCTCGCTTCTAAAGACGGTTACCCAGAATATGCAAAGAACACCTATGACCGCCGAAGGGCACGCCGCCCTCGACGCAGAACTCAAGCATTTGAAGTCGGTTGAACGTCCGGCTGTGATCGCGGCTATTTCAGAAGCCCGCGAGCACGGCGATCTTTCAGAAAACGCCGAATATCATGCTGCCAAGGAAAAGCAGAGCTTCATCGAAGGCCGCGTTGCGGAACTCGAGGACAAGCTTGCCCGGGCCGAAGTCATCGACGTGACCAAGCTGAAAGGCGACAAGATCGTCTTTGGCGCGACCGTCACGCTGACTGATGTCGACACCGAGAAGCAGGCCACTTACCGCATCGTCGGTGAAGACGAAGCCGATATCTCCAAGGGCAAGGTCTCGATTACGTCCCCAATTGCGCGCGCGCTGATTGGCAAGACGGTTGGCGACGAAGCCGAAGTCGCCGCGCCTGGCGGTGCCCGCGTCTACGAGATTGAGGAAGTCGAGTTCAAATAGGCTCGCTTGCCCCATCGCAAAATTTGCACATGAAGCGACAGCTTACCGGCCGGTGAGCTGTCGTTTGCTATGGGCATCTGTGGCTAGGGTCATGCAACTGTCAGCAAATTCTGCCACCCTGCTCTGATCAGTTCTCCAGAAAGGTCCCCTGCTCGCATGGTCCGCCAGCCCGACACGCAAGACGACACACCAAACGGCCCATCCATCTGGGCGGTCTCGGATGGCCGCGCAGGCAATGCGGCGCAGGTGCGCGCGATTGTGCAGGCCCTCTCCAGTGCCGGGCGGTGGATGCAGCTTGGCCATATTCAGGGTGAGGGCCACCGCAGCGACCCAATCGTCCTCTCGCCTCGCGCGCCCTGGACGTGGCTTCCGGGCGGCAAATGGCCGGCGCCCCTGAAAGCGCTGCCACCAGAACAACGCAAACTCTTCACCCCGCCCTGGCCCGATGTCTTCATCGCGGCCGGCCGACGTAGCGCGCCCTACACCGCGCTGGTGAAAGAGCTGTCGGGCGGCAAGACGTTCTGCGTCCAGATCCTCGATCCGAAGACAGACCTTTCCCGCTACGACCTTGTCGTCACCCCGCGCCATGACGGCCTTAGCGGCGACAATGTCATCTCAACGGTTGGGTCACCCTCCTATTTTGCGCCAGAAAACATCGAAACAGCCGGTCAGGTCTTTGCGGACCTTGCCGATGGGGCGGGTAAATCCTGCATCGTCATTCTGGGCGGCGACTCCAAGGCGCACAAATTCACCGAAGCGGCGGCTGAAACGCTGGCAGGTCAACTCGAAGCCCTTGCGCAGGCCGGCTGGCGTCTTCGCATCACCACATCGCGGCGCACGCCCCTACCCGTCATCGCACGCATGCGCGCTCTGGCAGACAAGGTCGGCGCGCGCTTCTGGGCCGGACCGCAGGACGGGCCAAACCCGTATCTCGCATGGCTCATCTATTCAGATGCCGCCATCGTCACCGAAGACAGCGCCAATATGCTGTCAGATGCCGCCTGGCACGGCCTGCCCATCCATATCGCGCGTCTGGAAGGCTCATCGCCGAAATTTGACCGTCTGCACGAAAGCCTGATCGAGCGTGGCTGCGCCCGATGGTTTGATGGGGACCTCGCCGACTGGACCTATCCGCCCTTGCGAGAAGCAGACCGCGTGGCCGATGAAATCGTCCGTCACCTCATTGAGCGGCACCCTCAACCTGCCATGAAATCCGTTGAAGATCAGCAGGTTGTACTCCCTGACTGGCTCAACGATTGATATGGAATAACATTCTAAGCTGTTGTTTTTTATCTATTTTTATTGACTCGCGCCCGGAGTCATCCGAGATAGGGCTCATGGGCCACTCTCACGATCATAGCCATTCGCACGCCGGACACGGCCATTCACATGACCATGTGATTACCGACAGCGCCGACGCGCGCCGCCGGGTCGCCATTGCCGCCTTCCTGACCTTCGGCTTCATGTTTGCCGAGGTGATTGGCGGGGTCATTTCAGGCTCGCTCGCCCTGCTGGCTGATGCTGCGCACATGCTGACCGATGCCGGCTCCCTCGCGCTCGCCTGGCTCGGCTTCAAGCTTGCCGAGCGTCCCGCTGATCAGCATCGCAGCTTCGGCTGGGCGCGCTTCAAGATTCTCGCCGCCTTCGTCAATGGCCTCGCACTTCTGGTGCTGGCCGCCTGGATTGTCTTCGAGGCCATCCATCGCCTGATGGCGCCGGAACCAGTGATGGGCCACGTGCTGATGGGCGTCGCGATTGCAGGGCTTCTGGTCAACATCATCGCCTTCACCCTCATGCACGGCGGCGACAGCGAAGACCTCAATCTGCAGGGCGCCCTCTGGCATGTCGCGGGCGATCTTCTCGGCTCGGTTGCTGCCATCGCGGCGGCCCTGATCATCATCTTCACGGGCTGGATGCCGATCGACCCGATCCTGTCCGTCCTCGTCGCGCTGTTGATCGTCATTGGCGGGGTCCGCATCACAATGAAGTCTGCCCACATCCTGATTGAGGGCGTTCCGGCCGGTATGACGCCAGCCGACATCAAGACGGACCTTGAGAGCCATCTTGAGAACGCCGCTGAGGTGACGCATGTCCACGCCTGGGCATTGAATGAGCAAAAGCCCCTCGTCACGCTGGAAGTGGTCGCTCGCGAAGGCGCATGCCTCGACACGTTGCGCGTCGCCGTAAAGCAGCGAATGGACGAAAAATTCGGGGTCAGCCACGCCACGGTCGAAGTGCGCAAGCCTGTGCAATAGTTCTGCTACACGCGCGGTTGAGCAGGCCCGGGGGTTTATTCAACGCCGAAGAATCCCCATACCTAGGGGCTACCGAGAATAAAAGACCGGAGCCTTGGGCGATGAGTGAGACAATCCATTCCGAAATCCTGATCATCGGGTCCGGACCTGCTGGCTGGACAGCCGCCATCTATGCGGCGCGCGCCATGCGTGAGACCCGCGTTGTTGCCGGTCTACAGCCGGGCGGCCAGCTAACCATCACGACCGAGGTCGAGAACTATCCGGGCTTCTCCGAAATCCAGGGCCCTGAGCTGATGGAGAAGATGCGTGAGCATGCCGAGAAGATGGGCACGCACATTTCCGAAGATCATATCAGCGAAGTCGATCTCGAAAGCCGTCCCTTCAAGGCCGTCGGCGAAAGCGGCGTCACCTATACAGGCGACGCGATGATCGTCTGCACCGGCGCGCAAGCCAAATGGCTTGGCCTGCCATCGGAGCAGAAATTCCAGGGCTTTGGCGTCTCGGCCTGCGCGACATGCGACGGCTTCTTCTATCGCGGGAAAGAAGTCCTCGTCATTGGCGGCGGCAATACGGCCGTTGAAGAAGCGCTGTTCCTTACAAACTTCGCCTCCAAGGTCACCGTTGTGCACCGCCGCGACAGCTTCCGCGCAGAGAAGATCCTGCAGGACCGCCTGTTCAAACATCCAAAGGTCGAAATCCTCTGGGACACGGTTCTGGAAGAAGTCATCGGCGACGAAAACCCGCTCGGCGTCACCGGTGCGAAGTTGAAAAACGTAAAGACCGGTGAGGAGTTCACCCGCGATGCGCACGGCGTGTTCATCGCCATCGGCCACGCCCCCTCGACAGAGCTCTTCAAGGGCAAGCTGGACATGAAAGCCAATGGCTATCTGATCACCGAAGCTGGCACGACGAAGACCAATGTGCCCGGCGTCTATGCGGCGGGCGATGTCACGGACGAGACCTATCGTCAGGCCGTCACAGCCGCTGGCATGGGCTGTATGGCTGCTTTGGAAGCGGAACACTGGCTGGAAGAACAGGTCGCCATCGAGGACGCTGTCGCGGCCGAATAGAGCGAGCGCTCTTGCCTAAAGCAATGCGTCCGCGCGGGCCTCGCTCTCGCGCAAATTGTGATCGACCGTATAATTCCAGTAAGCTCTCGCGCGCTGCTGCATCAGCTTTTCCAGCGATGTCTTCGCGGTCGCTTTCAGGCTGAGGTCGAGATTGGCGTACACCTCATCGCGATACCGGCGAAGATTGCTGGCCGCCAGCGCGCGTGCATATTGCCAATAGAGCGCCGGATCATCCGGGGTCGCCGCAACTGCCGCCTTAAAGTGAGCCTCTGCATCATCCATGCTGGCGCCCATGATCGCAGAGCCAAGCGCCCCGCCCTTCCCGACAACCTCGACATGCCAGACGGCCAGAAAGCCGTGCGCATAGGCATTGTCAGGGTCATCCTCGATGACGCTCTCGGCGAGTTCCCGTCCCTGTTTGCCATAGCCGGAATCAAGCACCGCCCGCGTACTCATCGAGCGCGCCTTCATCGCCAGGGCGATCGCCAGCTGTAGACGTCCCTCAATATGGTCAGCGTCCTGCGCAATCGCCTGCCGGGCGAGGCTCTCGGCCTTGTCGAGCTGAACCTTGTCCAGCGTCCCGTTGACGACCTGCTCTGCGAGGAGGGACCGCGCGGCAAGCGCCAGGCTGTCGGCACTGCCATCTTTCTCCGCCAGCCCCGCGGCCTCGCTGTACTGGCCGGCCGCAAATGCATCCTCCGGCGTTTTCGCCGTGGCGAGGAACGGCAGGACAAAAAGGGCTATCAGGCTCAAAATCGTTCGCATGTAGACGACATTAGCGCGTTTCAAAGCCGTGCCCAATCTGTATTCGCGCTTCACCCAATCGCACCCCCGGTATGCAGTTGCAACGTGCCCCTGCCCGACTTAAGTTCTGAACAGGGAGCACCACGAATATGACGGATGTAATCGCCCACGGTATTGCAGATGAGCGATTTGGCGCCGTCCGCGAACAGTTCGAAAACAATCTCAGGAATGGAGCCGACATTGGAGCGTCCTTCTGTGTGACGAAGGATGGTGAAACGGTCGTCGATCTCTGGGGCGGTTTTGCGGATGAGGCGAAAACCCGGCCTTGGGAAAGAGACACAATCGTCAATGTCTACTCAACCACCAAGACGGTCACCGCGCTCGTAGCGCTCTATATTGCGGACAAAGGCCTTATCGACTTCGATGCGCCGGTCGCAGACTACTGGCCGGAGTTTGCTGCCAATGGAAAGCAGGCGGTCAAAGTCTCGCACCTGATGAGCCATTCGGCAGGCCTACCAGGCTGGGCAGAGCCTGTGGACAAGGAAGTTTTGTACGACTGGGATCGCGCGACCAGCCTTCTGGCCGAACAGGCGCCGATGTGGGAGCCGGGCTCAGCCTCCGGCTATCACGCGCTCTCGCAAGGCTATCTGGTCGGTGAAGTCATTCGGCGGGCCTGTGGCCGCACTGTCGGAACCGTTCTTCGCGAGGACTTTGCCGATCCGCTGGGTCTGGACTTCCATATAGGGCTACCGGCCTCAGAAGATCATCGGGTCGCAGACCTGACGCCACCGCCGGGTGTGCGCGGCGGCCTGTCCTACGACAGCGCCATAAAGAAAGCTGCCTTTACGCGGCCTCCGATCGACGTATCAGAAACCCGAACCCGCGCTTGGCGAGGTGCCGAGATTCCGGCAGCGGGTGGTACCGGCAATGCCCGTTCTGTGGCTCAAATTCATACCATTCTCGCCAATGGCGGCACGTTCGGCGGCAAGCGTTTCCTTTCAGACGCCGGTTGCCGCAAGGCGCTAGAATGTCAGATAGAGGGAACGGACCTGGTCCTCAGCATGCCGGTACGCTTCGGCATGGGTTTCGGTCTTTCCGGCCCGATGTCGCCTGTCCTTCACGAAGAAGCTATGTTCTGGGGCGGATATGGCGGCTCAATTGTCCTCATCGACATGGCCGCCCGCACGACAATCGCCTACGCCATGAACCGGATGGCAGGTACAACCACTGGCGATATGCGCGCCATCGGACTTGCCGCCGCCACCTGGCAAGTTCTCGCCGCTGCCTAGGCGTCTCATGGAAAAACTCGAAGCAGACCTTGTTGTGATCGGCGCGGGCGTCATTGGTCTCGCCATCGCGCGCGCCTGCGCCCTGGCTGGCCGCGATGTCATCGTGCTGGAGGCCGAGGACGCCATCGCTGTGCATACATCCTCGCGCAACTCAGAAGTCATCCATGCTGGGCTTTATTACGCCAAGGGGTCGCTGAAGGCCCGGTTCTGCGTCGAAGGCCGCCGCAAGCTTTACGACTATCTCGAAACCAGAGGCATCACCTACAAGAATTGCGGCAAGCTTGTCGTTGCCCATGCGGACGAAGCACCGGACCTCGAAGGCATCTTAGCCCGCGCCCGCGACAATGGCGTTGAAGACCTCTCAATCATCCCCGGCGTCGAGGCCCGCCGCCTTGAGCCAGCTTTGGCCGAGAGCATAACGGATGCCATCCATTCGCCCGTCTCCGGTATATTTGACAGCCATGGCTATTTCCTTGCGCTGCAGGGCGAGATTGAGGACCATGGCGGCATGATCGCCTTTGGCACGCCGGTGGAGCGCGGCAGCGTCCTGCCAGGCGGCGGCGTTGAGCTCGTCACAGGCGGCGCCATGCCCGCCACGGTCATTGCGCGCACCGTCATCAATGCCGCCGGCCATACCGCCATCCAGCTTGCAAAACATATTGAAGGCGGCGCAGACGGCCTGCCTGAGCCGCATTACGTCAAAGGCAGCTATTTCAGCATCACCGGCAAGACGCCTTTCTCGCGGCTGATCTATCCCATGCCGGGCCGCTCGAGCCTTGGGCTTCACCTCACCGTAGATCTCGCCGGGCGCGGCAAGCTTGGCCCGGATGCGGAATGGCTGCCTGAGGACGCCGCCCCGCCCTTCGATTACCGCGTCGACCCGGCCCGCGCGCCGCATTTCTATGCCTCCGCCCGCCGTTACTGGCCGGGCCTGCCGGATGGCGCCCTTGCGCCCGACTATGCCGGCGTGCGCCCAAAGATCGTCAGCAAGGGCCAGCCCTCGGGCGACTTCATGATCATCGACGCCGCGCCCGGCCTCATCCATCTGGTCGGCATTGAAAGCCCGGGACTGACATCTTCGCTCGCGATTGCAGATCACGTCGCCGGGATGCTGGAATAGGCGGTTGCAGACCCCGCACAGACTGTGTATTCAGCCCGCTTGCCCGGATCGGTTCGGTAGCTCAGCTGGTTAGAGCGCGCGACTCATAATCGCGAGGTCGGGAGTTCAAGTCTCCCCCGAACCACCATTCCGCGCACCGCCTGCCTGATATTGCGCAATAATTGCTGCGACAGAGCGATCCCAATTCTTCTATTCACAACTGGCTTGTAGTTTATCCACGAACATTACTGTTTCGTAACAGGGGATCATTTCGGCGCAGATACAAAAAGGGTGGCCTTTTTGCACCGGAACGTGTATAGGATAGGCGCTAGTAGAGTATATATGTAGAGTGTCTTAGGGGGACCAATTTGGTCTCCCTTTTTCTTTGCGCGAAATAAAGTCGCTGTCGGCTTCTCCATTCCCTGCCGCATTCCCCTCCCCCAGACAAAAAAACGGCAGCCCGCAGGCTGCCGCTTGTAAGATTTGTTTTTGAAAAAAGCGCGTCTAGCTGACTTCGCGGCGGCTCGTCACGATCTTGCTGACGAGGCCGTATTCAACCGCTTCTTCTGCGCTCATCCAGTGATCGCGGTCGGTATCGGCCTTGATCTTTTCGAGCGTCTGGCCGGTGGCTTTCGCGAAAATCTTGTTCAGGCGTTCACGCATCCGGACGATCTCACGGACCTGGATCTCAACGTCGGACGCCTGACCCCCAAATCCACCACGTGGTTCATGAAGCAGGAAGCGCGTATTCGGCAGCGCGTAGCGGTTTTCCTTCTGCGCGGCTGAATAGATCAGCGCGCCGGCAGACGCGACCCAGCCCGAGCCGAGCACTTTCACAGGCGCGGCGACGAATTTGATCATGTCATGGATCATGTCGCCGGATTCGACATGGCCGCCGGGCGAGGAAATCACCAGCAGGATCGGCTTGTCACTCTTGGCGTCCAGCGCCAGCAGACGCTCACAGACGCGGCGCGCCAGCTTGTCGTCTACGCCGCCCGTCAGAAGGATTGTCCGGGCATCGAACAGCGCCTCCTCAAGAAAGGCGTTCGGCTCGCTCATCGGCTTGTTTTCGGTCTCGTCATCGAGGCGGTTCATGGTCACTCCCGTGCATTCAATCTGTTGTCATAGGTGAGGCGCGCCAGCGCCCCGGTCAAGCGCCGCGCTCACCTATTCTGGCGTGTGGGTCACACTAATCCCCATCCGCTTGATTTCAGCGGCCGGATCTTCGCTCTCTGCCATGGCATCAAATTGCGCCTGCCCAAGCGGTTTGTCCGGCTTCACGCGGATTTCGAGGCTGCCACCTGGCGTCTGATAATACGCCGCAATCGACTCCAGCCACGCCTCGGCGGGTGGATATTCCGCTTTTGCAGCGGCCTTGGCACTGCGAACCATGGTCGCGATATTGGCGCGCATCTGCTTTGGCGGCATGGTCGAGAGCGTCGCGCCCCACCCCTCATTCGAATACACCTTGCCCAGCTCATTGAGATAGCCGAACAGCTTGTCATATCCGCCATTGTCCCTGTCGAAATAGCGCATGCTAACGAAGGCCAGCTTGTCTTCGAGGACGGGCGTTATCGCTTCCGACCAGCCTTCATCCGCTTCATAGGCCGCGCGAATGTCTCCATAGTCAGGCAGGTTGATATCCAGCGTGAATGCAGTTTCGCCAAACCCGTCGGCCTCTGAGGCGAGGCTGAAGGATGTACGGCCGGTATTCTCGTTCCAGTTTGCCACGCCGCGGAAATTGAAAGGAATGACAGCCAGCCCGTTTTCATCCAGAAGGCCAATTGCTGTGTCCAGATTTTCGCGGATCTCCTTCATCTCTGCTTCCGTCTCTGCATCGTCGGAAGCTGACGGGATCAGCTGCATCACAAAACGTCCATACTCGCCGGGATGGATCATCGCGCCGCTGATACGGCCCTCCAGGCTACGCGGAAGGAGCCAGACAAAGTCATCGCCCATGAACTGCAGGCTACGCGCGCTAAAGGTCTCATTGCCGTTGATTGTCTGCACATAGTCCTGCCCAGACCATGTGCCGAGACTCATCAGGTCGCGCTCACGAATCCCCGGGAACTCGCTGCGCGCGAGGAAACCAGCAAGCTTGTCGAGCTCCAGCCCCTCATAGGAGCTGAAAGCCACACTCTCGACCTGTGCGTAGTTCAGGCCGCTGGGATAGGCGGCCGCTACCATCTCATCATCGTCGGCAGAGACCTTCACTTCCTGCCCCTGTCGGATGCCCGCATAGACGAGGCGGTCGATATCAAAGCCGCGATAGCCCTCATAACCGGAGAAATCGATGGAGACGTAGAAGACCTGGCTGAACGCGTCTGAGCCCATGTCGAACTGCACCTCAGTCCCGCTCACCGCGCCCTTTTCTATTTCGATAGTGCGCAACACGGCGATGACTTGCTGGGCAAGGCGAAGGGTCTTCAGCCCCTCATCAACTTCCGCAACCTCATCGACGGCGTCTTCAGCGGGCAGGTCCATTGGGTCATCGGCTTCAGGATAGGCATCGCTGTCCCAATCGCTGCTGTCGTTAAACATCTCGTCGAGGGCTGCATACTGCGCCTCACTCAGCGGCACGTATTCGAACGGGCGCAGCTTGCCCCCGCTCATCGCCAGACGCTCTGTCGTGCCGTCTAGCTGGCGCACCCCAAACTCTGCGAATTCCGCATCATCGGTCTGGATTTCGTCTTCCAGTGTCTGGAACAGGGAATTCAGCGCATCAGCGGCACCAAAATAGCTAAGATCGCGCGCCACAACGCGCTCGAACATGTCGCCTTGCTCATCAAGACGCTCGCCGCGCAAACGGGCCGCGATGAAATCGGAATTGAGCCCCCAGATGTCGGCTTCGGCAATTGCGAGACCAAAGGCCGGCTCTGTGTTTATGGTAATCCGGAGATTTTCGAGCCGGGTGGCACCATTGTCCTCATTGAATGATTTCTCATCCCAGCTGAGGCTCACCAGATCAGGCAGCGCATCCTGAATGTCGGCCAGCTCAGCCTCGCGGCCATCTCTCACTGTAAACAGCTCGTCCGCGAAAGACTCGAAACTGTCCATCGTGGCGGCCCAGTCGGGCATGCCATCAGCAGCTTCAGGTGTACCACCCTCGAAGCCTGCTACATCGGGAAGCGGTGGCGGCTCATTCTTTCCGCATGCCGCAATACCGAACGAAACTGCAAGAGCAGCGATCCACTTGAGCGATTTCATCTTTAACTGTCCCCAAAAAGCCTAGTGGCCATCAAACGCTACAAGTGCGTTCACTTCAACGCCCATACTCCTGATTTTTCGCGTTCCGCCAAGATCCGGTAGCTCGACGAGGAAAACAGCCGCCACGATATCAGCTCGGCCCCGTCGCAAGAGCTTAACGCCTGCTTCGGCTGTGCCGCCAGTCGCGATCAGATCATCGACGAGCAGCACACGCTCACCGGCCTCGACGCCGTCGACATGCATATGCAGCTCATCCGAGCCGTATTCGAGGTCGTAGGTCTCGCGCCAGGTGCGGGCGGGCAGCTTTCCGGGTTTGCGAAGCGGTAGAAACCCCGCCTTCAGGCGTGTCGCCATTGCTCCGCCCAGAATAAAGCCGCGGGCATCGATGCCCGCTACTTTTGAGATATCGAAATGATCGAACGGCGCACACAGCGCTTCAATCGCAGCACTGAACGTCCGGGCGTCAGCCATAAGTGTTGAGACATCACGAAACATGATGCCTTTGGATGGATAGTTCGGAATTGTGCGAATTCTTGACTTGTAGTCCATCAGGTCCTGGCCGCCAATCTAGCGCGCTGGCGGCGTCCGGATCCCGGTACAGTCAAGCCAATCGGGCAGCAGGGTCCGGCGTGTCGGCGACATTGGTCTGTCAGTCGAACAAACCCATAGACCATCGTCATCTCTCCTTAGCGAGCTGAATATTACAGCACATTTCGCCCTGCCCAAATATTCAACCGCACTAGACCTATTGAATCTACGAATTGTGATGCCGAATGTGCAATTCGTGGAGACTTGCGCAAGATGCTGCTAACTATACGAGCAGCCGCCCAGCCACCGCATCAAGCTTCGCCAGCATAGCCGGGTCGCGGGCATCTGGCGCCGTGATCATCGCATAATCCAGACATGTCTCGATCCCCTGCGGCGAGCCGGTGCGCTCAACGCCCTGCAACGTCTTCACAATCCCGGCAATGGCCTGCTTTGCCGCGTTGGCATTCTTCTGCATGACCTCCAGCACATTGGTGACGGACACCGCATCGGTCTCTTCCCGCCAGCAATCATAATCAGTCACCATCGCCATCGTTGCGTAAGGCAGCTCCGCTTCGCGGGCGAGCTTGGCTTCCGGCATGTTCGTCATGCCGATGATGTCGCATCCCCACTGACGATAGAGAAAGCTCTCGGCGCGGGAGGAAAACTGAGGCCCGTCGATGACCAGATAGGTCCCGCCGCGATGCACCTTAACCCCGGCCGCTTCGGCTGCATCGCCAGCCATAGCCGACAGGCGCTCACATATCGGGTCAGCCATCGACACATGCGCCACCATGCCAGGGCCGAAGAAACTGTTGTCGCGGCTGACCGTCCGATCAATGAACTGGTCCGGCATCACAAAATCACCGGGCGCGTAGGCTTCCTGCAAGGAGCCGCAGGCCGAGATGGACAGAACATCGGTGCAGCCCAGCCGCTTCAGCGCATCGATATTGGCCCGGTACGGCACCGTCGATGGCGTCAGCCGGTGGCCTTTGCCGTGCCGCGGCAGGAAGACAAGCGAAACATCGCCGATATGTCCGCGCACAAGCTTGTCAGATGGCGCGCCCCAGGGCGTCTCGACAGCGATCTCTTCAGTCCCCTCAAGACCATCAATCTCGTAGAGGCCGGAGCCGCCGATAATGCCCAGTGTCCATCCGCTCATTCATACTCTCCTTCGCTGTACGCCACTTTGCACAAGCAGGCTCCTTACCTGAAATCAAGTCGCCGTGACCGCAAAGACGGAACCAGACCGCTTCACGCCGCGTCTTGTTCTGTATGACAGACACTCCCATCCCGGCGCCGGTCGCCGCAATCGTTGCGCGGATCGGTCTCGGGGCGCGGGCTTTGGTCTACTTTGCCGTCTCCGGCCTTTTGATCGACGCGGCCATCTCAGCCAAGCCAGACAATGGCGTCAGCCCCGGCGACGCTTTCCGCGCCGTGGAGAACGAAGCTGGCGGACGCTACCTTCTTATCTTCCTGGCCATTGGTCTCGCGCTCTATGCGCTCTGGCGCTATTACCAGGCCATTCTCGACCCTGAAGACAATGGGAGTGACGCAAAGGGTATCTTTTCGCGCCTTGGCATGGCCTCGTCGGGCACGAGCTATCTCCTGATCGGGGTCGCTGCGGTCTCGGTCACCTTCGGCAGCAATAGTAGCGGCGATGGCGGCAAGACAGAACAGACCGCCAAGTGGCTAATGGAGCAGCCTTTCGGCGAGTGGGTGGTCGTTCTTGGTGGCCTCGCCCTCATCGGCATCGGCGGCGCGCAGGTCTGGCGCGCAAAGACCGGCCAATGGAAAAACCATATCGATCTTAGCGGCTGGGCCGGAAAGCTCACCGACGTGATTGCAGGCGGCATTGCCGGACGCGGCGTCCTGTTTGCCATTGTCGGCGGCTTTCTCGTCCTCGGCGGCTGGACCGCTGACCCGGACGACATCAAGGGCCTCGCCGCCACCCTCGGCTGGATCAGAACCCAACCCTACGGCTTGTGGCTGTTCATCGCCTCTGCGCTCGCGATTGGCGTCTATGGTATCTATTCGGCTGTCCAGTCGGTCAGATACCGCTTTCCGAATTGCTGAGCCCTACATTCCTGGAGCCTGCGTCAGACAACGGCGCCTCGGTTTGGTTGTGAACCCCCATTCCCAGTCCGTCCGGGCCCAGAAGAACGTATTTTCATCTGGCATGATCAGGCGCCACTCCACGGGCTCACCCTCCTCTGTCAGGCGATCTTCGCTCTCATAATGCAGTCTGATCCAGGGGGCTGTTTGGCCGTTGTTCAACACGTCCGTCAGGACCGGACTTGTGTCATATGCCTCCTGCCCTTCGTGCTGCGAACGATAGACCAGATCACCGTCGATCTCATCGATCTGGATATGTATGGCAAGGTCATCGCATCTGAACCTGTTCTCAGGATCAGGGTCATCTTCATACGCAAGCGCCCAACGCCCTTCTATCGCAAGGATGATTTCATTGGCCGACAGCAACTCGCCATAACTTGGCAGCGCAAAAGCCGCAGCGAGAACAGGTAGGCTCAGCAGTCTCAGCATTTGCGTGCTCCAAAAACAAAATGCCGCCCCAAGGGACGGCATTTCGCTTTAAAGTTCAAGCTTGCGCCTAGTGCTCGACTTTCCGCCAGATGCGGTGGAAGGAGAACCAGAGCAGTGCGGCCAGGATGAGGAGATAGATCATCACGGCAAGGCCGGTCTGCTTACGCTGGCTTTGCTTTGGCTCACCAGCCCATTGCAGGAAGTTCGCAACGTCATGGGCCATCTGATCAACCGTGGCTTCCGTACCATCGAGATAGCTTACGCGGCCATCTGACAGCTGCGGTGGCATCGCAAGGAAGCCGCCTGGAGGTGCGTGACGTGGATCACCGCGCCACTGGGCCGTCGTGTCGCCCGACATGAACGGGTTGTAGTACTGACCGGTCGGCTGGACGAGCAGGCCTTCATAGTGGTCGCCGCCATGGGACAGCGAGTGGACCTGTGCCACGTCGATGACGGTTTCAGTCTGCGGTGCAGCTGCGACAGCAGGGGCCGGCGCATCAACTTCGGTGTCAGCCGCGTCGGCCATCTCACCTTCAGCCGGGACATTCCCGTCAGCGGCGAGCACGGCATCGTCCGCATTCGTTTCCGCTTCGCTTTCAGCAGGGCCTTGCTCTGGCTGGGTCGCTGCAGCTTGATCTGCTTCAGCTTGTGCAGCCTGCTCGGCTTCTGCCTGGCCTTCAGCGACCGGGTCAGCGGCGACTTCACGCGTGCTGAACGCATCTTCTTCCGGATAACCGGACAGGAGGCTGTAGACATAGCTCGCGCCGCCATGGCGCGCCTTGGTGATAACGGACAGATCCGGTGGAAGCGCCCCGCCATTGGCTGCGCGTGCGGCAGCAGCGTTTGGATAAGGCGACTTGAACGGGTCAGACGTCCGCGCCGGACGATAATCATAATCGCCGACTTCGTTAGGCTCGGTGCTCAGGATCTCATCCTGGGCCGCGAATGCCTTTACGAGCGGGTTGTCGTTCGCATTCGGATATTCCGGATCGTAGAACGGGCCACCCGGCTCGCCGAGGTTGCGGTAGTGCATCAGACGCATCGAGTGACACGACGAGCAGACCTCGCGGTAAACCTGATAACCGCGCTGGACGCTGGCCATATCGAGCTCGCCGACAGGGCCTTCAAATGCCCAGCCTTCTTCAGGCTCATGCGGATGCAGCGCGCCGCCAGCGGCGTGGGCGGTGGCAGCCATGGCTGCCGCGCTGAGTCCAACAGAAATGAAACGCAGGAAATTCATGTCCTTGACCTCTTATTCGGCTGGAGCCGGAGCAGCACGGTCATGCGACCCGAGCACTGACTTGTGGATTGAGGCTGGCTCATCCTTCGGTTTTTCGCGAAGGCCGAGCAGCGGCAGGATGACGAGGAAGTAGGCGAAATAGTACAGCGTCAGGATTTGCGACAGGTGCACGAAGCGGAAGGCAGGCGCCTTCTGCACGGACATCGTCGCCTCAACACCATCACCGATCTTCTGGTCACGGAACGTGGCAGCGGCCTCATACTCTTCATAGGTCTGGGTCGCTTCATTGCCGTTGGCATCCATGTAGCTGACGACCAGCTTGTCGGAGCCCATCGGAATGATCGGATCATCCGGGTTCGACGCACCACACCAGCCGAGCAGAAGACCTGCAATCACGAAGCCGATGAAGAACTGACGGGCCACCGGGCGGTACCGCATCGAGCGAACCTTGGACGTATCCAGCCATGGCACCACGAACAGGATGGCGATGGAGCCAAACATGGCCAGAACACCCAGCAGTTTCGCGTCGATCGGACCGATATTGAACGTGATGGCACGCAGGATGGCGTAGAATGGCAGCAGATACCACTCCGGCACGATGTGGGCCGGCGTCACCAGCGGGTTGGCTTCGATATAGTTGTCAGCATGGCCGAGAACGTTCGGCATGTAGAAGACGAAAGCCGCAAAGATGATCAGGAAGACGACGATCGCGAAGCCATCCTTCACCGTGTAGTAAGGGTGGAATGGGACGGTGTCCTGCTTCAGGCCTTCCTTGTCCTTGCGGGCTTCAACGCCTGCCGGGTTGTTGTTGCCTGGAACGTGCAGCGCCCAGATGTGCAGGATAACGACACCAGCAATCATGAATGGCAGCAGATAGTGCAGCGAGAAGAAGCGCTGGATCGTCTGGTTACCAATCGACGGTCCGCCCATCAGCCAGGCTTTGATGCTGTCGCCAACGACAGGCACCGCACCGATCAGGCCGGTGATCACGTTCGCGCCGTGATAGGACATCTGGCCCCATGGCAGCACGTAACCGAGGAACGCCGTACCGGTCATCAGAAGGAAGATCACGCAGCCGAGGATCCAGAGGATCTCGCGCGGCGCCTTGTAAGAGCCGTAATAAAGGCCGCGGAACATGTGGATATAGACCGCGAGGAAGAACATCGAAGCGCCATTGGCGTGGATGTAGCGGATCAGCCAGCCGAACGGCACGTCCCGCATAATCCGTTCAACCGAGGCAAACGCCCCGTCGACCGAGGCCGTATAGTGCATGGCCAGTACGACACCGGTGATGATCTGCGTGGCAAGACAGACAGCGAGAATGCCGCCGAACGTCCACCAGTAATTCAGATTCTTCGGGGTCGGAAAATCGACAAAGCTGTCATAGGCCAGCCGCACGATGGGCAGGCGCGAATCGAGCCATTTGGTAAAGCCGGTCTTCGGCTCATATGTCGAGGGGTGTCCGCTCATGGCTTTTCCGTCCTCTTCCTAAAGCGAAATGTTAATGACGGTCGGGCTGACATAGCGGTAGTCCGGCACCGGCAGGTTTGCCGGGGCTGGACCGCGCCGAATGCGGCCGGACGTATCGTAGTGGGAGCCGTGGCAAGGGCAGTACCAGCCGCCGAAGTCGCCAGTGTTGCCCTGCGAAGGGCCAACCGGGACACAGCCAAGGTGGGTACAGCTGCCTGAGGTCACGAGAATGGCGCGGTTAAGCTCGCCATCCGGGAGTGGGCGAAGGCGCTCATCATCGGTCTGAGGATCACGAAGGCTGGAGACATCAACATTCTCGGCCTCGTTGATCTCGACCTGGGTGCGGTGACGGATGAAGAAAGGCTTGCCGCCAATCAGCACACGAATCTCGCCGCCCAAGGGCACTTTCGAAATGTCGACTTCAAGGCTGGATGCCGCCTTGGTGTCACTAGCAGCGTTCATCTGGTCGATGAACATATAGGCAAGCGCTCCAGCGCCCGCCGCAGCCGTCGCGGCCGCTGCTATATGGATGAAATCACGGCGATCTTCGTCGATCGCTTCGGTGGTCGTATTCTGCGCGTTGCTCACACTTACGGTCCTCTGGCCAAGGATTGCTCCGAGATGCATACTATATCGGGACAAGAAATCATTGCGGCGCAACGCCGCAAAATCCAGCTCCCCATACATGTCTGCGCTGCGGTTAGCGCGACTATCCACGCATTGCAAGCGACGCATGTGTGCCTGCGGCGCTACGACGCCACTGACATGGGTCTGCCACCACACGCCTGCGGCGGCTGTTAAGCCGATGAAGGTGTTTGCGCGCGGGCTGGGCTGGGCTAAGGCAGCGGCTTGAAGGAGAGATTTTGATGTCAGACGCGCAACTGGAATCACAGAAGGCCAAAGCGAAAGCCTGGTTCGAATCACTACAGGGCGAAATCATTGCCCGCTTCGAACAGCTTGAGCGTGAGGCCGAGCCGCCGCTCTATAAGGGCGCGCCCGGCACTTTCGAGAAAACAGAGTGGACGCGCGGCGACGGGTCAGAGGACCTCGGCGGCGGCACCATGGCGATCATGAAGGGCAAGCTTTTTGAGAAAGTCGGCGTGCATGTTTCCTGCGTCTATGGCGATTTCTCAGAAGCGTTCCGCGCGCAGATCCCCGGCGCTGACAAGTCCGGTGGCCGGTTCTGGGCTTCCGGCATCTCGCTGATCGCCCACCTGCATAATCCGCGCATTCCGGCCGTGCATATGAATACGCGGATGCTGGTCACCTCGGAAAGCTGGTTCGGTGGCGGCGCAGACCTCACCCCCCTGCTCGACACACAGCGCACGCAGGACGCGCCTGATTCGGCTGAGTTTCACGCCGCCCTGAAGACAGCCTGCGACGCGCACGACCCGAGCTACTACCCAACCTTCCGCGACCATTGCGACGAATACTTCTTCCTTGCCCACCGCAATGAACCGCGCGGCACCGGCGGCATTTTCTATGACCGCCATAATACGGGCGACTGGGATGCAGACTTCGCCTTCACCCAGGATGTCGGCCGCGCCTTTGCCGATATCTACCCGAAGATCGTCCGCCGCCGGATGGCTGAAAGCTGGACCCCGGAAGAGCGCGAAGAACAGCTCATCCGCCGTGGGCGCTATGTCGAGTTCAACTTGCTTTACGACCGTGGCACCACATTTGGCCTGAAAACCGGTGGCAATGTGAACTCCATCCTGTCCTCCATGCCGCCTGTGGTGAAATGGCCATAGCCAACCGTCGTAGGTGATGTAGGTTCAATCAGATGAAAAACGGCAAACACAATCCGCTCGTCTCGATCTTGCTGATCATCCTGCTGACGGTCGCCGTCGCCGGCCTCGGCGCCGTCGTCTCAGGCGGCAGTGATGACCCATGGTATGCCGCGCTAAACAAAGCGCCGCTCAATCCGCCCGACATCACCTTCGGCATTGTCTGGCCGATACTTTATACGCTGATGGCGATCGGTGCGATTCTTGTCCGCCTGAAGGCAGGCACATTCGCGCTCGCCAGCGCCGCGCTTGGTATTTATTTCACCCAGCTTGCCGTCAACCTCTCCTGGAGCTGGCTGTTCTTTGCGTTTCAGACGCCACTCATCGCGCTGATCATTATCGGTATTTTGTGGCTACTCATCGCCTTGATGATTCGCGCGTTTGCGCGTTACTCGAAGGCGGCCGCGATCCTACAGGTCCCGTATCTGCTCTGGGTCAGCTTTGCGGCCTATCTCAACGCCTATATCGTCTTCTCGAATTAGGCTTTGAGGCGCGCGAGCAGGGCGTCGCGCTCTGGCAGGAAGTCCTCTTCCATCCACCACAGCTCCAGCGCACGCAGCGCCTCACCAATCGCCTTGCCTTCAAGGCCCGCGGCCAGCGCATCATCGCCCCCGATGGGAAATTCGGGTCGCTTCCAGGCCCGCGTCGCCGCGAGCAAGTCGCGGACATCCGCGCCAGATAGCAGCGCCCGGTCCACCACAGCCTGCTTGCCATGGAAATAGAGCGCATAGCGCAGCGCCCGGCCATTGAACTTCGTCACATCGGTGAGGTTGTCCGCCGCCCAGGCCACCAGCCTCGCCGTATCGGCATTCGAGAGCCGTAACGCCTTGCTGGTATCGATCACCGCCTGCGCCGTGCGCGGCAGAAGTGACATCAGGCGCAGCACCGGGTCAGGCAACACCCCGCATAATCTCTCGCTGACGACAAGATCATGCAGACCATCAACGCCGTCAGTCACAGGCAAAATCTGCTCCAGAACACCGCATTCAGCCATCGCCGTCACCGCTTGAACCGGCTCCGGCGCGGCCAGCATCTTGTGCAGCTCCTTCCAGATCCGCTCTGCCGCGATCTTCGCCAGCCCGGCTTTCTGCCGCTCGCAGGCGGCCAGCCCTTCGGCGTCCATCTCGGCGCCATACCAGGCATTGAAGCGGAAGAATCGCAGGATGCGCAGATAGTCTTCGCGAAGGCGCGTATCGGCATCCCCGATAAAGATGATCCGGCCGTCAGCAGCATCGGCAATACCACCGCCCGTCGGGTCAAACAGTTTGCCAGATATGTCGGCATAGATCGCATTCAGCCGGAAATCGCGGCGCGCGGCATCCTCCGCCCAGTCCTCTGTGAACGCGACAACAGCGCGCCGGCCATCGGTTTCGACATCGCGGCGCAGCGTGGTAATCTCATACGGCTTGCCATCGACGATCGCTGTGACCGTCCCGTGATCAATCCCCGTCGGGATCGCCCGGATACCCGCTTCTTTCAGCGCATAGAGCACCGCATCGGGCGTCAGCTGGGTCGCAATGTCGACATCATCGACCGGGCGGCCCATCAGCGAATTGCGCACGCAGCCGCCAACAAAGCGCGACTCGCCCGCCCCAGCGCCATTAAGCGCTGCCATGACGGCGCGGGTTTCAGGCGCGCCGATCCAGTCAGTCTTGCTCAAATCGGTCATTTAAGGGGCGTCGATCTCATTCTGCAGCTCTCCATCTTCCGGGTCGAACTGATCGAGGCGCTGCTCCGGGGTCAGTGGCCCCGGCGCCACATTCGGCCCGGCCGGGTCAGTCTCGCCAAGTCCATGCGCCTGGCCCCCCGGATCGCGGCTTGCCGGCTGACCGATCTGGTCCTTCAGCTTATCGCAGGGGACTTCGCGTGCCGGGACGATTTTCCCATCTTCGAAATAGGCGCGCTGAATACAGGTTTCGCCGCCGCCCCGGTCGATCAGGATGAGGACGACCCAGGCCAGCACAGCAAGGCCGGCGCCAGCTGCGAACAGGATTGTTATCGGCCAGGGCTTGCGCCCTTCTTCCAGTGCTTCCTGACGGGCGAGCCGCCAGATACCGAAAGCCAAAAAGGGCAGGCTGAACAGGACCAGCTCAAAAATTACTCTATAGGTCATGCAGCTTCCTCGCCCAGATCGTACAGGCGCTCATATAAAGCGCGTATGATCCCTGCCGTCACGCCCCAGATGCGGTGGCCCTGATATGGCATCTCGTAATAATAGCGCCGCTGCCCATTCCACTGAGCCGAGCGCTCATGATGGTTCTTCCCGTTCATGAGAAAAGAGAGCGGTGTCTCGAACACGCTCTCAACTTCTGTCGGGTCTGGCTTGGGCACAAAATCATCCGGCAAAATTCCGATCACCGGCACGATCCGGAAGCCGGTGCCGGTGATATAGGGCGCACACCGCGCCACCAGCTCGACGCTATCTGGCTCCACGCCCACTTCCTCATGCGCCTCGCGCAGCGCCGCTTCGACTTCATCGGCATCGACAGGGTCAACCTTGCCGCCCGGAAACGCGACCTGCCCGGCATGCGTCGGCATCGTATCGGGGCGATGGGTCAGCAGCGTTGTCGGCCCTTCCGGTCTGCGAATAATCGACACAAGCACGGCTGCGCGGCGGATGCTCGCAATGCCATCGCTATCAAGCAGCTCCACATCGCCGCCTTCAGACAGTTTTTCTGCGCCCTCAACGCTATCGAGCCGCAAACGAGCGCGCGCGAGAAAGTCTTCAAGGTCAACAAATGCCATAGGTTCAGCCTTCTGCCGGTCCGATAGGGAAAAATTCCCCGTCTGACCAGACACCCAGCGTACGGCCCCCATCACTCGGGGTCTCAACCGCCATGCCCGCAAGTTCATAAAATGCCGGGCGGGACAGCTTCGCCTCCAGCCGTCCGCGCACCAGCAAGTACGGCGATGGCTCCAGCGTGTCAGGGTCTGTCTCGATGCGGATCGGATGGTCTTTGCCCGCCACAACCACATCGCCGACATTCGTCACAAAGGCCAGCGACTGGGTTTCGCCTTCGCCTGCCCGGTCGACCCGCACCGCCATGAACGGCGCGTCCTCAACATGAACCACGACTTTCTCATAAGGCGTGACCAGCCAGAAAGAACCATCCTCATCCTTGCGCAGGATGGTGGAAAACAGCTTCACCAGCTTCTCGCGATTGATCCGCCCGCCCTCATGCCACCAGCTGCCATTGGCGCGGATTTCCATGTCGATGTCGGTGGACCGCTCCGGTTGCCAGCTGTCGACAGGCGGCAATTTGCGCGCCGATTTGTCCGGTGAGATCGCTTTCAACAGCTCTTCGAGGCTGATTGCAGTGTTTTCATTGGATTTCACGTCGCGCTTCGCCATCATTTTGCCTAGGGTTCATATTCCATTGTTGAGCCACAATCAGCGGCGCCATCTTTGGCGTATAGACCCCAGACCTAGGTCTGTTGTACCCGGGAGTGAAGACGGAGACCTCATGGCAGACGATAATAAGGCTTTGGTTGCAGATGCAGAAGCGGCCGGTGAAACGCTGGAAAAGGTAAAATCCGAGATCGCCAAGGCGGTGTTCGGACAGGACCGGGTGATTGAGCTCGCGCTATCCGCCATCCTCGCTGGCGGCCACGCCCTTCTGATCGGCGCGCCCGGCCTTGCCAAGACCAGACTGGTCGAAGCGATGGGAACGGCGCTTGGCCTCAACTCCGCGCGCATCCAGTTCACGCCAGACCTGATGCCATCTGACATTCTCGGCTCCGAAGTGCTGGACGAAAGCGCCAGTGGCGAGCGTAGCTTCCGCTTTATCAAGGGCCCGATCTTCACCCAGCTCCTGATGGCCGACGAGATCAACCGCGCCTCCCCGCGGACCCAGTCTGCCCTGCTGCAGGCCATGCAGGAGCGTCATGTCACCGTGGCCGGCGTGCGCCATGATCTGCCTGCCCCGTTCCATGTCCTCGCGACCCAGAACCCGATCGAGCAGGAAGGCACCTATCCACTACCCGAAGCCCAGCTTGACCGCTTCCTCCTAAAAATCGATGTGTCTTATCCAGACGTCGATACTGAGCGCAAAATCCTGATCGAGACCACCGGTGTTGATGATGCCACCGTCGAGGCCGCCATCACCGACGCGCAATTGCAGAAACTCCAGGCGCTCGTGCGCCAGATGCCGGTCGGCGAGAAAGTCCTCGCCGCCATTCTGGCCGTCGTGCGCGAAGCCCGCCCTGAACAGACCGGCGATGATCGCGTGAAACGCTTTGTCGACTGGGGCCCTAGCCCGCGTGCTGGTCAGGCCCTGATGCTTGCCTGCCGGTCCCGCGCTTTGCTGCGTGGCCGCCTCGCGCCATCGCTCGAAGATGTCGAAGCGCTGGCAGAACCGTGCCTCAGCCACCGTATGGCGATGCGCTATGACCCGACCGGACAGGCCCCGCGCCTGAGTGACCTTATCGGCGATCTGGCGAGGGCCTCTGCCTGATATGCGCGACGTTGGCCTCCCGCACCGTTTGCTGGCCACTGGCCTGCTTGCCGCAATGCTGGCTGTGTCAGCCTGCACCGGCAAGGCAACGGCAAAGCCCTCTACCGAGCAGCTAACCGAGTGCTACCGCTCCATTCAGATCGCCAATTTGCGGGTGCGTTATAGTGAGGAGCTGAGCGCCTCTGAAATTCGCACGGCCCAGAACGAACTGAAAGACGCCTCCACCAAAGTCCTGCAGGCCTGGGCGAGGCGTGAAGGCGTCGAATTGAAGCTCACCGATGACTTCACAGAAGAGAGCCCGCGCGCGCAGGCCTTTCTGGACGGCGTAAACATTGAAGCCGGCATCAATCAGCAGGATCTGATGGACACCATTGCCGAAGCCTCGGCCGATCCATCCGCGTGGCGCAGCTATTACGACGCCGCACTCGACTGCACCGAAGAGGTCGCGAAATGATGGACCTGTCGGCCCTGCGCGCCGAAGCCGAAGTCATTGCTCGGGCCCTGCCGGGGCTCAGCCTCAAGGCACGCGCCGCCGATGCCGCCCATCTCGGCGCGGCTGGCCGCAAGCGCGCCGGCACCGGCGAACAGTTCTGGCAATACCGCCACTATGCCGAGGAAGACGCGGCCCAGCGCGTCGACTGGCGCCGGTCTGCCCGCGGCGATGATCTCTATGTCCGCGAAACAGAGCTTGAGACCGCCCGTACCATCCTTTTCTGGTGTGACCGCCATGAAGGCTTTGACTGGGCCGGACAAGCCGGACGCCTCACCAAGGCCGATGCTGCACGCATCATGATGCTGGCCGCTGGCCTGTTGCTCGCAAAATCAGGCGAGCGCGTCGGCGTCCTCGGCAGTGGCCGCTCGGCCGGGTTCGGCAAAGCCTCCGGGGACCGCCTCGGCGAAGACCTTCTCACCCGCCAGGCCTTGAGCTTTCCGCCGCCACCAAAATCGCAGGCCATTTTCGTGGTCGCGAGTGACTTCTATGATCCGGTTGATGTCTGGCGCGAACGGCTGGCCGGTATTGCGACCCGCTCAAAGGAAGGCGTACTTCTGTCGGTCTCAGACCCCATAGAAGAAGAATTTCCGTGGCGGGGCCGGGTGAAGTTTTCCCGTCCGGGCGCCCAGCTCTTCCGCATCTTCGGCCGCGCCGAAAGCATCCGCGAGACCTATCTTGAACGCTACGCCGCCCACATCGCGCGCATCGAAGACCTCGCCGCGAGCTTTGGCTGGCAGTTCGTGCGCCACTCCACCGGCACACCGCTCCAGCACGGCGCCGCAGCCCTCAAACGCGCCCTAGAGACGTTCGGGGCCCGGCTATGATGCTGGGGCCGTTCCTCTTTGGCGCGCCGCTGGCGTTGCTTGGCCTTGTCGCACTGCCGGTGATCTGGATCATCCTGCGCGCAACCCCGCCCGCACCCAAGGACGTCGCCCTGCCCTCACTTCGCGTGCTGGATGATGTCACACCACAAGACGAAACACCGGCCCGCACGCCTTGGTGGATCCTGCTCCTTCGCATGCTGGCCGCCGCCGCGGCGATCATCGGCCTGTCGCAGCCGATCTACGCTCCCGGCGCAAGCCCATCCGGTGAAGCCAGCGGTCCTGTCCTGATCGTGCTTGATGATGGCTGGGTCAGCGCCCCGCGCTGGAGCGAGATGCGCGCCGCCGCCAGCGCCGCCCTCGACGGTGAGGCCCGCGATACCGCCGCGCACCTCTTGCTCACCGCCCCGCGCTCCCTCGATCCTGACCCGTCCGAAGCCTTTGCGCGCACGGAACTCTCCTCCCGCGTCAATTCGCTCGACCCGCTCCCATGGGGCGTCGACCGCGCCGACGCGCTGGAGCGCCTCGAAGCGTCTGGCTTCACACCCGGCCGCATCTTCTATGTGACAGACGGCACTGACAGCGAGACCGCGACCGAATTTGCCGAAAGCCTCGCCGCCATCGCCCCGCTCAGCGTTTATGCTGCCCCGCCCCGCGGCCCCTTCGCCATTACAGGCCTCGCCTCAGATGCAGACGGCGTGAATGTGCGCCTTCGCCGCGTGAACACGGGCGACGCCTCCGACGTCTACGTCTCCGCCCTGACACTTGATGGCGCAGCGCTCGCAACCGGCACGGCCTCATTTGAAGCGGGCTCTGCCGAAGGCATGGCGCGGTTTGACATTCCAGCAGCCGCCCTCGCCCGTGTCTCGCGCTTCGCGATCACCGGGATCGAAGGCGCAGGCAGCGTCTGGCTCTGGGATTCCAGCGCCCGCTCGCGCCGCGTCGGTCTGGTTTCCGGCGATTCTACCGCGCAGCCCCTGCTCGCCGACACCCACTATGTCCGCAAGGCGCTTGAGCCTTTCGCGACGATTTCCGAAGGCTCCATCGAAGACCTGATCGCCGCAGACCCTGACGCCATCATCATGACGGATATCGGCCAGCTCGCGCCAGAGCTTGAAACCCGTGTCGCCGCCTGGGTCGAAAGTGGCGGCGCCCTCATCCGTTTCGCAGGCCCGCGCATGGCCGCGCAAGCCGACAGCCTCGTGCCGACACCGCTACGCCGCTCCTCCCGCGCCATTGGCGGCGCCCTCACATGGGAAGAACCGCAATCCATCGGCAGCTTCCCGGATGCCTCACCCTTCGCTGGCCTTTCAGCCTCAGAAGACCTCAAAGTCCGCCAGCAAGTGCTCGCCCGCCCTGCGCCAGAGCTGGTCAACCGCACATGGGCGCGCCTGAAAGATGGCTCACCCCTCGTCACCGCCGCGCCGCGCGGTCAGGGCATGCTGATCCTCTTCCACGTCACCGCCGGGCCGGACTGGTCAGACCTGCCCTATTCCGGCACCTTCGTTGAAATGCTCCGCCGCGCGATTGCCGCCGGCCGCGGCGAAACCGTCGCTGATGGCGAAGGCACCTATGCCCCGGACATCGTCCTCAACGGTTATGGCCGTCTCGTCAGCCCCGACTCCAGTGCAAGCCCGGTCAGCGCGAGTGAGTTTGCCGACATCGTCCCATCCGAAGCCCATCCCCCCGGCCTCTATCGCGGCCCGGCCGGCACACGCGCGATCAACGCCGCCCATGCTGCTACACCAGACCTGATGACCAGCTGGCCTGCCGGCACCGAACTGCTCGGCGATGCCGAAGCCAAAACCAACAAGCTCGGTGGCCCACTGCTAGGCCTTGCCGCTCTGCTCATCGCCATCGACCTTCTGGTCGCGCTCTTCATTGCAGGCCGCTTCCCCCACTTTGGAACGCGCACACGCACAGCCGCCAGCGCGCTTGTCATCGGCCTGTTCGTTGTCGCAACCCCGCAAGGCGCGGACGCGCAGCAACGCCAGATCCGGCCAGACCCGTACAGCTATGGCGTCTCGCCCAGCTATGGATCGCGGGTGAACGTCACGGGTGAGCTCGACAAGGCCACAGAGGCCGCCCTCGACATGCGCCTGGCCTATATCGAGACGGGCGACGCCGCCGCGGACCGCATCACCCGCGCCGGGCTCGACGGCCTCGCCCTCATCCTGTTCCGCCGTACCTCCGTTGAGCCTGCCGAAACGCATGCAGTAGACCCTGAAACAGATGCGCTGGACGTCTACCCCGTCATCTTCCTCTCTCTGCCTGAAAACGCGACCCCGCTCAGTTCGCTCGCAGTCGAGCGGCTGAACGCATATCTGCGCAATGGCGGCGCGCTCTTCATTGACACGCGCAAGGGCGATGCGGTCGGGGCCAATAGCTTCGATGATCTGGAACGCGTCCTGCCCGGCCTCGATACGCCGCCGCTCCAGCCTGTGCCGAATGACCATGTGATGACGCGCAGCTTCTACCTGCTCGACGGCTTTCCCGGCCGCTATTCAAACCGCAGGCTCTGGATTGAATCCTCCGGCATTGGCGATCAGGCCGACCGGCGCGGCGATGGCGTTTCTCACCTGATTATCGGCGATGCCGACTATCTCGCCGCCTGGGCCATCGATGAGCGCGGGCGCCCCTTGCTCAGCGTCGATGGCGGCGACCAGCAGCGCGAAATGGCCCGCCGCTTCGGCATCAATCTCATCATGTACGTCCTCACCGGCAATTATAAGGAAGACCAGGTCCACATCCCGGCCCTTCTGGAACGCCTCGGTGAAGGCGGCGAGGATGAGGGCCTCCCGATGGGCGAAGAAGGCGCGCCGAACGACCAGATTGACCTTGAAGACATCCTCCGCCGCCGTGGGGAGCCACCACAATGACCGAAGCAGGCCGCATAAGTCTTGACCCGCTGCTCGGCTGGCCCGTCCTCTGGGCCCTGCTGGCCGTCTGCCTGCTGGCCTTTGCCGCCTATGTGCGCTGGCGTGGCCGCGCCTGGCTCACCCGCGCCGCGGCGCTGACCGTACTCGCCGCCGCCCTCGCCAACCCGGCCTATGTCCGCGAGGAACGCGAACCTCTGCCATCCGTCGCGGCCGTCGTCGTCGACCGCTCCGAAAGCATGAGCTTTGGCCAGCGCACAGACATCGCCGACGCCGCCCTCGCCGAAGTCCGCGCCACAATCGAGGCTGACCCATCGCTTGAACTTCGCCTCATCGAGACCGATTCCAGCGCCGACGGCACCAATCTCGTCGCCTCCCTTGAAGGGCTGATGTCGGATGTCCCGCGTGACCGCGTCGCCGGCGCCATCATGATCACCGACGGGCAGGTCCATGACGTGCCCGAAGACCTTGGCCGCCTCGCAGAGCTTGGCTCCATCCACTCAATCATCACCGGTGACCCTGATAGCGGCGATCGCCGCATCTCCCTCGTCCAGTCGCCCGATTTCGGCATTGTCGGTGAGGAAGCGCAATTCATCGTCCGCGTGGATGACCCGGTCGCCGAGAGCGCCAGCGTCTCTGTCTCGATCAATGGCGGCACGCCCGAACGCATCACCGTGCAGACCGGCGTCGACACCCCGCTCCCCATCGAGATTGAGCGTCGCGGTGATAATATCGTCGTCGTCGAAACCCCCGAGGGTGAGCAGGAGCTCACCATGGCGAACAACCGCACCGCCGCCACCCTGTCAGGCGTGCGAGACCGCCTGCGCGTCCTCCTCATCACCGGTAAGCCCAATGCTGCCGGCCGGGTCTGGCGTGACCTTCTGAAATCAGACCCGTCGGTGGACCTTGTCCACTTCACCATCCTGCGCCCGCCCTTCAAACAGGACGTGACCCCGCTGGAAGAGATGGCGCTGATCGCCTTCCCCACCGAAGAGCTCTTCGAAGGCAAGCTCGATGAGTTCGACCTCATCATCTTCGACCAGTATGAGCGCCGCACCGTCATCACCATGTCCTATCTCGGCAATATGGCGCGCTATGTCGCCGATGGCGGCGCGCTGCTGATTGCCGCCGGGGAGGACTTTGCCGGCCCCGCCTCGCTCGCCAACACGCCGCTGGCGGGCGTCCTGCCGGCCCTGCCCACGGGCGCCATTGAGGTCGGCGAATTCAAACCCGAGCTTTCCGATACCGGGCGCCGCCACACCATCACCCAGACCCTCGACGGAGATAGCTGGGGCAGCTGGGTGCGCTATGTCGGCGCCACGGCCGAAGCAGGCGACGTCCTGATGACGGCCCGCAACGGTGACCCGCTCCTTATCGTTGACCGGGTCGGCGAAGGCCGCGTCGCGCAGATCATGTCCGGCCAGATCTGGCTTTGGGCGCGCGGCTATGATGGCGGCGGCCCGTTCGCAGAGCTTATCCGCCGCATGGTCCACTGGCTGATGAAAGAGCCAGAGCTTGAAGAGCGCCAGCTTCGCCTTGAAGCTCAGGGCGACACGGTCCGCGCCACACTGCGCACCCTCTCCAACAATGCCCCGCCGCTGACCATCGAAACCCCTGACGGCCAGACCATGGAGCCGCGCTGGCAGGCCGTCGGCCCCGGCGAGTTCGCCGCCGAAGCCCCGATTGACCGGCTCGGCCTTTTCCGCGCGCGCTCGGGCGGGCTTGAAGCGGTGACCCTAAACGGCCCCGCCAATCCAAAGGAATACGCCGCCCTCGAAGCGACACCGGACGTGCTCAGACCTGTCGCGACACGTACAGGCGGCGGCGTCTTCACCATGGACCGCCCGGGTGACTTCGCCCCCGACATCCGCCGCGTCGCCCGAAACGCCAATGCCGAAGGCTCAGACTGGCTGGGCCTCCGCGAACGCGGCGCCTATGCCGTGCGCAGCTCGACCAGCCTCCCCCTCCTGCCCGGCCTCCTCGGCGCAGGCCTCATCATCCTCTTCCTGCTGCTCGCCTGGAGACGCGAGGGGCGGTAGGGCTCTTCAATTCTGTACTCACTCTCAAGTGGAGCACGATGTTGTAGATTACGTCTTGAACCACTCTATCTGATCACCATCTGTCCAAGGTCCATTATCGTCCTGGCACTGACCGCTGCGCATGAGCAATCGGCAAGGCGCAAGGGCCAAGGCGGTATCATCGAAGTTGCTTCGGCGGCTGAGTTGTCTGTTGTCACGACAAGATCGTGCGCAGTGGATGGACCGGACCTGACCGTTGTTCATGAAGCTGTGAGTACACTACCCCAAGGTGGCCTTTCGGCAGCTGATAGACAAATTTGCAGGCGGGCCGGGCCGGGCGGCAAAGCGCTTGACTTTGACAAAAACCTGTTAGGTTGGAGACTGAGGAAATGCGCATTCGAGCCCACAAAAACTGACCCTTCGGGGTTGGATATCCGGCAAGGTGACCATCATCTTGTCCGCGGCATCCATTATCGTCCTGGCACTGACCGCTGCGCATGAGCAATCGGCAAGGCGCAAGGGCCAAGGCGGTATCATCGAAGTTGCTTCGGCGGCTGAGTTGTCTGTTGTCACGACAAGATCGTGCGCAGTGGATGGTCCCCCGTCAACGGTCGGGATTGTATGAACGAAGGGCCCGAGCGGAGACTGAGGTGACTACATTATTCGATGACGTTCGAAAAACCGAAAACCTGCATCTGGCCTGGCGCCATGTGCGTCGAAGCGCGCTTCAGTCGAAGAACGGTCAAATTCGGGGGCAAGCTTCAGAGTTTGAGCACGAAAGCCATCGGCACTTAAAAAGAATTCAAACGCAACTCCGAGAGCGCCGCTTTGGATTCGACGCTGTCCAAGGAGTGCTCAAAGATAAGAAAACTAGGATAGCTGCAGGCAAGAATCCTCGCCCGATTGCAATCGGGACAATGACCAACCGAGTTGTTCAACGAGCAATTCTTCAAGTTCTTCAACCACGTGCAGTCGAAGACCCGTCCAATCCCAATTCGAAATACTTACCCAAGCATGATGCTCGACTTGGTGTTTTAAACGACATCAATCGATCAAAGTTCGGCGTAGGCGGACTTATGAAGCCTTATGGTGGAGTACAACCTGCCATTAAGCGTGTCCTTATTGCGATGGAAAATGGTGGTCGCGTATTTTATCAGTCAGATATCAAAGCCTTTTTCACAAAAATACCTACTAAGGAAGTCATAGATATCGTCCGCGCTCAAACGCAGGACGATGATCTAAGTGCTCTGTTTGCCTCTGCCTTAGAAGTGAATCTAGCAAACAAGGCCGAACTAGACACTTATGCCTCCCTATTTCCAAAAGGTGGCATCGGCGTCGCTCAAGGTTCCTCACTTTCAGCCTTGGCCGGCAACATACTTCTGTATGACTTTGACCATGAACTGAACGGTCTTGAAGTTACGGCGGTGCGGTACATCGATGACCTGTTCATTATCGGTGAAACCGATCGCAATTTGAATTTGGCTATTCAATTTGCCGAGACACAACTTCAGAAGTGGCAGTTTGAATTGTACCCGCCTGTAAAGGGGTCTACCAAGGCCAATCGCGGTATTTGCACGGATTCTTTTAATCTTTTAGGTTGCACCATTCAGCCTAACCGATGCGTTCCCAGCAAGGCTTCGGTTGATAAGATGAAATCCGAAGCGCGTGAGATGTTGAATTCATCCCGCAAAGCAATCGACACATTCGTAAAAGGCGATCCAAACTTCGACCCTCGAAAATCTCGAAGTGCAACCCTCGATAATTTGGGACGAAGATTGTTTGGTTGGCAGAAGTCATTTTCTTTTTGCACTGATGCTCAAACATTTCGGCACTTGGACGATGATATCTCTAGGCAGGTTGGTAGGTACGACCGGATAACGCAACGCTTGCTTGTTGCAGCCCCCGCTTCAACGAGAATGCGCGCTTTAGGCATACCTTCAACTGCGTCACTTCAAGAAGCGGATATGGATCGGCGCTCGAAGATCAAATAGTCCAGAATCTTTCCCCCTCCCCGCAGCCTCCGTCTATAACCCTGCCGTATGGAACTGACCTGGGCGATCATATGGAGCTGTCTGATGCGCGTGCCGGTGCGGCACTGGCGGACGCTGTTTCATTATCTTCGCCGGCTCGAGGCGAGCTTTGCCGAGGCGAAGGCGGATGGCCGCGCCTATGTGAACTGGCACTTGCGCGAGGATGGCGTCATCTGGATTTCCGAATGGGGCCTGACCGAAGCCGAGCAAAAAGGGCGCTGCGCCCTGCCGGACGGCTTTGACCGCACGCCGTGGCTGCGCCCGGCCCTCGCGCTCGACGCGGTCGCTCCTCCGCTGTCCGCTTTATCCGAAGTTGCACTGTTTCTGGACCATGTCTGGACAGTCCCTGCGCCGCTCGTGCCCCCGGCCCCCACCCCGCTCAAGCCGCCCTGAGCCTTCCCCTGAACAGAAAACGTCCCGCCGCGCTCCAAAACCCGGAGTCCGCGGCCGCTGTTGTTAGCTTGAATAACCTTGAGGCGCGAACAACACCTCACCCTTTTCGTCCAGCACAGCTTCGCGCGGGAGTACCGGCAGCAGGTCAATCACGCTTGGGCTGGGGCGGCAGAGCCGTACGCCCAGCGGCGAACACACAAGCGGGCGGTTCACGAGCACAGGATGCTCCAGCATCGCCGCGATGATCTGCGCGTCATCCACGCCCGCCTCCAGCAGGCCGAGCTCTGCAGCAGGCGACTTCGTCTCCCGCAGCGCCTCGCGCGGCGTCAGCCCGGCCGCGGCAAACAGGCCGAGCAGCTGCGGCCGCGTCCACCCCTCTTTCAGATACTCGACCACCTCAAACGGCTCGCCCGACGCCTCAATCAGGCGCAGCACATTGCGCGAGGTGCCGCAGTCCGGATTGTGATGGATAACGATCATTCCCCAGCATCCTCCCGAAACGCGCCCCTCGTACGGTTCGCGAGCGCCACCAGCGACAGCATCACCGGCACCTCGACCAGCACACCCACCACCGTCGCGAGCGCCGCGCCGGAATTCAGCCCAAACAGCGAGATCGCGACCGCCACAGCAAGCTCAAAGAAATTTGACGTCCCGATCAGCGCGCAGGGCGCGGCGATAGTGTGCGGCACTTTCAGCACCCAGGCCGCCCCATACGCCACCGCGAACATGCCATAGGACTGGATCAGGATCGGCACCGCAATCAGCGCAATGATCAGCGGCCGCTCAAGGATCACCTCGCCCTGAAAGCCAAACAGCAACACCACGGTCAGCAACAGGCCCAGCACAGAGGCCGGCTTCACCCGCTCGATAAACCCGTCCACCGCTGCATCCCCGCCCCGCGCCTTCAGCATCTGCCGCGCCGCCACCCCGGCCACCAGCGGCACCACCACATAGAGCGCGACCGACAGGAGCAGCGTCTCCCACGGCACCACAATGTCGGTCATGCCGAGCAGCAGGGCCACGATCGGCGCAAACGCAAACACCATGATCGCATCATTCACGCTGACCTGGACGAGCGTGTAATTCGGGTCGCCCCGCGTCAGCTGCGACCAGATAAACACCATCGCCGTACAGGGCGCCGCGCCCAGCAGGATCAGCCCGGCAATATACCCGTCCGCATCGCTCTCGGGGATGAGGCCCGCAAACACATACCGAAAGAACAGAACACCCAGCGCCGCCATGGTGAACGGCTTGATCAGCCAGTTGACCACCAGCGTGATCAGCAGGCCCTTCGGCTTCTCGCCAACCCGTTTCAAGCTCGCAAAATCCACCCCGATCATCATCGGCCACACCATGGCCCAGATCAGGATGGCGACCGCGAAGTTCACATTCGCATACTCAAAGCCCGCCAGCGCGCCAAACACGCCGGGCAAGACCTGGCCGAGCGCGATCCCCACAATAATGGCGAGCGCCACCCAGACTGAAAGATAGCGTTCAAACGCGCCCATGCCCCATTTCCCTTAGCAGCAGGAGGCGCTTGGCGCTGGACCCGCCGGCGCGCAGCAGGGCGCCTCTGGCCGCCCCGTCGGTGTCACGGCAAGGCGCGCGTCCTCCGCGACGTCTCCACCACCATAGGAGGCCGCCTCGCCATGGGTATGAAACACTTCCCACGGTACGCCTGCCGGATCGGTGATCCAGCTCTTCTCGGAGCGCGCATAGCAGCAGACCGTGTCGCCCTCCTCCAGCACCGGTGCATCGGCGCGCTCCAGCCGGTCGTAGACCTCAGCCAGCTCTCCCGCATCCTCGACCTGTATGCCAAGATGCTCGACGCCCGGCTTCGCCCCGCGCGCACTGATCGCGAAATTGACCCGCGGATCGTCCAGCATCCATTTCGCATAATCGGCTTTCACGACGCTCGGCGGCGTCGCGAACAGGGTTTCATAGAAAGCGATGGCGCGGGTGAGGTCATCCACGGCGACATGGACATGGAGGCGTTTCATGACAGGGCATCCTTCTCCGGGACATCATCGCCCGGGCTGCAACACAGGGATCGTTCGGCGGCCGCCTGCACGCTCGTTGCGACGCAAGCCTCCCCCGCACAGCAATCTTCCAGCAAGTAAACGATCAGATCGCTCACCTCGCTGAAATTTGCCGAATAGATAATGGACCGTCCCTCACGCCGGCTATCGATCAGGCCGGCCTGCGACAGGATATTCAGCTGCGCCGAAAGCGTATTGGCCGCACGGCCCGTCGCCTCGGCAATCCGGCCCGCCGCCAGCCCCTCCGGCCCCGCCCGCACGAGCAGCCGAAACACATCCAGCCGCCCCTCCTGAGAGAGCGCCGAAAACGCATGAAGGGCCTCGGTCTTGTCCATATTTCAATAATCGTTGAAATATGGAATTGGGTCAACTGGAATTTGGGCATCCGTGGCGTAGCTTAATATTCGGCCGCGCCGCAAAAAACGGCCGCAGCTCCGGGTCAACAGCGTCAAACGGGCTCATGCGAAAGTCCTCCCTATGCCCCGCCTCTTATGGGGCGGGTGTTATGGTGGGAGACTGGGCGTGGGTGGATGGGTGAGGAATGGGGAAGTGTGGCGATACTGCGACGCATGGCTTCGCCAGCCTAGTCTTCATGCCGGTCGTGGTGGCTTATATTTCTCATCATGCCGACGCCGATATCGAGACATGACGGAAATAAAGAGCCTACTTCTTTGCCAAGACTCTAGGTACTTTGCAGAAATGCACACCAAAAACATAATGGATAGTATCGCTGAAAAATTCATCGTCGGCGCTAAACGAAACCGCTTCAACGGCATTGTCGCCTCCAAGTTATTAGAGGTTGAAGAAACTCCTGACGAGTTGAAAAAGGTTCTGGAAGAATTGATCAGGGCGAACAAAGCATCAGCAATATTCGCCTGTTCATCGCCAAACATGCATATCAAACGTTTTCCAGAAATGCCGATTGGGAAACAAATCGAGCTTCTGACGGATCAAGCTCTCGACGCCTTTTGCCTTTACCCGACCGCCAACGAGGTTCGAAAACGCACGAATGTCGAAGCTTGGAGTGATCGTCCATTTTCGAAAGAGTTGCTGCTTGGCGAACCGCAACTAGGCTATCGAGCTTTCGATATGGGGGTCTTAGAAAGATACGTCTCGGACCCGAGATATGATATAGTTTTTAAAGACTACATGGGTCAGATGTCGATAAAGAACGACGCATATGGTGACAAAAAACATCCCGAACGCGACAAAGTTTCACTTCAAACGTTCGGATTGGGATTTGATAACCATGGAGTCCCTCACACCATCGCTTTCCTCCGTTACTTGGCGGACTTGTCACCAGATCACCAAAAATACTGGCAAAGCTACAGCGCATCCGGCGATGTTCGTATGTGTAAACAATACTATCAAACAAGCATAGCTAACGAATGGTGGCGCAATCGCTCAATACGATACGCAATCACTGAGGAACTACGTCTTATTCGAGAACTATCTAATGCTATTTGGGGGAAAAGCCTTTTTCGCGATCAAAGTGGAAAATACGTTCCGATTGGACTCACGTCCTTTCTCCGACCAACGGCAGAGAATTTCAATCGTCTTGTATTGTCACTAGACAAACTATTGTCCGAAAGCATTGAATACTCGTTTTTCGAGGGCAGCTGCGCAATGGAAACCGAGTCAGAGCGTCCAGACGGCAAGATCAGAGCTCAAAGAAAGGCATCTCTAACTCTTCTAGAGGAATGGCTTTTGAAAGAAATCGAATGGGACGATCCCGACACCTTCAAGAAAGTGGTCATTCAGCCCCTACGCAAAATTCGTCGCTTACGCCAACGTCCGGCTCACGAGTTCACGCGAGACGATTTTTCGAACAAGTATTATGATGAACGAAAGAAGCTGCTCACAGACACGCTTATTAGCTTAGCCAATATCCGAGCTATGTTCGCCAGTCACCCAAAAGCTAGAAATGTAAAAATTCCAGAATGGCTCAATGAATCTTGCATTGATGTCTTCTGAACAGCACGCACATAAAACATCCAGCGCGCTTCCCGCTCCGCCAGTCCATAAGCCTGCTGCTGGGAGCTCAACTAGACGGTCAAACGCACATGCCCGCGCGGCTTTGCCTCAACCAACCCAACACTTACTCCCCCCGCACCTCCTGCCCCAACACTTCCCCGCATGACACCGCTCTCACATGCGCTCGCGCGGCAGCTGACCGCGCATCTGGAGGCCGCCTCGGCCCCGCAGATCGTCTTCGTGTCTGGCGCGCAGGGGATCGGCAAATCGACTGCGCTTCGCGGTGCGCTCTCGCAGCTAGGCGCGCGCGCCATCGGCCTCGGCCTTGATGATTTTTACCTGCCGAAGGCCGAGCGGCTGGCGCTCGCCCGAGAGGTCCACCCCCTGTTCGAAACGCGTGGGCCGCCTGGCACCTATGATCTCACGCTGCTCATGCAGACGCTGACGGCGCTGAAAACCGCCGCGCCCGGTGACCGCATCGCCCTGCCCCGCTTTTCCAAGGCCGCCGATGACCGGTTGCCGCCAGACGACTGGGAAACCTGGACAGGCCGCCCCGATCTCATCGTCCTTGAAGGCTGGCTGATGGGCCTTGAGGCCGACCCGTCCTCGCCTGAGAGCCCGCCCCTCAACGCCATTGAGGCGCGCGATGAAAGCGGGGACTGGCGTGCCTATCAGGAGGCGCAGCTCGCCGGGCCCTATGCCCGGCTCTGGGACATGGCAGACGCGTTCATCCACATCGATGCCCCCTCTTTTGATGCCGTGCTAGGCTGGCGTCTGCAGCAGGAGGAAGGCAATCTCGGCAAGGCCCCCGGCACGCTCACCCCGGCCGAGATCGCCTGGGTCAAAACCTTCATCCTCCACTATCAGCGCCTCACAGAGCGCTTGCTCAGCGGGCATAGACGGCCCGGCAAGAGCCTCCGCGTCGACCGCGCGCGAAACCTGCTTTGAAGGCGCGCCACACCGAAAGCTTCCCACCCGTTTCCCCCGCCCCTCGCGCCCGGTCTAGTCTTCCCGCATGCTCGATTGGCGAACGATCCTTTGGTGCCACACACAGGTACCGGTCATGTACTGGCCGGTGCTGTGGCATTATCTGCGCCGCCTCGACGAGACCTTCCTTGTCTATGCCGAGGAAGGGCGCCGCTTCTTCCATTGGCACCTGACACGCGATGGCCGCATCTGGATCGAGTATTGCGACGAGTCCGACGCTGAACGCGCCGCGCGAGGGGCCATGGCCACAAGCTTTGACCGCACGCCATGGGACCGCCTCGCGCTGGACGCTGGCGCGGCTTATGCCTCGCTTGGCGGTTTTATGGATGGGCCTCGCGCTGCGCCACTCTGGCCTGCGGGTGTTTTGCCGTTGCGCCCCGACGTGCGCGCCGGGCGCGGGCCGCCTATGATGCTTGGTTTCTGGAATTTGATTTCGGCCGCGCTCTTTTCGAGGAGTCTGCGGGCTTTGGTGCTGGTTTTGGGGGCGTTGGCGTTTGGGGCTTCATCCTTCGACTTCGCTCAGGATGAGGTTGGTGGGGGTTGGGAGGGTGAGGGTGCTATGGTTGGAACAAGCACCCCATAGCCCTCATCCTGAGCGAAGTCGAAGGACGAGGGCCATCCGGCAATCCACCCCAAGCGCCCTCCTCCAAACACCCCCCCTCAGGGCGCCGTCACCATCCCAGACAACAGGCTCGCATCACCCGCCAGGTCCCGCACCATCACCCGTGACTGGTCCTGCGGGCCCGGAAAGAGCAGCTGATTGCGCGGTGTCACCGTAAAGCCGATCTCGCCAAAATAGGCCGGCGCGCCGATCAATATGGCGGCGGGCCAGCCGGCTTTCTCGCCCGCTTCCAGCGCCTCGCCGGTGACCGTCAGGCCAAGGCGGCTGCCGCGATGGCCGGGGGCGACGGCGACGGGGCCGTAGAACAACGCACGGTCTCTCTTTGGCCCGACAACCAGCGGCCAGACGCGGCAGACGGCGATCACCTCGCCGTCCATCAGCGCGACCCGGTTCACCTCCGGGATGGAGGCGGAGGTTTCGCGCAGGCGCTCGGCGGTCTTGGCAAAGTGGCCAGGGCCGAAGGTCGCGTCGAACAGGTCTTCGATCGCGTCGGCGTGGAGCTCAGGCGTTTCGGGGAGGATCTCGATCATGGGCGCGGCCTTAATGGGTGCCGGGCGGCGTTGCAAACAGGATTATCGGGCAGGCGGCCAGTTTGCGAGAATGCCGCGCACACCGGTCACGAAGGCGAGCGGCTGATCCAGCATGATGTGATGATGCGCATCGGGCACCGTCACCATCGGAACGGGCGGATCCTGCAGCGAGACCATATAGGCCGCGACCGACGGCGTCGCCAGCAGCGAGCTCGCCCCCCGCATGAACATGATCGGGCACAGCGTATCGAGCGACGTCAGGTCAAGCTCATCCCACGCCGTCATCAGCGAGTTGAAGATGTAAGGATCGAACTTCCAGGTATAGCCCTCATGGCCGCTCTCATCGGTGGCAGGCTTCAAGCTGTGGCGGGCGATATAGTCGACCAGAAAGTGATTGGCGCAGGGCTGCGGCGGCGCCAGCCGGAAGCGCGCGAGCGCGCTATCGAAATCCGGATAGACGCGGTTCGGCCCGGTCCGGCGCGGCGGACGCGGGCGCTCCTCGCCGGGCGGTTCGATATGGCTATCGACGATCACCGCGCCGCCAAACCTGTCCCCGCCTTCGATCATGGTGGTATGAAGGGCGATGATCCCACCGAAAGAGTGCGCGACCATGATCGGCTTCTGCGCGTGCGCAAAGAGACCGGCATGTTCACAGACGGCATGCTGCTCCTTTGAGAACAGCGAGAATGAATAGGCCTCGCGCCAGTCACTGTCGCCCATGCCGGAAAAGCTCGGCGCGACGACGTGATAGTCCTCGGCGAAGAAGGGGGCGATAAAGTCCCACCAATGGGAATGGGCGCCATTGCCATGCGCCAGCAAAAGGCCGGGCTTGGACGGGTCCCCCCAGGCCTGATAGGTGATCTTCGCGCCATCAACCGTGACCTCGCCCGTGCGATAGGGCGTGTCGACGGCCCGCTCGAACCAGTCCGGCGCAGGCGGACGCTCGCCACCATAGGGCTTCAGGACAAGGTCGTCATCGCTGGGCTTCCGGCGTGTATTGGGCGTCTGGCGATTTTGGTCTGCACTGCTCATCCGCCTGCCCCCACGCGCCGTTCGATGACCTTGAAGATGCCTGTGCCGGTCAGCAGCGTGCGCTCGCCGGTCCAGATGCGGCCCTCAACGGTGAAGACGCCATCGACCTCACTCACCACCGTCGCATTGCCCTCGACGAACTCGCCGAGCTTGGCGCCGGAGAGGAAGTCACACAGCAGGCGGATCGTGACCCACCAGGTGTCCTCACCACTCTCGACGGCGCTGCCCCATGCCATATCCGCAAACGTCATCAGCATCCCGCCATGGGCGTTCTGCATACCGTTGGTGTGATGCTCCTCAACGCGGAAGCCGCGCGTCATGCCGTTCGGGCCGCGCTTTTCAAACAGCGGCCCGACCTGCCGGCCGAACCCGCGATGCCATGGAAGCAGCTGATAGCCGTCCGGCACATCGAAACTCTGGGATTTGGTAAAATCGTCTGTCATGTCGCCGAGCGGTTTGCCGCAAGCCGCACCTCGCAACAAGACCTCACCTAGCGGGAGCGACGCAGCAGAATTTATCCGACACCGCCACGCGCCGACTATGGTTCAGGTCATGGCGTGGTGGGTGGCGCGAGGCTCGCGAGAAAGGTGATCGCGCTATTGGCCGCGATATGCGCGATGATTGGCACCACTATGGTTCCGCTCTTCAGGCGGAGCCAGGCGAAGGCCAGCCCCGCGACAAAGACGACGACAAGCGCCGGGATCGAATATTGCAGATGCAGGAAGGTGAACGCCGCCGATGAGATCACCGCCGCCATCACGGGCGGGACACCGCGAACAACCATGGCGCCAAGCGCCACGCCGCGAAACGTCACCTCTTCCAGGAGCGGCGCCAGCACCAGCGCGAAGACGAGATAGGCAGGCCCCCAATTGGCTGTGGAGAAAAGGTCCTCATTCACGTCGCTGGAATATTCCCAGCCTTGCTCGCCGCCAAAGAAGCTCGCAGCAACGAGATTGGGCAGGATCAGGATGACCGGGCCGAGCAGGATCGCCGCGATAATCCAGTTCTGCGAAGCTTTCATACTGCCCGCAAACGCGCCCGCGCCAATCCGCTCACTCCAGAAGCTGAGAATCGCAAAGTGAACGAGATGGAAGCCAGCAAATGCGGTCCACATCAGGCCGATACTATTTGGGTCGGTGGTGTTGCCCTGAAGGATCTGGTTGAAGCCCGGCCAGGCCAGCGCCAGCAGGGTCGCGCCCAGGACCGGAAACAGAAAAGGCGCACACAGCGTCCAGAACGCGGCGGTGAAAGGCTCTTTTGCGAGCGCGGCTGGCGTGTTGAATCGACCGTGTTCCATCCAGCTGGACTAGTCTCTCAGGCCAGACTTGGAAAGCGCCTCTTGCCGCACTCGGGCTTACAACTCGATCATGTCAAAGTCGGACTTCGGCGTTCCGCAGAGCGGACAGATCCAGTCCTCGGGGATGTCATCCCACCGTGTACCGGGGGCGAGGCCTTCGTTCGGATCGCCTTCGGCCTCATCATAAATGTAACCGCAGGTCCGGCACTGCCATGTCTTGTAAGGTGTTGCAGTCATCCCCTGTTTCCCTTTCCGCCCTCACTTCGCGAGCGCGAGACGCGCCCGAAGAGTCTCCATCAGAGCCTTCCTGATCGGCTCTACACCGGTCGCCGGATCAATCAGCTTCTGCATGCGGATACCGATCAGCGCGCAGCCGATCATGAGCGCCGTGGCATCGGCGTCCACGTCTCGCTTGATGCGGCCTTCCTGCTGGCCGCGTTCGATCATCTGGCGGATCAGCTGGCGCTCGACTTCGTGCTCATCGGCGAAGGCCGCCGTATTGTCCCTGTCGGCAACGGCGGCAGACAGAAGCATGTAGTAGGCCTTGCTCTCCTCATGACCGCCGACGGACAGGCAATGCAGCTTGATGAAGGCCTCAAGCTCGGCGAGGCCGTCATCTTCATCCAGTTGACCCTGCCCAAGCGCCTCCTGCTGCCATGTATGCAGATAGGCAATGAGCGCACGGATGAGGCCATCCTTGGAGCCGAAGCGCTGGGTCACAAGCCCTCTCGAATAACCCGCCTCCCGGCCGATCACGTCGAATGTCGCTGCCGAAACGCCATGCTTCGACACAACCCGCATGGTCGCTTCCAGCAGTTCGCGTTCAGAACGGTCGCGCCGTTCAGCCTGTGTCAGGCGCGCAGAAGACGTCTCGGTGTCAGTTTCAGCCATGGCTCTGTCCGTAACATATTTGTTGGCCGTATAGCAAGTATATGATATCGGCATATCAAAGGAAGCAGGCATCGCCCTGCCAAGGAGGAGGAAAATCATGACAATACCAAGCCACATCGCCGAAGCCGTGGTCGACCCTAAAGCCTATGCTGACTGGGACAGATCGCATGAAGCATTCGCCTGGCTGCGCAAAAATGCACCGCTCGATACCGCCGAGCTGGAGGGCTTCGATCCGTTCTGGGTGGTCAGCAAACACGCCGATATCCTTAACATCGAGAAGCAGAACGACCTCTTCCACAATGAAGACCGCTCCGCGACGCTCACCAATATCGAGACCGACAAGAAGGTCCGCGCGATGATGGGCGGCTCGCCCAATTTGCTACGCTCCCTCGTCCAGATGGATAATCCGGATCACATGCAGTATCGGCGCCTGACACAGGCCTGGTTCATGCCGCAGAATTTGCGCAAGCTGGAAGACCGGATCCGAGAGATTGCCCGTGGCTTCATCGACCAGATGGCCGAGAAGGGCACCGAGTGCGACTTCGCCCGCGACGTCGCCTTCCTCTACCCCCTCCATGTGATCATGGAAGTGCTGGGCGTGCCGGAGATTGACGAGCCGCGCATGCTGAAACTGACACAGGAGCTGTTCGGCGCACAGGACCCGGAAGTGAACCGGACAGGCGCGGACGTTTCAGACTCCGACACAGGTCTTGCCAATATCCAGGCCACGGTCTCCGACTTCTTCACCTATTTCATGGAGATGACCGAGGACCGCCGAAAGACTCCGCGCGAAGACCTCGCCAGCGTCATCGCCAATGGCGAAGTCTATGGCAAACCGCTCGGCCATCTGGAAGCCATGTCCTATTACATCATCGCCGCAACAGCTGGGCATGACACGACCTCCAACACGACCGGCGGCGCCATGTGGGCGCTGGCGGAGAACCCGGACCAGTTTCGCAAGGTAAAAGAGGATCTCTCGCTGATCCCGTCCATGGTGGAAGAATCCATCCGCTGGGAAACGCCGGTGAAGCACTTCATGCGCACGGCTACAGCCGACACGGAGGTACATGGCAAGCAGATAAAGAAGGGCGACTGGCTGTTCCTGTCCTATCCGTCGGGCAACCGCGATGAGGATGTGTTCGACGATCCCTACACTTTCCGCGTCGACCGGTCCCCGAACAAGCATGTCGCTTTCGGCTACGGCGCGCATGTCTGCCTCGGCCAGCACCTCGGCCGGATGGAAATGCGTATCCTCTGGGAAGAGCTGCTGCCGCGCCTGCAATCGGTCGAACTGAACGGCAAGCCAAGCCGCGTGCAGGCGAATTTCGTCTCGGGGCCAAAATCGATCCCGATCCGATTCAAGATGAGCTAGGCCCGTGCCAAGCGAAATGGATGCCGAGCGCCGAAAGGGTCACTCCGTTTCGGCGTTTTCCATCCGTCCAAGTCGCAGCGGATCGAACATCACCTCGCCGGTCGAAACCGAAATCCTGAGTTTGTTCGGGGCATGATCGAGTTGAACTTCATGCCGTTCATATCCGTTCATGGTCTCCGCCGCCTTGGAGTAGACGGTGAAGACAACCAGCCCCTGGTCGTTCCATTCGACAAGAAGATCAAATTCCTCGCCGAACTCAGGCGGTAAAGCATACACCGGAAAAGGGTCATCACCCCTTTCAGAGGAGGTCTCGGTTCTCATGACCAATGGGCCACTTTTCGGCAACGCCGTCACGCTAAGAGTCGCTCTGTCCGCCTCATCAGCCAATGAAATAGAAAAAGACGGCACCCATTTCTTGTGCTTGCCTTTCCTGAGAAACGTCACGCGGGCTTCCATGGCATTCAAACCCGACAAATCGTCAGCACGCCAAGAGGAATACGCTCCGTCATCCGTGTCAAAATCCAACACAAAGCTGCTATTTGGCGCGGCGACAAAAGTTTGCGCAGTTGCCATTCCCGCAATACAGGCTGACAAAACGAAACAAGTGAAAATCTTTTCAAACACCAAACGCAAATTGTTTCCTTCCACACTTTCGGTTGAAGGTTTGCTTTGTTTGAGTTGATCCGTCAAAGAAAAAAGAAGCCTGCAGATTTCCGCTGATTTAGATCAGCCCCACCGCGCCCATCGCGTCGGTCTGCCGCTGCGCCAGTTCGGCTTCATCGAAACCCTCGAGGCTCTCCTCGAAGAGTTGATGGTAATTGAGCTCGGCGCCGAGGCGCAGATAGGCGGCGCCAAGGCCGATGGCGGCGCGGTCCATGAAGACGAACTCACGGGGGATGGTCACCGGCCCTTTTTCCTTCAGCATCTTTCGGACCTGAAAGGCTTCCTTGCGGCCATATTCGCCCGGCGCAACACCATCGGCGACACTGCGCACCCGGTCATCCAGAAGCGGACCATAGATGAAGCCGGCCCAGATATTGAGCACTTCAACAAGGTCACGGTTGAGGTTCTTGAAGCCCCATTTCTCATAGGCGGCATAGGTCGCGTCAAAATCATCTGCGAGCAGCGCCCGGTAAAGATCGACAACGCCGCCAACGAAATGTGGTGGGAAGATGCGGATACAGCCGAAGTCCAAGAGGTTCAGCCCCTCGCCGCCGCGGGTCACCTGATAATTACCAAGATGCGGGTCCCCGTGGATGACGGCGTAATGGGTAAAGGGCAGCCACCACGTCCAGTAGAGGCGTTTGGCGATGCCATTGCGCACCTCCTGGCTGGCATCCTCATAATCGCTAAGGCGTCCACCACTGACCCAGTCCATGGTCAGCAAACGGTCGGTCGACAATTCATCCACCGGCGCCGGAATGTGGACGAAGTCCTTGTCCTCCAGCATCAGCCGATAAAGCTGCATGTGCTTGCGCTCACGGGCATAATCGAGCTCCTCGCGAAGCCGGTCGGAAATCTCGCCAACCATCTCACGCGGGTCGATCGACCCGTCCATGCGGCGGAAAAGGCCGAGCATGCTTTTTAGCTGTCCGACATCACTTTCGACCGCGCTCGCCATGTCCGGGTATTGCAGCTTGCAGGCAACCTCGCGCCCATCCGGCAGCGTGGCGCGGTGGACCTGCCCGAGCGAGGCAGCATGCGCGGCCTCCTTGCCAAATTCAGCGAACTTGCTCTGCCAGTCAGGTCCCAGCTCAGCGCGCATGCGTCGCTTCACAAATGGCCAGCCCATGGCGGGCGCTTGCGCCTGAAGCTGCGACAGCTCGGCGGCATATTCAGCCGGGAGGAAATCAGGAATGGTCGATAGCATCTGCGCGACCTTCATCAACGGCCCCTTGGTCTTGCCAAGGGCCGAAGCAAGCGCGCGGGCGATCTTCTCGTCGCTCTCATCACCGCCAAAGATGGAGTTTGCCGCAAAGGAGAGGCCCGCCCCGGAGAGGTTAGAGCCAACCTTGGCGGTGCGTAGGAGACGCGCACTCAGGCGGTTACGTTCGGGGTCTTTTTCGTTTGCCATCACGCTGGAAGTAGGCGGATGCGGGCCCGTTACAACTGCGCGATATGGCGCGCGGCTACCAGGTGCCGATATTCTCCGCGCTCGCCCACGGTTCTTTCGGAGGCAATGGGTCGCCCTTCTGAAGCAGCTCGACCGAAATCCCGTCCGGAGAGCGGACAAAACACATCCGTCCATCACGCGGCGGGCGATTGATCGTTACGCCGAGCTTCTGGAAGCGCTCGGTCGCGGCGTAGATGTCATCAACCTTGTAAGCGAGGTGGCCAAAATTGCGGCCGCCCTCGAGCTCTTCCGGGTCCCAATTATAGGTCAGCTCAATCATCGGCAGACCTGGTGGCAGGCCGTTCTCATCACGGTCGGCCTTGTACCGGGCCGCATCTTCCTCAGAGGCCAGAAAGACAAGCGTGAAACGCCCGCCCTCATTGTCGACGCGCCGCAGCTCTTTCAGTCCAAGGCCATCGCAGAAAAATGTCTTGGCCGCGTCAATGTCAGAGACGCGGATCATGGTGTGCAGATATTCAACGCTCATGCGGGTTGTCCTTCCAGCCGCCGGATCTCCGATTTCAGGGAGGGCGGCGCATGTCTGTAATAGTGGGCCGTTACAAGGTAGAGCAGACCGACAATCACGGCCATGACAAATACGAAGGTCAGGAATGTGTGGAACATGTAGCCGCGCTCAAGCGGCCCAGGGACCGCGCCGCCAAGACGCCAGAAGAAGTCATAGATCGTGTTGAAGATCAGGACGAGCAGCGGCAGCGCAATCAGGCTGACCAGGGCCGATACCCAGCGATAGCTCGCCGCCACAGGGGCTTCACAGCGGATAAAAGCTTCCTTGAATTCCTCACGGCCGACGGTCGGCGAGAGCAATCCCTTCTCGGTCATCGAATTGTAAACGGCGTTCGAGAAGTCTGGCAGCCCACGCCACTGCATCAAAAGCCAGATGCCCCAACCGCCCAGCAATGCGAACATGAAGGCGTAAAAGGTCAAAATTCCCATGACTAATCCTGTCGGCTCTGCGGGCGCATGCCTCAAGGTCGTCAGACCGCGTGCGCGCGCTCATATGTCAGCATGGCGCGTTTGCGCGCCACACCCCAATGGTAATTATGTAACCTTTTGTCCGACGCAAGAGCGCGATGGCAGGGGATCAGCCAAGCCAGCGTGTTCGCGCCAATCGCTGTTCCTGCTGCACGCGCAGCTTTTGGCTGGCCTGCCGAAGCGGCGATTTCGCCATAGGTCCGCGTCTCGCCAGCCGGGATATCGAGCAGCGCCCGCCAGATCTGGCGCCGAAAAGGCGTCCCATAGAGGGCGACCGGGATCGGGTCGTCCTTCTGGAAAATCCGTTCTGACCAGAGAGCCGCTTCATCGTCATTGCGGGCAATGCTGGCGTTTCGATATCGCCCGGCAAGGTCTTCAATCACCTGTTCTCTCGAATAGCCCGGATGCTCAAATCCGGTCTTCTCGCCAACGCCATCATCGGCAAAGCCAAGGCCGCACAAGCCGCGAGGGGAGACCAGAAAGACACCGGTGCCGAAGGGGGTCGGCGCCTCGCCGAGGGTCAGGTCAGCCCCTGCCCCGCCGGACTTGGCCTCGCCGGGGGTCAGGCCTTCATGCGCGATAAAAAGATCATGCAGGCGCGATGGCCCGGACAGGCCTGTCGCGAAGCTCGCATCGAGCACCGAAGCGCCTTGCCGCAAAAGGTCACCGGCCTCGGCATGCGCGAGGGTCGCCTGAAACTGCTTGGGGCTGATGCCCGCCCAGCGGGTGAATTCACGCTGAAAATGATACGGCGAGACGCCCATCGCTTTCGCGCATTGGGAGAGGTCCGGCCAGTCCTGCCAAGTATCGCCGAGATGGCGCAAGGCGTCGGCCATTCGCGCATAGGCGGCAGAGCGTTCGGAAAGATCAGTGGATGTCGTCATCGCCCGCAGTTTACCCCCCACGACGACGCCATCCACCTGAATCTTGCGGGTGTTGTGTCTATCCGCCTAGCATAGCCGATGAGTTTTCATATTGGATATCCAATCTTGCAGAGTTTTGCGATCGGCCGCCTCAATTGGATAGCCTCGCGCTGTTCTCAACGCAGCAGCGCCTGGCGACAACCGTGAGCTAGTAACTATCAGCCCCGAGCCAGCCTTCTCATGCAACACATCTGCGTAAACTGACTTAATAAGCGCTTTGCCTATCGCCGCTTTTTGTCGTTTGCATTGAACCAAAATCAGTGGAGGCGATTCGACTTCGCTAGACATTGGGTAGATGCGAAGATCAATTCCGTCATCATTTCGCCCAGGGCCCATTTCCACTTTGAATCCTTGCCTTTCGAAGTACTCGCCCGCCAGCGCTTCAAATTTCCGCCAATGGATATCCCCCAAATCGTCAAAGTTGTTGTTCAGGTAATCGATGAAGCGTTGGTCGAAAAATTTACCATGAAGCGTTTCTAGCCCCTCGTCCCGGAATAATGTCTCTAATTCAACTTCGTCGCTCCATTCAAAAGCGCGCATCCGTCCCCAAGGTGAAATGTGTAGCTGATGATTGACGCCGCGAAGCAACCTCATTGCCATTTCTACACCTTGAACTCCAAATCGATCGAAAACGTTTTGGAGAAACGGCGAAGGATCAATCTTGCTCGCAGGCTTAGCCGTTCGAAGGGCTCGGCGCATAAAACCAGTGTAGGTTTCCATAATTTCTTCGTAGCGCTTCAAAGCTACGGGATCATTTTTAGATTGATGGAATAACCTAATGCTCACGGGCATTGTACTTGGGTCGTCAATGTTACCGATTCTGTGCAGGAGATGGGCAACGATGCTCTCAAACTCTGAAGAATGCATGCGATAGGAACCGGCACCCTCTGGTCCCAACGCCAAAGTGATCCTTGGATCGTAATCCTCTACAATTTGAAACAATTTTTTGCGGCCAATTACGACTCCAGATTTGTAGCCAACTATCTCAATGAAATGATCCACAAAATCCGAAGATGACATGTTAATGCCACCCATCTTTTTCGTCTCCAAATTCGCGGCTTCGACCTTTATCGAAAATGAGTTCAGCCGGCTTTTTGTTCGTTCTGCTGGTCCAGCTCGTATTCGCGGATCTTGCGATAGAGCGTGGAGCGGCCAATGCCGAGCCGGCGGCTGACTTCGGACATATGCCCCTGATAGAAGTCGATCGCATATTCGATCACGTCGCGCTCGATCTCCGACAGGGTGCGCAGTTCGCCTGCATCATCCTTGATGCCGACAGGGCCAGCGGCGGTCGCATAGCCATCGCTCGGCACGGCCTGCATGTCATTAGCCGCCTCAGAGCGGGCCGGAACCGGCGGCAGGTCTGCCATCTCAGGCATGATGCCGGAGATCTGCGGAAAGTCATGCGGCTGCAGCTGCGAGGTTTCAGCCAGGATCACCGCGCGGAAGACGGCGTTCTCAAGCTGACGGACATTGCCCGGCCAGTCATGGGCGCACAGCATGCGCAGCGTCTCGTCCGTCGCGCTTGTGACATCGCGGCCTTCAGACACGTTGAAGCGGGAGATGAAGAAGTCGACCAGCGACGGAATATCGTCCTTGCGCTCACGCAGGGCCGGCACATCGACCGGGAAGACGTTGAGGCGATAGTACAGATCTTCCCGGAAGTTGCCTGATTTGACCTGTTCAGCCAGATCACGATTGGTCGCGGAAATGATGCGGACGTCCACCTTGGTCGGACGGCGGGAGCCGACAGCATCGACCTCACCTTCCTGCAGGGCGCGCAGCAGTTTCACCTGCATGTCGAGTGGCAGCTCGCCAATCTCATCGAGGAACAGCGTTCCGCCATCTGCCTCAACGAATTTACCGAGCGATTTTGAGACAGCACCGGTAAACGCGCCTTTCTCATGGCCGAAGAGAATACTCTCAACGAGGTTCTCTGGAATGGCACCGCAGTTGACGGTGACGAAAGGCTTGCCAGCGCGGTCAGATGCGCCCTGGATGCAGCGGGCAATCACTTCCTTACCCACACCACTTTCACCAAGTATAAGAACCGGAATGTCAGAGCTTGCCGCGCGCTGTCCAAGACGGATCACCTGGCGCATGGACGGGGCCGAAGCGATCATGTCCTCGAAGTTCATGCCGCCTTCGCTCTTGCGGGTGAGACGTTTTACTTCGCCGGTCAGCGACGACATTTTGAGGGCATTGCGGATGGAGACAACGACGCGCTCTGGATTGGCTGGTTTTACGATGAAATCTACAGCGCCAGCGCGCATCGAGGACACAATGGTGTCGATGCCGGAGGTGGCCGTCAACATGATGACCGGCACGTCCGGAATACGTTCGGAGAGGCGCTCCAGCGTCTCCATGCCGGAAAGGCCCGGCATATTGAGATCAAGGAGGATAACATCGGCGCCTGCTTCGGTCGCCGTGGTGAAGCCGCTCTCGCCATCTGGCGCCGTCCGACAGGCAAAGCCTGACTTCTCGACAGCTGCCTGAAGCAGCCTGCGCTGTGTTGGGTCGTCATCGATTACAAGAACCGTCTTAGCCATCATCACCATCCGTTATCAGACCCTGTTGGATCATTTCGTTACGCCCCAATGTGGCACAGAGGTGTGGAATTATGGTTCAGTCGGTCTTTGAAATTTGATGGAAGTTCGGTCGGTCTTGGTATGGCGCCCCATCGTATCGCAAAGCTTGCTGGCGGCCGCGCGGGTCAGCGGCAGGTCTTCGCCCAGCTCGTCACCTCATCGATCAGCCGGTGGCGAGACCATGAAAAAGAATGATCACCGGGAAGAACTTTGGCGGTCAGCGTAATGCCGGGCTCAGCTTCATAGGCGGCGACCATGCTCGCATGGATCGTCTCAGGCGGCACTGATGTGTCCTTGTCACCCGCGATCAGCAGGACAGACTTTCCGGAAAGCTGCGGCGCGAGCAAGCGCGTATCGAAGGCCTGCTGATTGGCGGCGAGCTCAGCATTTGCCTTCTCGCCGCTCCATCCGGCCAGCATCTGAAGCGTGTCGGAATAGGCCGCGAACCCGGCGGCCTGCTCAGGACTGGCGTTCAGTACCGCAGCGATCGCACCAAAGTTTGCCGGGGCGAGCCCAGCCGTACAATTGATGCGGTCATCCCGCGCAGCCGCTTCGAGCGAGGCGAAGCCGCCCATCGAGTGACCGACGAGAATGATATTGTCAGGGTCAGTGCGATAGGTTTCGGCGTTGGCGCGCAGATAGTCGGTCGCAGCGGCGACGTCCTCGATGACATTTGTGAAGCTGAAAAGTCCCTCGCTGCCCCAGGCCCCGCGATAATGGAAAAAGAAGACGTTGAAGCCATCGGCCCGAAGGGCTTGGGCAAGGTCGAGGTTCTTCTCATTTCCCGGGTAGCCATGCAGAAGCACGACGGTCGGGTGTGGCCCTTCGCCATTTGCGAGATAGGCCAGCCCGTTCAGCCGGTCGCCGTTACTCTCGAAATTCAGCTCGACAAGTGATGGCGGGAAATCGGCATCGATCGCAATGGGATCGGAGTTGTAGGATTTGGGGTCTGTGCTTGTCGTGGCGCAGCCCGCAATCGCAGTGGCCGCGAACAGCGCCGCGCAGGTCAAGGATTTCAAAGTCATGATTTCAGGCCCTCCATGACCTGCCATCCTATTGGCGACGGCCGGACCTGTCGCCCAAAAAGAAACCGCCGGGCCAGCATGTGCGGGCCCGGCGGTTGTCATGATGAGGTGTCGAGTGGGCCTAGATGCGCTCGATGATAATCGCCGGGGCCATGCCGCCAGCCGCACACATCGTAACCAGGCCATACTTGCCACCGGAGCGCTCAAGCTCATCCAGCGCAGTGCCGATGAGGATCGAACCGGTCGCACCGATTGGGTGGCCAAGCGCCATGGCGCCGCCATTGATGTTGACCTTGGAACGATCAAGATTGAGGTCACGGATGAACTTCTCTGCGACGACAGAGAACGCTTCGTTGATCTCGTAGACGTCGATATCGTCCGTTGTCAGGCCAGCCTTTTCGAGGACTTTCTTCGCAGCCGGGACCGGCGCGTTGAGCATCAGCGTCGGGTCGTCGCCCATATTGCAGGTCGCCACGATACGGGCACGCGGCTTCAGGCCGTTCTTGTCGGCATACTCTTTCGAGGTGACGAGGATAGCCGCTGCGCCATCGACCACGCCGGACGAGTTACCGGCATGGTGAACATGGGTCATCTTGCCTTCGAGCTGTGGGTATTTCTTCGTGACCATGGAGCCGTAAGTATTGCCCTGATCGTCGACCGGGATGTCCATATACATGTTGAACACGGTCTTGAGGTTCCCGAGCGTTTCCATCGTCGTGCTTGGACGTGGGAACTCGTCCTTGTCGAGCGCGAGTGTGCCGTCGCGGTTGTAGACAGGGATCAAGGACTTGTCGAAACGGCCTTCATCCATTGCCACTTTCGCGCGCTGCTGGCTGGTCACGGCAAGCTGGTCAAGCGCTTCGCGATCAATGCCTTCGAGCGTTGCGATCGCATCGGCGCAAACGCCTTGCTGAGACTGTGGGTGCAGCTCGCGAAGGTGGAGGTTGCCCGCATCCATCATTGGCGGGTTCTTCGGGTCAGCCGTCGCAGCCGTGTAGCTCATCATCTCGGTGCCGCCTGCGATAACGCAGTCTTCCATGCCGGACATGACTTGCGCAGCTGCGAGCGAGACAGACGTGATGCCCGAGCCGCAGAAACGGTCAAGCGTCACACCGGAGGCTTTGACGTCAAAGCCGGCATCGAGCGCGGCCATACGGCCAAGGTCTGCGCCTTGCGCGCCGCGCTGAGAGCTGGTGCCCCAGATGATGTCGTCGACAGTCGCCGTGTCGAGATTGTTGCGGTCACGGATCGCGCCGAGCACGGTCGCAGCGAGGTGCTGCGGGTGAAGGTGGGCGAGCGAGCCCTTGCCAACCTTGCCGATGCCACGCGGCGTGCGGACGGCGTCAATAATGTATGCTTCTGACATGTGGGTCTCCCGAATAAGCGGACTGGACTGGATTTGGACTATCCAGTGCTACCTCAATCGGGGCTTGGCAATTCCTCACCCAACGTCAAAGGCCGAGCACGTCATCCATATCATAGAGGCCCGGTGACTGGCGCACGGCCCAGCGCGCGGCGGCCAAGGCCCCATGCGCAAAGACGGCGCGGTCCAGCGCGGTGTGGGAGAGGCTCAGAATTTCCATGTCAGAGCCGAACGTCACTTCATGCTCGCCGATGACGCCGCCAGACCGGCGAACTGCAAAGCCGATCGTGCCCGGTTCGCGCTTGGCATCCGGCCCATCATAAGGCCCTGCGCGTAAAGCTTTCAGATCAGCATCGCGCCCGGATGCGGCGGCATCCCCCAGCATGAGCGCCGTGCCGGACGGCGCATCCACTTTTCGGCGGTGATGGGTTTCGAGCACTTCAATATCCCAGTCTTCGCCAAGACTGCGGGCGGCCCGTTCGACGAGACTGCAGAGGAGGTTCACGCCCAGCGAGAAATTGCCAGCCTTGACGATGGCAAGACTGCCCGCCGCTTCCGTGATGGCCGCTTCACCTGCGGCATCGAAACCGGTCGTGCCGATGATCACGGCCTTTACGCCACTGCCAGACAGCGCATTCACCGCGGCAAGCGTTGCCTCTGGTCTGGTGAAATCGATCCAGACGTCTGCGTCCCTGGCCGCTTCAGCGACGTCTTCGACAGCAGCCACGCCAATCGCGCCGCGCCCCAATATCTCGCCAATGTCCGTGCCGATATTGTCAGAGCCCGGCGCTTCGGTCCCGCCGACAAGCATGTGGCCAGCCTCAAGGGCAGCGGTTGCGAGCTGTTGGCCCATACGTCCGGCGACACCGGCAATTGCGATTTTCAATGAAACAGTCATGGCCCCTGCATAACCGCTTTCGCAGCCGTCTGAACAGCGCGCGACACCTAAAAAATTGCGCCGGTGAGGAACATTCCCGAATTTCGCCGCATTGCTGTTAACTAATCGTTTACCATACGATCAACCAGCCGAGGAAACGTCCCGATGATCACCAAGATAGCTGCAGGATTTGGACTGGTCATGCTGGCCGCGATGCCGGCCATGGCAGACGGTTATGAAACCGCCCATCATCCGCATAGAGCCCCGGCCCCGCATGCCGAATACGTGCCGCCCGCCGCCCATACGACCTATGAGCGCGACGTTCAGGTAACCCGTTTCCATAGCTCGGCACCCGCAACCAGCTGCGCCGCCTGTTGTTACACGACCTGCTCAACGCCGGTTGCCGCGCCGACGCATTACTCCCCGCCTGCGGTCACGAAAACCTATACGCGCACCTATACCCGCCTCGCGCCGCCAGACTGCTACCATCCGAACACGGGCACCCACGCCTATCACGGGACGACCAGCAGCTATCAGACCGCTCCAACCTATAGCAGCAGCGACACCTATTATGATGGCGCGTCGTATAGCTATGAGAGCGCCAGCACCTATGACCAAGGCTATTATGCTGGCGGCGAGGTGTATGACGAAAACACGGTTGTCTGGTCCAGCGGCGGCGAAGGCGCCTATTACGAAACCGGCCCGACCTATGACAGCGGCTATAATTACAATGTCGGCACCCATAACGATCGTGACCGGGCCTGGGCCCATTACGATCATGGCTGGAAGCACTAGGCGATCATAGCGTGCCGGGTTCAGGAATGTGGTTGCGTCGGACTTTGCGCCTGCGCGACCACACTGCTGGCATGATCAATCTTCGACATAGTGGAAGCGGATAAAAAAGACGCGCTGGCCTTCGCCATGCTTTGCGGTCTTCAGCAAATCCACCACACCTTCAAAGCCGCTCTCGCGCGCCATGGCGGGCGTGATGTCACTGATCGCGATTTCCTGAACGCTCTCGACGACCACCGCCCCCGGCGCCATCTTGTAGCGATGGTCGGGTTTCACCCGCGGCGTCTTCCAGATGCGGATCGTCGTTGTGATGTCGCCGCGCCGGACCCCATCGCGCAGCGACGCCTTGAACATCATTGCGGCGTGTCACCCGGCTTCACCTGGCGGACAGGCGCAGAGATGCTGCAAATGTCGAGCACTTCAGGCGGCTTGCGGTAGAAGAACGGGTCATCGCGCACACGCCGGGATGTCTTGAAGTCCTCGAACAGCTCGCTCTCGCTATTCATCACCTCCCAGTGCGGACGGTTTTCTTCCATCATTTCGCTGGCAAGGCGGAACGAGCGAATGAGATCGCCCTGCTCTGGCGCCTGGATCACGCCGCTTTCGATTTCACGCTTGCCGCGCTTCATGGCCTGCACATGCTCCATGCCGTCGATGACACGGCCGAAGACGGTCAAATTCCGGTCCAGATAGCGCTGCGCATCCAGCACGATGTAGAACTCGGTTGAGCCGGAATCGGGGTCTGTATCGCGGGCCATCGCCATCGCGCCCGGGCAATGAAGCAGCCATTCGGTCTGAAGTTCTGCGCTGCGCCCGACCGGGAAGCCATCGATATGGCCGGTCTCTGGCGCGAAGAGATCATCATTGCCAAGCGGCACAAAACCCGCGCCGCCATAAACGCGCTCATTCTCATTGGTGAGGGTTGGCCAGTCGACCATCAGCGCTTCATCTTCAAAGCCGCCCTGCGCCACAAAGCCATCAATGACGCGATAGAAACGCTGGCCATGCATGATGCCGCCAAAGGCGAGCTTGCGCATACGCTCAACATGTTCCGGCGCAAAATCCGGGTTGAGCTCGACCGTGATCGTGCCTTTTTCGGTCTCGATCAAAAGCAGGTTTTCCGGCGCGATGGGGCGCCAGTCCGGTTCAGGCGCGGCGCGGACGATGCGGCGGGTTTCACCCTCCGTCTGCGCGTCGGCATGCGCGCCGCAGAAGACCAATGTGACTGCCAGTGTGGCTAATCTGAGAAACATGCTTTGCCCCTTTCGTGCGCTTTCACCGAATTCGCACCCTATCGGGCAATCACCGGCTCTGCTATGGGCCTTTTCCCATGTATCAGATCACTGCAAAAGGCCCGCGTGAGGCCATTGAACCGGCCTGGGATGCCCTGGCCTGGACCGACCCTTCGCCGGCTGGCGCGGTCGACGCCAAGGAAGATGGCCGCCATGCCTGGCGCCTCGACGCCTATGCCGAAAGCGCAGAGGACGCCGAAGCCTGCAAGGCGATTATCCTTGAAACCTCGCCGTCGCTGAACCCTGTTATCGAAGCCCTTGAGGACCGGGACTGGGTTGTCATGTCGCTGGAAGGCCTGCCGCCGGTTGCTGCGGGGCGCTTCATCGTGGCGGGCAGCCATGTTCTGGCAAAATCAGCGCCGGGCAAGACGCCGATCCTGATCGAAGCTGGCCCAGCCTTCGGCACCGGCCACCATGGCACGACGCTTGGCTGCCTTTTCGGGCTTGAGCATGTCCTGAAGACCGACCGGCCGCAAAAAGTTCTGGATGTTGGCACCGGTTCTGGCGTGCTGGCCATCGCGGCCATCAAGGCGGGGGCTAAGCGCGCCTGGGGCACCGAGATCGACAAGGACAGCGTGCGCGTCGCCAATGAGAACGCCGCCAAGAACCATGTCGCCAATGCCTTCCGCACCTTCGAGACAGGCGGCGGCTTCAATGCCACCATCCGCCGCGATGGGCCGTATGACCTCATCTTTGCGAACATCCTGTTCCGCCCACTGGTCGGCCTCTGCCCGAAAATTGTGGGGCTCACAGCCCCCGGCGGCCATGTGATCCTGTCCGGCTTGCTGACGCATCAGGAGCCGCTGGTCCGGCGCGCTTATGAAGGCCATGGCCTGGCACTGGTACACCGCGTTCGGCGGGATGGCTGGTCGGCCATGGTTTTTCAGAGGCCTGTCTGACAGCGCGCCTTCCTAAGCCTGCCCTTTGCCCCTAGATTAGAGGCATGAGACAGAACTTTGATGTGAAGGGCGGCCCGCAGCTTGGCCGCAACAACCTTCCCCGCCTTCGCGATGCCATGAAGTCCATGGGGCTCGACGTTTTCTACGTCCCTCATGAAGACGAGTATCACAATGAATATCTGCCAGCCTCGAATGACCGGCTGACCTGGGTCAGCGGTTTTACCGGCTCTGCCGGCGCCGCGATGATCCTTCTAGACAGCGCCGTCGTCTTCGCGGACGGGCGCTACACGTTGCAGGTGCGTGACCAAACCGATCCGGACCTGTTCAAGATCGAGGGCCTGCCTGACCCCGGCCCGTTTGGCTGGATCGCCAAGCAAAGCCTCAAGGGCAAAACGGTTGGCTATGATCCGCGGCTTATGACGCCGGATGATCTCGACAAGCTTGCAAGCGCCGCTGCCAAGGCGGGCGCTTCGTTGAAAGCGGTTGATGCCAATCCGATCGATACCGCATGGGATGACCGGCCTGCTGAGCCGCTGGCCCCTGTCGTGCCTCAGCCGCTGGAACATGCCGGCGTCGATGCCACCGAAAAGCGCGAGGCGATTGCGCAAGCGCTGAAGGCCGACGGCGCCGATGCGGCGGTGATCACGTCGCCCGCCTCTGTGGCCTGGGCGTTCAATATTCGCGGCGGCGACGTCGCCTGTTCGCCTCTGCCGCTCTCGCGCGCCATCCTGAATGATGATGGCAGTGCTGATCTCTTTATCGATCCGCGCAAGACGTCGGACGCGCTGCGCAAGCATCTTGGCAATACTGTCACGCTGCGCCCGATCGATGAGCTTGATAGCGCGCTCGCAAGCCTGAAGGGCAAGACGGTCAGCCTTGATCCGTCTCTGGCCTCGGCATGGTTCTTCAAGGCGGTCGAGGATGCCGGCGCGAAAATTCTTCGCCAGCCGGACCCTGCGCTGCTGCCCAAGGCGTGCAAGAATGCTACCGAAATTGCCGGGACGCAGGCCGCGCACATTCGTGATGGCGCCGCGCTCACGCGCTTCCTCCACTGGCTGGCGACCGATGCGCAAAGCGGCGAGGTGACCGAAATTGATGCCGCGCTGAAGCTGGAAAGCCTGCGCGAGGATCTGGGTGACCTCAACGACCTCTCCTTCGAGACGATTTCAGGCGCCGGGCCGCATGGGGCCCTGCCCCATTACCGCGTCTCGTCAGCTTCAAACCTTAAGCTCGCGCGCGGAACGCTCTATCTCGTTGATAGCGGCGGGCAGTATCTCGACGGCACGACCGATGTGACGCGCACGGTGCCGATTGGCGAGCCGAGCGCGGATATGAAGCGCCATTACACGCTGGTGCTGAAAGGCCATATTTCGCTGGCGGCTGTGCGCTTCCCGGAAGGGACAACTGGCACTCACCTTGATGTGCTGGCGCGCCATTCGCTCTGGCAAGCCGGGCTCGACTATGGGCATGGCACGGGTCATGGCGTCGGAGTTTATCTCGGCGTGCATGAAGGCCCACAGCGGATTGCCAAGCCGTGGAACGCGATACCGCTATCGCCCGGCATGATTGTGTCGAATGAGCCTGGTTTCTATCGCGAAGGCCAGTACGGCATCCGCATCGAGAATTTGCAATTCGTGACCGAACCGGCCGCGATTGAGGGCGGCGAGATCGAGATGCTCGGCTTTGAGAACCTCACATGGGCGCCGCTCGCGCGTGATCTCATTGCGCTCGACCTGCTGACACCGGCAGAGCGTGAATGGGTCGATACCTATCACGCCGACGTGCTGGAGAAGATCGGACCGCTTGTCGACGGCGAGGTTTCGGACTGGCTGACGGCGCAGTGCACGCCGCTTTGATCGGTTAGAGACCGGCAAGCTCCAGCCAGTCATCCTCACTCATCACCTGCACGCCGAGCTCTTCAGCTTTCTTCAGCTTGGAGCCGGCGCCAGGGCCAGCGACCACGATATCGGTCTTCGCCGACACCGAGCCTGATACCTTGGCCCCTAGGGCCGTGGCGCGGGATTTGGCTTCGTCGCGTGTCATCTTTTCCAGTGTGCCGGTGAAGACGATCGTCTTGCCGGACACCGCGCTGGTATTGCTGGCCGCCTTTGCCGCCTCGACCTCAACTTCGCTCAGCAGACTTTCCAGCATCTCGATATTGTGCGGCTCAAGCGCGAAGTCTTTCAGGCTATCAACCGCCGTCTGGCCGACGCCGTCGATGGAGAGCAATTCAGCCTCAGCGCTTGTATCGCCGTCAGCGGCTTTCTTCACGGTCGACCAGAAGGCGTCCCATTCAAGAAAGTGGCGCGCGAAGAGGCCTGACGTGTTCTCGCCGACATGGCGGATGCCAAGACCGTTGAGGAAGCGCTGAAAGGGCGGTGTGCGGCGCGCATCGATAGCGGCCATGAGATTGCTGGCTGAGGTCTCACCAAAACCCTCCCATTCGCTAAGCGGCGGGAGGCCTTCTGCTTCAAACCGGGCGGCCAGCCGGAATATATCCTGAGGGCCTTTGACAGCGCCTTTCGTGTAGAACAGCTCAACCTGTTTGGCGCCAAGGCCATCAATGTCGAGCGCCTTGCGCGAGACGAAATGCTTCAGGCGCTCCACTGCTTGCGCCGGACAGGTCAGCCCGCCCGTGCACCGACGGCGAACGTCCGAGACGCCTTTATCATCCACCTCGCGAACAGCTGCCGAACCGCATTCCGGGCAGGTATGGGGCATCTCGAATGGCTCGGCGCGGTTCTCATTATCGGCATCAACGACACCCAGGACTTGCGGGATGACGTCACCTGCGCGCTGAATTTCGACCATGTCGCCGGGGCGCACATCGAGGCGGGCAATTTCATCCTCATTGTGGAGCGTGGCGTTCGACACGACCACGCCGCCGACGGTGATTGGTGTGAGGCGAGCAACCGGTGTCAGCGTGCCGGTGCGGCCAACCTGGATCTCGATCGCTTCGAGTTTGGTCACCGCGCGCTCAGCCGGGAATTTGTGGGCGATTGCCCAGCGCGGGAAACGGCTGACAAAGCCAAGGCGCGCCTGCCAGTCGAGCCGGTTCACCTTGTAGACAACGCCATCAATATCATAGCCAAGCATGGCGCGGCGCTCGGCCATATCGTCATAAGCCCCGATCAGGCCAGCGACATCATCATACGCCGCAAACAGCTCATTGGTGACAAAGCCCCAGTCTGAGAGCTTCGCGACCGCTTCAGTCTGCGTTTCGGCGAAGGCGCCGCTGACCTCTCCCCAGGCATAAGCGAAAAAGCGGAGTGGGCGCGAACGCGTGATGGCGACATCAAGTTGGCGGAGGCTGCCCGCCGCCGCGTTACGCGGGTTGGCGAACGTCTTCTTCCCAGACGCTTCCTGGGTTTCATTAAGCGTGTTGAACGCATCGCCGGTCATATAGACCTCGCCGCGAATCTCGATGCGGTCCGGCCAGCCGCTTCCTGCGAGCTTTTTGGGAATGTCTTCAATTGTGCGGGCGTTGACGGTGACGTCTTCGCCGACCTGTCCATTGCCGCGTGTTGCAGCCCGCACCATCACGCCATTTTCGTAAGTGATGTTGAGCGACAAACCGTCGATCTTCGGCTCTGCCGTGATCGACAATTCTTCGCCTGCCTCCAGACCGAGATATCGGCGGATACGGGCGACGAACTCTGCAACATCTTCTTCAGAAAAGGCGTTGTCGAGCGAGAGCATGGGGATGCCATGCTCGACCTTGCTGAACGCGTCGGACACTTCAACACCGACCCGGTCACTCGGGCTATCGGCACGTTTGAGCGCCGGGAAATGGGCTTCTATCTCGCTATTGCGGGTGCGGAGCGCGTCATATTCGGCGTCCGTGAAGTGCGGATCATCATCCTTGTAATAGGCGCTGTCCGCCAGCCGGATTTCGGTCGCGAGCCGGGCGAGCTCACGACGTGCTTCAGCCTCGGTGAGGCTTTCGACCGGCTTGTTTCCACTCATACATCTTCAAGGAGCCTCGTTGCTGCGGCCCTTGCCTCTTGCGTAACTGTCGCGCCAGACAGCATGCGGGCGATTTCCTCATGCCGCTGACCAGCATCTAGACCGGTGATACGGGTTTCGCCAACCCCGCTTGATGCGCGACCTGACTTGGAGACGAGCCACTGATTGGCCGCCGCCGCCGCGACTTGCGGGCTATGCGTAATCGCGAACACCTGACGCGTCTGACCGAGGCGCGTGAGACGCTCACCAATGGCCGCTGCCACCGCGCCGCCAACGCCCTGATCGGCCTCATCAAACACCATGACAGGCACACTGGTCGTCTCGGCCAGCACGCATTGGAGGGCGAGCGAGAAGCGGGCAAGTTCACCACCTGAGGCGATCTGCTTGAGCGGGCCAAAACCAGCGCCGGGATTGGTCTCAATCTCAAACTCCGCGCGTTCGCGCCCTTGAGCGCCGGAGGCTGATTCGCTGATCTCATCGAAACGCACCTTGACCTTGGTCCGCTCAAGCTTCAGCGGCTTCAGCTCTGCAGCGATGGCCTTTTCCATACGCGCGGCTGCGGTCTGGCGGGCTCGGGTCAAACGGTCAGCTGCGGTCTGCCAACGGGCCGAGGCTGATTTCTCCTCGGCACGCGCCTTGTCGAGCGAGCCGCCCGGCGCATCACTGAGCGCGAGCTTGTCACGCGTCGCTTGAAGCAGATCGACCAGCGCGGCCGGCTCAACATCATGCTTGCGCGCGGCCGATCGCAGACTGATCAGGCGTTGCTCTGTTCGTTCCAGAACGTCCGGGTCATGAACGGCAGCTTGCCCCAGCGCCTCGAGCGCGGCACTTGCCTCACCCACTTCGATCAAAGCGCGCTCCAGCGCCTCGGCGGCTGCGCGCGCTGCGCTGGAGAGGCCGCCCTCCAGCGTGTCGAGCCCGTCGATGCGCAGGACGCGTTCAGTCGCACGGCTGGCGCGAGCGAGACATGATTCGACATCGGCTTCCTCAAACGCCTGAAAGGCTTCAGACGCTGATTCGGCGATCTTCTCAGATTGCATGAGAACGTTGCGCTCAGCGGTAAGCCGATCAAATTCGCCTGTTTTTGGCGCGAGCTTCTCAAGTTCTTCGACAGTCTCAACAAGCCAGGCGTGCGCCTCTTCGGCATCGCTGAGGTCTTTCTCAAGCGCCTCACGTGCGCGTCTGCGGTCTTCAAACTCTGCCCAGCTCGTCGCACATGCGGCGAGCAGTGATTCGTTACCGGCATAGGTATCGAGAAGCATGCGGTGGCTGGATGGGCGCATCAAAGCGGACGCGGCGTGCTGGCCATGAATTTCAACCAGCGTCTCCCCGACTTCCGCCAGCAGTGATGCGCTTGCGGGCTGGTCATTGATGAAGGCACGCGCAGGGCCCGAGGCCGGGATGACACGCTTCAGCATCAGGGTTTCATCAGGTGACGCCTCAAACCCATAATCAGCCAGGACCGACCATGCTGGATGATCTGCCTCCAGCGCGAACTCGGCCAGAATGCTGGCCTGATCGGCGCCCTTGCGGACCAGTTTGCGGCTGGCGGTCGCGCCAAGCGCGAGGCCGAGCGCGTCAAGAATGATGGATTTGCCCGCACCGGTCTCGCCGGTAAGAGCTGTAAAGCCATCGCGGGCCTCGATGTCGAGCCGTTCGATGAGCAGGAAGGATCGGATAGAGAGCGCAATAATCATGCGCCCTGCATATCATCGGAACAAAAGCGGAACAAGCGCTATTTGCGCGCGGTCCTTACCAAGGCGTGAGGCGCTGCAGAAGCGTGCGATCCGATGAGGCTGGCTCTGCGCCAGAGCCACCGCGTTCGATCAAATCATAGCTATCACGATACCAGCGGCTGTCAGGATAATTGTACTGCAGCACCGATGCGGCCGCGACGGCCTGATCTGTCAAACCAAGGGAGAGATAAGCCTCAACCAGCCTGTGAAGGGCTTCAGGCGTATGCGTTGTGGTATCGTATTCGTCCACCACGGTCTTGAAGCGATTGACTGCGGCCAGATGCTCATTGCGGCGCAGATACCAGCGACCAATCTCCATCTCCTTGCCGGCCAGCTGATCGCGGACCATGTCGATCTTCACGCTCGCATCACGGGCGTAGTCTGTGTTCGGAAAACGGCGGACAACATCCGTCAGCGCATTCAGCGCAAGCTCTGTCGTTTTCTGGTCGCGGCCAACATCGACGATTTGCTGGAAATAGCTCATGGCGATGATGTAGTAGGCGTAAGGCGCCGTCTGACCAGCCGGATTGAGGGACAGATAACGCTGCGCCGTCGAGACCGCATCGTCATAACGGCGTGAGCGGTACGAGGCGTAAGCCGACATCATGGTCGAGCGGCGGGCCCATTCTGAATAGGGGTGCTGACGCTCAACTTCATTGAACAGTTCGATCGCGCTGACATAATCGCCGCGGTCCAATTCCTGGGCAGCAGCGTTGTAGAGCGCCTCGACTGGACGCTCCACGTAGGCAAGGTCGCGGGCCTGTCGGTTCGAATTACAGCCTGTCAAAAGCAAGGATGCGGCGACGGCAGAGAGCGCGCCTAGAGTTGTCAGCTTCATTGCAGATCCTGGTCCATATACGACTTGGCCTCACTTTGCCCGTCTGCCCTTTCTTGTAAAGACGTCGGCTACAGGAACCGGACGGATGCTTTCGTGTTATCAATAAGGTATAAGTTGGTGTATACCACTGATATTGCCGATTTAGGGGACACAGGCACCCGCGCCCGAAAGGCGACAACGAGATGAGTGTTATAAATAGCGAGCAGTTTTCCGCATCTGATGTCGACAAGATCGTTGGCGAGCGCATTCGGCGCCGTCGCATTCTGACCGGCCTCACGCAGGACCAGCTAGGCGAAGCGCTTGGTGTGTCCTACCAGCAAATTCAGAAGTATGAGACGGGCGCCAATCGTGTGAGCGCAGGACGTCTCTACCTGCTGGCTGAGCGGCTGAACGTGTCACCAGGTTGGTTCTTTGACGGGCTGACTGACGGGCTTGAAGAGTCAGAGGATGATCTGCAGGGCTCTTCGCGTTTTGCCATCGAATGCGTGCGCAATCTTGCGCGGATCAATGATGAGCGCTCGCGGGCGGCAATCCTCAACCTTATTCGTACGCTGGCGGATGCTGACAACAGCGCGGATGTGTCTTCGGACGATAGTGTTGCAATGTCTTCAGCAGAAGCGAAGAAAACCGTCGAACGCACGCGCGCATCTATGGACTAGACACGCCCGCTTTGCGGCGGCGCCCTGCCTTCATTACCGACACATTTAAGTAAGCGCCGCCCTAGTGGCGGGCTGCGACGGCGGCTGGCGCTGCATCCACGAGATCGGCGTCCGTTTCCCAGCACCAGGCGTCCGGATTGGCGAGCAAGGCGCGCACCAGCTTGTTGTTCAGCGCATGTCCAGGCTGACGCGCTTCATAGACGCCCGCAATCGGTGCACCGGCGAGCATCAGATCACCGACCGCATCAAGAATCTTGTGGCGGACGAATTCATCGCTGACGCGCAGCCCCTCTGGATTGACGATCTCATCGCCATCGAGAACCACCGCATTATCAAGCGACCCGCCGCGTGCGAGCCCCATCGCCTGCAGCTTTTCCACATCCTTCGCAAAGCCGAAGGTGCGGGCAAACGCAATGTCACGCGCGAACATGCCGGGCACCAGCCGCAGCGACATCTGCTGGGTGCCGATGGCGCGGCTCTCAAATTCGATCTTGGCATGAATGGTGAGATAATCGTCAGCAGACGGGCTGAGCCGCGCTGTCTTGACGCCATCAGTCACTTCGACCGTATCAAGGATACGAAGACGGCGACGGAAGCCGCCTTGATGGCGCAGGCCCGCCGCGAGCAGAAGCTCACAGTAAACGGCTGAAGAGCCATCCATGATCGGTACTTCAGGGCCGTCGATCTCAATGATGAGATTGTCGACACCCACGCCGGCGCAAGCGGCCAAAAGGTGTTCGACCGTGGCAACGGAAACGCCATCTTCATTGGTGAGCGTGGTGCCAAGCTGGACTTCAGTGACAAAGTCACCGCGGGCCACGATCTCGGTGTCACAGCCTTTCACATCCGTACGGCGGAAACGAATGCCCGTTCCGGCGGCAGCCGGCTTCATCACGATGCGGGCGCGCTTGCCGCTGTGAACGCCGACACCGGCGCAGACCACAGGGAAGTTGATGGTTTGCTGATACTGTACGCGAGTCATAATGGTGCCCATTTTCCTTGGGTCCTATAAAGGCGCGTTTGGGAAACACATCAAAACAAGGAGTATTTCGCTTTATTACAACAAGGGCGCCAACCGAGGTTAGCGCCCTAAATCAAAAGCAATTTTTATGTTTCAGAACGGGCTGAAATCTAGTGGTTTGCGGACCGTCTGAGGAAGGCTGGAATCTCAAGATCGGCATCGTCGAATGGCGCTGGGTGTGGGTAGTCATCCGGTGACGACACGATCTCGTCCGATGCATCATCGGTGTCCAGGTCATTGTCGCCCTGACGCGCGCCCTTTGGCCAACCGAACAGATTGGCAAAACCAGCACCGCCTGCGTTCGCAGTTTCACGCTCTTGGCGATCAACGGCTTTTGGTTGTGGGCGAGAGAAAACCTGGTCAGCGGACACCTGGTCAGAGCCTTCAGCGGCTTCCTGATGGGCGGCTGGCAGCGGGCGGCTGGTGAAATCAGGCCGGGTATCGGCTTCGACCTGCTCTTCAGCCTCATCTTCAATTGTTTCTTCTTCAGCCGCGTTCACAACGACTTTCGGGCGATCTTCTTCCTCGGCAGCCACTGGGGCGGCGACGGGCGCAGCTTGTGGGCTGGCGATCGCTTCGGCTGGACGCTCTTCGCGAACGTCATATTCGGAATCGATACCGGCTGCGACGACAGAGACGCGGAGTTTGCCTTCCAGCTCTGGGTCGAATGTGGAGCCGAGAATGACCAGCGCGTCAGCGTCGACTTCGCGGCGGATTTCATTGGCCGCTTCGTCAAGCTCAAACAGGGTCATGTCATACCCACCGGTGATGGAGATGAGGACGCCGCGGGCGCCTTTCATCGAAACATCATCGAGGAGTGGGTTGTCGATGGCAGCGCGGGCAGCTTCGAGGGCACGGCCCTCACCTTCTGCTTCGCCCATGCCCATCATGGCAGCGCCCATACCCTTCATGACCGTGCGCACATCGGCAAAGTCGAGATTGATCAGGCCAGGCATGACCATCAGGTCGGTAATGCCGCGAACGCCGGAATAGAGAACATCATCGGCCATGCGGAAGGCGTCCGCAAAGGTCGTGCGCTCATTGGCAACGCGGAACAGATTCTGGTTTGGAACGACAATCGTCGTGTCGACTGATTCGCGCATGCATTTGAGGCCGTCTTCGGCGATCTTCATGCGGCGGGCGCCTTCAAATCCGAAAGGCTTTGTGACGACGCCGACGGTCAGAATACCGCGATCATGGGCTGCGCGCGCGATGACTGGAGCCGCGCCGGTCCCGGTTCCGCCGCCAAGGCCAGCAGCGATAAAGACCATGTGTGCGCCATCAAGGTGGCGATTGATATCTTCCAGGGATTCTTCGGCAGAGGCGGCACCGACTTCTGGACGGGCACCGGCCCCAAGACCGGACGTGGTTTCAAGGCCAAGCTGAATACGGTTTTCAGTCTTGGAACGCTCGAGGGCCTGGGCATCGGTGTTGGCAACCACGAATTCAACACCCTGCAAATTCGCTTCGATCATGTTGTCGACAGCGTTACCGCCAGCGCCACCCACACCAAATACGACGATGCGTGGTTTGAGTTCCTGAGTCATGAAAAGTCCGCCTTTGCCAGTCTACTTTTGGAGAATCCTTGGGCACAAATTGCAGACGTCTCACTAAGAGACCGTTAAGCAATGTGTTTCCGGATCAAAAATTTTCACTGAGCCAGCGAAAGATCTTGTTCAGAAAACCGGTTTTGCCCGAAGTTGCTCCCGTATCGGATGTGCTTCCAGCCCTCGACACATCTGTAAAACCCCTGAAATCGTACGATAACAGACCTGCGGCTGTGGAAAAGACCGGATTGGCATGAGATTCACCTAAAATGTCGGTTTCCAGCGGCTTTCCGAGACGAACGGGCTGATTGAGCACGCGAGCGGCCGTATCTCGAACGCCCGGCAGAAGGCTGGCGCCGCCTGTTAGTACGGTGCGTCTCGGCATAATCTTGCGGATTCCGCATTCAGCGATGAGTTTTGCGGCAAATTCGAACGTCTCTTCGATTCGCGGCTCGATGATTTCGGCGAGTTCGCCGCGCGTCATCCTGAAACCGTTAAGACGGCCATCATCGGCGAGCTTTGCCACTTCGATTCGTTCGGCCATGCCGGGGCTCTTGGAATCGGCGTTTCCGTGCACCGTCTTCATGCGCTCTGCTGCAGCAAACGTTGTGCCTATGCCCTGGGCGAGATCGCTCGTGACCTTGGCGCCGCCAGCCGGGACCAGACCCAGCCAGGCCGGGGCACCATTGATGAAGGCGCATGCCGCAGTGACGCCTGCGCCCATGTCGATGCAAATGGCGCCATTCTCGATTTCATCGTCGATCAGCGTGCCTGCGCCGCTGGCTATCGCGGCCGGGATCAGGCGTTCGACGTGAAGATGCGCGCGGCCGACACATTCGACGATATTCCGGACGAGCGACTTTGGCGCGGTGACCACTGACAAGAGTACGCTCAGTTTGTTGCCGATCATTCCGGACGGGTCGCGGATGCCATCCTGCTCGTCTAGCTTATAGAGAACCGGGTGTGCGCTGAGGATTTCGCTCTGCTTTGGGTCGACCTTGCCCATGGCCTGCGAGTGCAGCTTTTTGAGGTCCTTCGGCGTGACTTCCCGCCCGCCAACATCGATGATGGCGCCGACAAACTCACAGGCGACCCGCGTGCCGGTCACGCCGACGACGACGGACTCAATCCGCTCGCCAGCCTGGCGCTCGGCATCTTCCACGGCGAGGCGAACGGAGCGCTCAAGCGCTTCCATGTCTGTGATCGAGCCGCCATTGAACCCGCGCGTCTGCTGACGCCCGCCGCCAAGAAACGAAAACCCGGCCTTTGAGGTCGGGTCAAAGCGACCGATCAGACACGTGATCTTGGACGTCCCGACGTCCAGCGAAGCGATTGTCTGACCGACCTTCGCCGCCTTGGCGGGTTTCAATCTGGCTTCTGCCCTCGACATGATCAGCTTTCTGCAGGCGCTTCACCAGCACCCGTCAATTCTTTTGGTTTCAGGAAGGTCTTGCCCGGCACCCGCAGATCAATCTGCGAAAGCGAACGGGATGTAAGGTCGGCTGACGCCTCAAAGGCGGCAAGTTCTGTTGTCGCCCGGCCAACGCTGTGATCGGTTGGAAGTTTGATCAACACGCCGTTGCGCAGCTTGATGTTCCAGCGGCGGCGCGACACGCGCTCAGCATAGGAGAGATGGGCTTCCAGCCCTTCGACGCCGTCCAGCACCCGCAGCAGCGCGGGCACGCCGTCTGGCGCGGCAGCGCCGGACAGTCGGACAAGGTCAGCATAGTCGCCGGCTTGTACGCCTTCCATGATGCGCCCGAGACTGTCGACGACCTGCCATTCGGTGCCGTTGTACCAGACAGCGGAGGCCTGAGCGGGTGCGGCATGGATCAGGATCTGGTTTGGCCAGAAGCGGTAGACGCGCGCATCGGTAACCTGCCCTGTCGCGAGCACGCGGCGCCGGATCTTGTGCGGGTCTGCCCGGAACATGTTATCGCCCGGCTGAACTTCTGCCATCTCAGCGACAAGCGCGGCCCGGCGGGGGTTTTGCTCAAGCCCGATAATGCTGACATCGGCGACACCGAAGCCCATGCTTGTCGCGATATTGTCGACTGTGCCGGAGAAATGTCCGCCAATCCGTGACATGGAGCCCCCCATCAGCGCGGCACCGGCCACAATCACGGCAAGCACCATGACCAGCCCCAGCACCACGGATGAGGCATCAACCGAAGACTCGTTGACCTCTGGCGGCGGCGGGGCCGCGGCCTTGCGCCGGCGCGGCGCGGCCTTGGGGGCACGCTTCTTTACCGGTGGCATGAAGCATCCTCGATCATCCAGCTGACGAGCTCTTCGAAACTGATACCGATGAACGCAGCCTGTTCGGGCACAAGCGAAGTCGGGGTCATGCCTGGCTGGGTATTGGTTTCCAGAATCACGAGCCGGTCCTTCTCCTCGTCAAAACGAAAGTCTGACCGCGTCACGCCTCGGCAACCGAGGGCCTGATGCGCCTTCAATGCAGCTTCCAGCGCAGCTTTTGTCACATGCTCTGGAATGTCTGCGGGCACCACATGGCGCGATCCACCAGCTGCATATTTTGCGTCAAAATCGTAAAAGTCTCTTAACGTTGTGATTTCCGTTACGGCGAGCGCCCTGTCACCCATCACAGCGACGGTCAGCTCACGGCCCGGAATATATTCTTCCGCCATGAGATTGTCGCCATACTTCCAGTCATCGGACAGGACGAATTGCGACGGGCCATTATTCTGCTCACGAACGAACACGACACCGAAACTGGAGCCTTCATTGACGGGCTTGATGACGTAAGGCGGCTTCAGCGGATGGGCACGCGCAGCCTCCTCGCGCGTCACGGCAACATCCTTGGCGACATCGAGACCTGCCTGCAGATAGACGGCCTTGGATTTGCGCTTGTCCATGGCGATGGCGGACGCCGTCACGCCTGAATGGCTGTAGGGAATGCCGAGGATTTCAAACAGGCCCTGGACGCAACCGTCCTCGCCCCAAGGCCCGTGAAGGCCATTGAGAATCACATCGGGCTTTTCGCCTTCGATCTGGCGCGCAAGATCTCGGGTCGCATCAATACCGATCGCGTCATACCCCGCGTCGCGGGCGGCTTTCAGCATTTGCTCGCCTGATGAGAGGGAGACATCCCGTTCAGACGACCAACCACCAAAGATCACGGCAACGCGCTTCATTCCAATCTCCAAATTCCGGCGAGCGGACGTCTCTCCGCCAGCCGATACTCAATCAAATTGGACCAGAGAAATTAAGGCAGTGCTTACGAATTGCGGCATGAGGCAATTTCATGCAGCAAAAAACGCAGTGCAAGGTTAAGGCGCAAGCGACTGAACAAGCGGCCTTGCTGGGCGTTGTGTGACGTATGCGCGATGACTCCCCCAATTCTCCGAAAAATGATGAAGAGCAAAATCACATCACGGAGGAGGAACGCGCCGAAGCCTCCCAACTGACCCGCCTGAAGTCCCGGATCGTCTATGAGATCATCCGTCAGGAAGGCAGATCAGAGCTCTCTCGGCCACAGGCATCTATCTGGTGGTCAGGCATCGCAGCGGGCATCGGCATATCCATGTCGCTGGTGATGGAAGCCATTCTGCGCGTAAACCTGCCAGATACTCCATGGCGCCACCTCGTCGAAAGCATCGGCTACTCGGCGGGCTTTCTGCTGGTGATCCTCGCGCGCCTGCAACTGTTCACCGAAAACACTGTTACAGCCGTCATACCAATGCTGGGTGACCCCTGCCGTAATACGTTTGGCGGAACTGCGAGGCTATGGAGCACCGTCTTCCTTGCGAACATGGTTGGTGGGTTCATCGCCGCCGCCTTCCTGTCCTATAGCGGCGCCATGAATGCCGATGTCGCAGGCGCAATGCTTGATATCAGCCGGCACGTCGCCGGATGGGGCACGTGGGAAACCCTGATCAAGGCGATGCCTGCAGGCTTTCTGATCGCAGCCATTGTGTGGATGCTGCCGAGCTCAGAGGGCAGCGAGTTCTGGGTCGTCCTGTTCTTTACCTATCTGATCGCAGCGGGTGATTTCGCGCACGTTGTCGTCGGCTCGGTTGAGCTCTTCACCGTGGCGCTTGCCGGTGAACAGGCCCCCTTAAAACTCCTGACGATGAACCTGCTGCCCGCTTTGGCTGGTAACATTATCGGCGGTGCGGGCCTCTTCGCCATGCTGGCCTGGGGCCAAGTGCATGAAGAAGTTGAAGGCGAGCGCTAAGCTCTCCACGCGCCAAACATTACAAGAATGTAAGTTGATGCGGACGTCGGTTTGCTGTCGTTACATCTGTAACGCACAACAACAATAAACTTTCAGAAAATCCGAAGGACACGAAAGAATGTACCTCAAATCTGCTCTTTTGGCAGGCACGATCCTGCTTGCCTGCAACACAGGTTTCGCCCAGTCCGGCGATACCGAAACGTCCCACACACGGACCTTCACCGCAGAGGACTTTCGTCAGTTTTCTCCCAGCACATCGCTTGATATGGTTACGAGAATTCCAGGCTTCTCGATCCGCGAAGACAATTCCGGCGACCGTGGCCTTGGCCAGGCCGAAGGCAATGTCCTGATCAATGGCCGGCGCGTCGCGGGCAAATCGCTGTCCCTTAGTGAGGCCCTTGTCCGTATTCCTGCTACAAATGTCGAACGGATCGAACTCGTGGACGGGGCGACGCTGGATATACCGGGACTTTCAGGACAGGTCGCCAACGTCATCGCCAAGGTGAACGGCATCTCTGGCACGTGGAAGTGGCGCGCGCGTTTCCGTGAAAACCTGCCGCCTTACTATCATGGCGGAAACATATCGGTGACCGGACGCGCCGATACGCTCGCCTGGACGCTCGGCCTCGATAGCTACCCGATCCGAGGGGCCGCGCGTGGACCGGAATATGTGCGTGATGGCAACAGGCAATTGATCGAAACACGTGATGAAGACGTCAACAATGTCGGCGATGAGGCAGGTGTCTCCGGTACACTTGAATGGACGCCGCTGAACGGCAACATCGCGAACCTCAATGCTGAATACAATATTTTCCAGATCGATACGCGCGAGATATCCGAGCGGTTTCCGATTGATGGTCGCCCGGACAATACGCGGTTCTACCAGGACTCCGAAGACGAGTGGAGCAGCGAAATTGGCGGCGACTATGAATTCTCGCTCGGCTCAGGCCGACTGAAAACCATCGCGCTGTGGCGGTTTGAGCACAGCCCCGTCGTCTCACGCGTTCAACAGACCCGCTTTGATGGCGTGGTCACCGAAAAGACGGTGTTTGATCAGACCGTCGATGAAGGCGAATCAATCCTGCGCATGGAATATGGCTGGACGCCGGCCCCCGGACGTGACTGGCAGATTGCGGCAGAAGGCGCGTTCAATTTTCTCGAGGCGGATGCCCGCCTTAGAACACTGGATGCGAACGGCGCCCTTGTTGAAGTGGCTCTGTCCAATGCAAATGCCCGCGTTGAAGAGAAGCGCGCAGAGATAGCAGTCACCCATGGCCGGAAACTGTCGCCCAAACTGTCCGTGCAGACATCGCTCGGTCTTGAGTATTCGCAGCTTTCCCAGTCAGGCGACGCCAATCAGGAACGTAGCTTTACACGGCCAAAGGGCTTCATTTCAGCCGCTTATACGGCGAGCGAAAACACGACCATCAACGCCAAATTCGCGCGAGAAGTCGGCCAGCTGGATTTCTTTGACTTCATCTCATCGGTGAATGTGAACTCCGGATCGGGCAATCAGGGCAATCCGGATATCGTGCCGCAGCAAAGCTGGCTGACGGAAATCGCCCTGGATCGCAGCTTTGGGCAAGCAGGCGCCCACACCATCAAAGTATTTCATGAGTCGATTGAGGACATTGTTGACCGTGTGCCATTCGGACCTGATGCTGAAGGCCCTGGAAATCTGGACAAGGCAACCCGCTACGGCATCTCCGCCAACGGAACATTCAAGTTCGCCCCGGTCGGTCTGGAAGGCCTGCAGCTGGAATACGAATTACTGGCGCGGCAATCTGATCTGAAGGATCCGCTGACCGGCGAATCGCGGCGGATCAATCAGGACGCCGTTATCGGCGGCTCATTCGAACTGCGCTATGACATTCCGAACACCGATTGGGCCACAGCGCTCGGCGGCGAACGCACCGACGAGGCGCCATTTGTCCGCCTGAATGAGCGCCAACTCTTCGAGCTGCGGCCCGGCTATCTCTACGCCTATCTGGAGCACAAGGACATTTTCGGTCTCATCGGCCGCGTGGAGGTGTTCAACCTGACGGACTCCGAAGAACAGTTTACCCGGCAGGTCTACACGCCTCGGCGCGACGGCGCGCTCGCCTTTTCGGAGGACCGGGACTGGAAAGCCGGCCCGATCGTGACCTTGAGCCTGAAAGGAACGTTCTAGGTCTGCGGCGTCTGGATCCGGCCAATGCGGCGGATTTCCCAGCGCAGGTCCACGCCCGTCTCTGCCAGCACGCGGGCGCGGACCAGCTCACCGAGCGCTTCGATGTCTGCGGCTGTCGCCTCGCCAGTATTGATCAGGAAGTTGCAATGCTTCTCGCTGACCTGCGCCCCTCCGACACGCAGCCCGCGGCACCCGGCCTGATCGATCAGTTTCCAGCTTGAGCGCTGATTGGGTGTGCCCGGTGGGTCTGGATTGGCGAAGGTGGACCCGCCGGTCTTGTCCTTGATCGGCTGGGTTTCGGCGCGCCGCGCCTGATGGTCGGCGATCTCCTGTTCCAGCTCGCCCGGATCGCCTTCGCCCGACCCGGTCAGCAGCAGACCTGTGACGATGATGTCGCCGGGAAAATTGGTGTGGCGGTAAGAGAAGTCGATCTTCGGATCACCATATTGAGCGATCTCGGCTTCGAAGCGGACGCGTTCGCCTGATCGCGTAATGCCTTCGATCTGATTGGCGACATCCTTCAGCTCCCGGCCATAGCAGCCAGCATTGGTACGCACGGCGCCGCCGATGGAGCCCGGAATACCTGAGAGGAAGGTCAGCCCCGCGATCCCGGCCTTAGCTGAGGCTTTTGCGACTGACAGGTCGAGCGCGCCGGCGCGGGCGAAAAGAGAGTTTGGACCACCCGGTTCAACCTTGCCCCAATAGCCGCCCATCAAGCGTATCGTGACGCCTTCGATGCCGCCATCGCGGACGATGGTGTTAGAGCCAACGCCCATGAATGTGACCGGAATGTCTTCAGGCAGCGCTTTCAGAAAATCGGCAAGGTCGTCTTCATCTGCTGGCAGGAACAGCGCATCAGCAGGTCCGCCGACGCGAAACCAGGTATATGGCGCAAGCGGTTGATCCAGCAGCAGTTTGCCGCGGACGTTGGGGAGGTTTGATCGCAGATCAGGCATCAAATCGGCCTAACCGATTGGAGATGATCGCGAAAGCCTCAGACGCCGATATTGCCGTCGTGAATGCCGTTTGCAGATCGTTTTTCCGCAGGCTCGATGCTTGGAGATAGGGGCGGGTCATATGCCATAAATTCGCCCAGCGCCTCGATCTTGGCCGGATCGGTCAGAACATCCAGCTCGACGACCTTCATCAACGCGACTGCCAGAGACAGGCCCTGAGGGATGTCCCGTTCACCTCGCTCCATTCCTAATAGCGCTTTTCGGGTTAACCCCGTCAGTCCGATCAGATGCGCGCGCCAATGCTCGCCCAATACGGCGGCAGCCTCGGCTTCTAGACGCCCCCAGTCCCAGTTTTCGAAATGTTGCACAGTCATGCCCCTATCATAGCAAGATTGCTGCCAATTCTCGAATCCGTCAATATTCAGGTGTTCCAAACCAATATCCAGGCCTTCAAAGACAGGGGTCCGGCCAGTGCATTTGCAGGCCTGCTGACGCGAAACCAGATATATGTCTAAGCGGTTGATCCATCAGCAGTTTGCCGCGCATCTCTGAAAGCGAATCTGCGAAAGATCAGGCCATGAAGCAGCCCTTACATGGCTAATGAAACCAATATCCGGTCTCGCTGCCGGTTTAACGGCAGGTCCCGCCGCCCTGGACGATGGGGGTCGGTGGCATGCAGCTGCACGAATAGCCTTCCGGACAGGTCGATTTCGGTGGCTCTCTCCGCGGCGGTGGCGGACGCGGACGATCCGGCGTGCTGACCGGCGGCGGCGATGTCTCGAAGCGTTTCGATCTGAGCCCCGGGAATTGGAACCCCGTCCCGCGACTTATCCAGTCATTCATGCAGGCTTGCCGGGCGCCATAGCCATTGGCCGATTGCATGCAGCTTTCATAGCGGCCGGGTCCGATCGAGTCGAAGAAGCGATCCGCCTCCGAGCGGGCCTGCGGGGAGGCCGCTGACGCGGCGCGGCGCTGGCGGCGTGCTGCGGCGCGGGCTTCGGCAGCGGCGACGTTGTCCGCCGCCTCATCCCATGCATCGAGATAGGAATCGTATTCCGCATTCCGGTCTGCGAGGTAGCCATATTCATCGCTCAAATGCGCTTCCATCCTGTCGGCGATCCATGCACGAAAATCGGTGGCTGGGAGCGATGCGTAGCGGTCCCGCGTCTCGGTGGCCTGACGGCTGTAGCCATTGTAGATGGCAGTGCGGCAATCGAGCCACTCGCCGCGCCTGTCGAGCGCTTGGGCCGCGCGGTTTAATGCGTCCGAATTGCCGATCCGCGACACCGCTACAGCTGAAGAGAGAGGATAGGCAGGCTCAGCGCCACAATTGCCATTGAAGTCGAATGTCGTGCGCAAGTCCGCGAGGCCTTTGGCCTTTGCGATTTCATAGTCTTCGTCCGTCTCGTAATCGCCAGCCTCCCAATAGAAGACATCGCTCGCCGCGCGGGTAAGGTCATTCCAGATATCGGGGCTCGAACATTTCGGCGGCGTCTCCCCCTCCAGCGCGAAAACGACGCTCATCGAGACATTGCTGGCCGGTCCGCCGGAGAATTTCGCCCGCGACATGCTGTGGCGCGCAGCTTCCTCGAACATATCGCTGGTGCAATAGCCGGACGTATTGTGGGCTTTCCCGTCCGCATCGACATCAAAGGTCATCTTGCAGCAGCCGGGCAGTCCGGCCGCCTCGGCATCCGCCGGAAAAATGATGGGTCCGGGCCTTGTCAGCGACAATGACTGAGCCGACGCGCCGAGCCCCGTGAAGGCAAGGGCGAACGCGGCGACGAGGCCCCTCATCCAGCCAATTTCCCGGCCAGCGCATTGGCATGCGCGGAGATGTCCCCTGCCCCGAGGCAGACAATCATGTCGCCGGGCTGCGCGATATCGCGAATAATGTCTGGCAGATCATCCAAAGATGACAGCGTGCGCGCATTCTTGTGACCGTGGGCGATGATGTTCTTGACCAGAGACTCGCTGCTGGTGCCTTCGATCGGGTCTTCGCCTGCCGCATAGACCGGTGCGATCAGCGCGATATCGGCCTCTCCGAAGCAGGTGGAAAAGTCAGCGAACAAATCGTGCAGGCGGGAATACCGGTGCGGCTGGGCAACTGCGATGACGCGGTTCTGGCCCTGCATGGCGCGCGCGGCTTTCAGCACAGCGAGGATTTCGACCGGGTGATGGCCGTAATCGTCGATGATGCGGATCTTGCCGTCTTCGTCCGCGCCAGGCGGGACCCACTCGCCTGCCGGTGTAAAGCGCCGTTTCACGCCGCCGAAATTGGCGAAGCTCGTCTTGATCTGCTCACGCGTCGCGCCAAGCTCTAGCGCGACCGTAATCGCCGCGAGCGCGTTGGAGACATTGTGATCACCCGCCATCGGCAGCCGCACGCCTTCGAGCGTCATCGCGCCGCGATTGAGGCGGCTTGAGACAATCACGTCGAAGGTAACACCATCCGGGTCAGAATTCAGATTGACCGCCCGCACATCGGCCTGGCGGTTGAACCCATAGGTCAGGATGCGCCGATCAGAGACGCGCGAGACCATGGTGGAGACTTCAGGATGATCGGTGCAAAGCACGCCGAACCCATAGAACGGGATGTTCTCGACATAGCGGTCGAACGCATTGCGCAGCGCCTCCATGGAGCCGTAATGCTCCATATGCTCAGGGTCGATATTGGTGACGATGGCGATGGTGGCGCGCAGCTTGGTGAAGGTGCCGTCGCTCTCATCGGCTTCAAGCACGATCCAGTCGCCATTGCCGGCCTTCGCGTTGGAGCCATAGGCGTTGATGATGCCGCCATTGATGACGGTCGGGTCAATCCCGGCGCCATCCAGCAAGGCTGCGACCATTGTCGTTGTCGTCGTCTTTCCGTGCGTTCCAGCAACGGCAACGGTCCATTTCAGGCGGATGATCTCTGCCAGCATGTCGGCGCGGCGCACCACCGGTATGCCGGATTCGCGGGCGGCGACGACTTCAGGGTTATCGCGCTTGATGGCGGATGAGACGATGACAGCCCCGGCCCCGATCACGTTCTGCGGCTTGTGCCCGATGTGCACCGTCGCGCCGCGTGCGCGCAGGCGCTCAACATTCGCGCTTTCCTTCACATCCGAGCCCTGAACCTTGTAGCCAAGGTTCATCATGATCTCGGCGATGCCGGACATGCCGATACCGCCAATGCCGACAAGATGCGCCGGGCCAAGTTCGAAGGGTGAAGGTTTGAGTGCCATAAAGGGCCACCATGATCAGAAAAGCAGAATATCCCGCGATAATATGTCTGCCATGGTGTAGGCAAGGACCACGCAGCTGTCATGGCATGAACAAGGTGTTTTCTGGGCAGGCGCCTAGCGCAGGCAAACCTTTTCAGCGAGATCAGCCAGATCGCTCGCGGCTGTCACCGTGCCGGTCTCTTTGGCGGCCCTGGCGCGCGCTTTCAGGCCTTCTGCATCACCGAGCCGAACTCCAATCAGCTCGCCCAGCAGGTTCGGATAGAGATTATCCTCAACCACGACATCCGCCGCGCCGGCATCAACCAGCGCTTCGGCATTGGCGTTCTGGTGGTCATCCATCGCAATCTTGAGTGGGATGAGGATGGAGGGGCGACCAACAGCAGCGATTTCACTGACTGTGCCAGCCCCGGAACGCGCAATGATCAGATGAGCCGCGGCGAGGCGCTCAGGCATGTCTGAGAAGAAAGGCGCCAGCTCATGGCGCAGCTGCACCTTGTCATAGACGGCGCGAACCTGATCGAGCTGTTCCTCGCGAACCTGCTGAACCACTTTCAACCGCGCGCGCAGCGGCGCCGGAATATGGTTGGCGAGCGCCAGCGGAATGATGTCGCCGAGGATTTTAGCCCCCTGACTGCCGCCGGTAATGAAGACGGTGAGGTCGCCATCGGTTGGCGGATAGGCATGATCACGCATCGCCGCAATGGGCGCGCGGACCGGGTTGCCGACGGGATGATGATCAACGCCGCCCGGCAGACGGTCGAGGCGCGGAAAACCCGATGCAACGATCGCCGCCTTGCCCGCAAAAGCGCGGTTCACACGGCCAAGCACGGCGTTCTGTTCATGGATCAGGATCGGAACTTTCCGGCGTCGGGCGGCGCTCAGCGCCGGAAAGGCCGGATAGCCGCCGAAGCCCGCGACCAATGCAGGTTGCAACCGCTTCATTGTGCTGGAGGCCGCATTGATGCCGCCCCAGATTTTCAGGGCCGCCACTGGCAATGTCCATGGCTTGCGCAGATTTGGACTGGCGGCGCGGACTTCCTCTTTCCAGTCGGCTGGAAACTTGTCGGCATAGTGCAGGCCGCGCGCATCGCTCATCAGGCCAACGCGCCAGCCGCGCGCGCGCATTTCGTCAGCGAAGGCGGCAGCCGGAAACATGTGGCCGCCGGTGCCGCCAGCGCCAATAATGACGAGTGGGGCTGATCCTGCCTGATCAGACATAACGCCTGCGGCCTGTAATCGTCTGGCGGCGGATAAGCGCGAGGCCGAGCCCCAGCGTGAGCGCAATGCCCATCATTGAGGAGCCACCATAGGAGATGAAGGGCAGCGTCATGCCCTTGGGCGGAATGAGGCTGACATTCACCGCGATATTGATCGCCGCCTGCAGCCCAAATAGCGCGAACAGACCCGCTGCGGCGGCGCGCGGATACGGGTCACGCACCTGCGAGGCACCGCGCAGGCCGCGCCAGCAGATAAAGACGTAAAGCGCGATCAGTGCGAGCGCGGCGACATAGCCAAACTCCTCACCCAGCACCGAATAGATGAAATCGGTATGCGCGTCAGGCAGGCTGGATTTCACCGTCCCCTCGCCCGGCCCGGCGCCCAGAAGGCCACCGCGCGAGATCGCTTCTGACGCCTTGTCGATCTGGTAGGTGTCGTAATCGGACGGATTGATGAAACTGTTCACACGGTATCTGACGTGTGGCAGCAGGCTGTAAAGCGACAGACAGAGCGCAAAGCCGCCGCCAATGAAGGCCGCTGCCCATTTCCACGGCATACCGGAGATAAAGAAGGTGACCATGAAGGCCGCCGTCAGCAAAGCTGATTGACCAACATCCGGCTGCAAGAGAAGCAGGCCCAGCGTCACAACGAAGAAGACCAGCGCCACAATCGCCCACGGCCCGCCGGGATAGAGCTGCCTCTGGGCCAGCAACCAGGCCGAAAGGATGATCAGCGCAGGCTTCACAGATTCTGAAGGCTGAATGGTAAAGCCTGCGATCTGGATCCAGCGCTGGGCGCCCTTGGCTTCGTGCCCGAAGATCAGGATTGCGACCAGCAGAACGAGCGAAACACAGAAGATGATCGCTGCACCGCGTCTCGCCCATGTCCGGTTCAGAAGGCTTGCGCCGAACAAGACGATGACCGCAGCGCCAGCAAAGACGCTCTGGCGCTTTACGAAATAATAGAGGTCGTCATAGCCGAGCCGGTCTGCGGCGGGCGGGCCAGCGGCAAGCGAGAGGACGAGACCGAGTGCCAGCAAGGTGACCGAGGCGGCTATGATCTGCCAGTCGACGCTGCGGCGCCATTCGGTAATCACCGAACGGTCCGAGCGTGGCAGGATGACGCTTTGTCCGTACTGGGTCGTCATGCCGTTTCCTTCAGGCTGCGGCTGACGATCTGTCCGCCGAGGTCTGCGACAATGGTTTTGAACGCGTCACCGCGCGCCTCAAAGTCCTTGAACTGGTCAAAGCTCGCGCAGGCGGGCGAGAGCAGAACGATGGGGTTTTCCTCACCGGAGTTGCGCGCATCTTCGAGCGCGCTCGAAATCGCCGCTTCGAGTGTCTTCGTCCGTTTGTAATCGGCCTTCCCGTCCAGCGTCTTCGCAAAGGCATCGGCGGCCTCGCCGATCAGATAGGCTTTGGCGAGCCGATCAAAGAAGGGCGACAGCGGCTCAATGCCTTCGGCCTTCGGAACGCCGCCCGCGATCCAGTAAACGCGCGGATAGGCCCGCAGCGCCTGCTCGGCGGCCTGGGCATTGGTGGCCTTGGAATCATTGACGAAGCGGACGCCATCGATCTGGCCGACTTGCTCCATGCGGTGGGCAAGGCCCGGAAATGTGGTCAGCGCGCCAAAGATACGGCCTGCATCGAGGCCGAGCGCGCGGCAGGCGGCATAGGCGGCGGCGGCGTTCTGATAATTGTGCCGCCCGGGAAGCGTCGGCGCGCCAGCAAGATCTCCGACGCGAACGGCATTGCCGGCAAGGCTATCGAAGAGCTTTCCATCAATCGCGCTGACACCGCGCCCGAGCGCGAACTCTGACGAGACCTGGATGACACGGGCCCTGCCTCGCGAGGCGAGATCCATGGCGATCGACTGGGTATACATGTCATCGACCGCGATCACGGCGGTGTCGCCGGGCTGCTGATTGTTGAAGATGCGTTTCTTCGCATCGACATAGCCCTTCATGCCGCCATGCCGATCGAGGTGATCAGGCGAGACATTCAGCATCACGGAGACGTCGCAGCGCAGGCTTTTGACGAGGTCCAGCTGATAGGACGACAGCTCAAGCACATAATAGGCGTTGGCATGCAGCGGCGGCAGGTCCAGCACGCCGGTGCCGATATTGCCGCCGACGCGCGCATCGATGCCGCACTCTTTCAGGATATGCCCGATGAGCGCCGTTGTCGTCGATTTGCCGTTCGTGCCTGTAATGCCGATGATCTTCGGGCGGCCACGCTGTGGCATGGATTGAACGGCGCGCGCGAACAGCTCGATATCGCCGACAACCGGAACATTGGTCATCTGCGCGAGGCGAACCAGCCGATGTGGCTGGGGATGGGTTAGCGGAATACCCGGCGAGAGGACGAGGGCTGCAAAGCTCTGCCAGTCGCGCTTGTTGAGGTCAGATAGCGGAATGCCTTCAGCTTCGGCCTTGGCGCGCGAAGCTTCATTGTCGTCCCAAGCATGCACCCGCGCGCGCCCCGCTTTCAGGGCACGCGCTGCCGCCAGACCTGTCCGGCCTAGTCCGTAGACGGCGACATCGCGCCCGGCATATTCGGTGATCGGGATCATCTTGCGCGCATCACCTCAGCTTCAGGGTGGCAAGGCCCGCAAGGGCGAACAGGAAGGACAGGATCCAGAAGCGGACGACGACTTTCGTTTCGGTCCAGTTCTTCTTCTGAAAATGGTGGTGGAGCGGCGCCATCAGGAAGATGCGCTTGCCGGTGCCCGACAGTTTTTTGGTGATCTTGAACCAGGTCACCTGCATCATCACAGATAGCGCTTCGAGCACGAAGATGCCGCCGATAATGGCGAGCGCAAATTCGTGCTTCACAGCCACGGCGACGACACCGATCAGACCGCCAAGCCCGAGCGACCCGGTATCGCCCATGAAGACGGTGGCGGGGTATGCGTTGAACCAGAGAAAGCCGGTCCCGGCGCCAATCATCGCGCCCAGCACGACGCCCATTTCACCGGCGCCTGGCGTGAACTGAATACCGAGATAATCAGCAAAGATGACGTTACCCGTCAGGTAAGCGATCAGCGCGTAGGAGGCGCCCGCAAACATCATCGGCACAATGGCCAGACCGTCGAGGCCGTCGGTAAAGTTCACGGCATTGGCTGAGCCGACGATCACGATCATCGCGAACAGGATGAAGAACCCGCCAAGCGGGACAAAATAGTCATTCACAAAGGGCACAGCGACGCCGCCTGCGAAGGATTGGTCATTCGGCGAAACCGTCGTGTGCGGCGCGAGCGATGCGATGAACTCCGCCACGCCATTGAGCGCGCCCCACTCGGCATGACCAAGCGGCGTATTCGCCCCGTGCAGCCCCATGATGAAGGCGCCTGCCAGAGCGGCCACGACAAACTCCACGAGGAGCCTGACCTTCGCGGACACGCCAGCATCTGTCTGCTTGGTGACTTTCGCGTAGTCATCCAGGAAGCCGAGGAAGGCATAGGACAGCGTCACAAACAGGACCGTCCAGATGTAGGGGTTGGCAAGGTCCGCCCAGAGCAAGGTGCCGAGCAAAAGGCCGATCCAGATCAGGAAGCCGCCCATGGTCGGCGTGCCGCGCTTTTCGAGCTGGGCCTGAAGCGATAGATCGCGGATCGGTTGGCCTTTGCCCTGGCGCTCACGAAGGCGATCAATGATCCAGTCACCGGTCAAGATGGTGAACAGGAATGCGGTGACGATCGCGCCGCCTGTGCGGAACGTTGTGTAGTTGAAGAGCCTGAACAGCCCGTCTTCCGCTGCAATCAGTTCATACAGCATCACGACCCCCTGCAGCCCCGTCGGCGCTGCCTTCCATCACCTGCTCGTCTGCGGTCTTGCTCCACTGGCGCAACCTGTCTGCGAGCCGTCCCATCCCGGAGGCATTCGAGCCTTTGATCAAGAGAAGATCGCCGTTTTGCAGAGAGTTTTTTACCTGTGAATCCAGGCCGTCTGCCTGAGAGGCCCAGTGTGACTCGATTTTAGCTTGAAGCGCCTCATGCAGCGGCGTCATGCCATTTCCTGCGAGGAACGCGATTTCAGCGCCCGCGTCGATTACAGGGCCTGCCAGCGCCGCATGCTCGGCCTTCGAGGTCGCGCCAACTTCGAGCATTTCCCCGAGCGCAACGAGGCGGCGGCCGCCCGTGCGCGAGGCAAAGCTCGCGAGCGCGGCGCGCATCGATTCCGGGTTGGCGTTGTAGGCGTCATCGACCAGCAGGACTTCGCCGCCATCTGGCAGTTTCAGTGTTTCCGCCGTCCCGCGCCCCGGGGGCGGCCCGTAGCCGGAAAGGTCGCGCGCGGCGCCATACATGTCGATCGATGAGTTCAGCCCAGCGGCGAGCAATGCGCAGGCGACATTGTCGGCCCAGTGACGGCCAACCGCGTCAATTTCAACATCGAGCAGGCATGTCAGCGCATTGATCGCAATATGGCTCACACCGTTGTCCGTTGTGTAGGCTTCGACCCAGGCAAAGCCATCTCTATTGGTGACCCAGTCGGCGCGTGAGCGGTCTTCAATCCGTCCGAACAGGCCAATCGGCGCGTCTGGCTTAAGCTTCCGGATATGCTCGACGAGGACGGGCAGCATCGGGTCAGCTGCAGGCAGAACGACCTGGCCGTCCGGTTCGACAAGACCTGCAGCGATATCTGCCTTCTCACGCGCAACGCCTTCAATTGAACCGAGCCCCTCCAGATGAGCCGGGGCGATCTTGGTAATCACCGCGACATGCGGCTGGACCATGATCGAGCGCGGCGCAATCTCGCCCGGCGTCGACATGCCGATCTCGAACACGGCGTATTCGGTGTCGGCGGGCATGCGCGCCAGCGTCAGCGGCACGCCCCAGTGATTGTTGAAGCTTTTGACGGACCAGTGTGCCCGGCCCGCGCCGCGGTGAATGCGCGCGATCATTTCCTTGACGCTGGTCTTGCCGACAGACCCGGTAATCGCGATACGGACGGCATCTTTCGCCCGTTCACGGGCAAAAATCCCAATCGTCTCAAGCGCGCCGAGGACGTCATCAACGATGAGCAACGGCCCTGAAACGCCTTCTACCTCACGGCTGACGAGCGCCGCGCTCGCGCCTGCCTCGAAGGCAGCGGCGACAAAGTCATGCCCATCACGGACATCCTTCAAAGCAACGAATAGATCACCAGCCTGCAGGGAGCGGGTGTCGATCGACACACCGTTCGCCTCGAATGAAGCTGTCGCTTCACCGCCAGTGGCTTTGATCAGTTCGTCGGATGTCCAGAGCGGGCGGGTCATCAGCTGCGCGCCTCCAGTGCCGCTTTCGCGGTGTCCTGGTCGGAGAAGGGAATGACCGTCTGGCCAATGATCTGACCGGTTTCATGGCCTTTGCCAGCAATCAGCAGCGTGTCGCCGGATTTGAGGTCGGCCACCGCCTTGCGGATGGCCTCGCCGCGATCGCCGATTTCGATGCCGTTTGGCACGGCTTCGAGAATGGATTTGCGGATGGTGGCTGGGTCTTCCGAGCGTGGATTGTCATCGGTCACGATGACGACGTCGGCATGTTTGGCGGCGATAGCGCCCATGAGCGGGCGTTTCTTGCGATCACGGTCGCCGCCACAGCCGAAGATCACGACCAGCTTGCCAGCGGTATGGGGCCGCGCCGCGCGGATAAGGACATCGAGGCCGTCCGGCGTGTGGGCGTAATCGACGAACACGCCCGCGCCGTCTTTGGTCTCGCCGACAAATTCAAGGCGGCCTTTGACCGGCTCCAGCTTCGACATGCCCTCGCGAACGCCGTCCAGTGGCGCGCCAAGCGAGAGCGCAAGCCCGGCGGCGGTCAGGGCGTTCAGCGCCTGGAATTCGCCGATCAGCGGCAGATCAACTTCGAACTCGTCGCCCTGCCATTTGAGGAAGAGCGTCTGGCCAGTCGCCTTTGGCATCAGCTCGGCAATCTTGAGGTCCTCACCGCGCCAGCCAACGGATACCGGCTTGAGACCAGCGGCTTTCGCGCCGGCTTCAAACGCGCCGCGCTCTGGGCTGTCGGCGTTGACGACGGCTGGAGCACCGGCGGGCATAAGCTCGGTAAACAGGCGCATCTTTGCGGCCCGGTAGTCATCCATGTCGGCGTGATAGTCGAGGTGGTCCTGCGTCAGATTGGTGAAGGCGCAGGCGGCGAGCTTAACCGCATCGAGGCGATACTGAACGAGGCCATGCGAGGACGCTTCCATCGCGCAGTGGGTAACGCCCTGCCCGGCAAGCGTGGCGAGTGTCTGGTGAATAGCAACCGGGTCCGGCGTGGTGTGTCCAAGATCGATATGGCCGTTCGGCCCGATGGCGCCGAGCGTGCCCATGGAGGCCGCCGTAATCCCGGACGTCTCCCAGATCTGGCGCAGGAAATCGACGGTCGAGCTTTTGCCGTTCGTGCCCGTCACAGCGACAATCGTCTGCGGCTGGCTGGCAAAGAAAGCGGCCGAGGCGGTGGCGAGCGTCAGGCGCGGTTCTTCAACGTCGATGGCAACCACGTCGCCCATATCCGGCAGGTCATGCCCGATGACGGCGATTGCGCCGTTCTTGATCGCTTGCGGGATATAGTCCCGCCCATCGGCTGTAACGCCTTTAAGGGCTGCGAAGATGAAGCCCGGCTTCACCTTGCGGCTGTCCGCCGTCAGGCCTGTGACTTCCTCAACAGCGGTCAGGCCTTTGCCCGGGAAAAGTGCGGCAAGGTTCAAAGCGTGCTCCTTCTGTCGGCGACAGAGCGCACAAACGGATTGTCGCGCTGGTCATAATCATCGAATTGCGGCTCCACGCCGAGCATGGGCGCAATCCGCTCAATCACGCGGCCGACCGTCGGCGCCGCATTCCAGGACGCCGTACGCCCACGGCCTGGTCCGATCTTGGGGGCATCAAGCACGACCAATACGACATATTCCGGGCTGTTTGAGGGAAAGATCGACGCAAACGAGGCCATGTTGGCTGTACGGGAATAACCGCCGGGAACCGGCTTCTCAGCGGTGCCCGTCTTGCCTGCAACGCGGTAACCGGCCACCTCGGCGCGCGTCCCGGTGCCGTCGGTCACAGCATGTCGAAGCATTTGTGTGACAAGCGCAGCGGTCGGCGCGGAAATGACCCGGCGGGCATTCCGGGCACGCGTGGAGCCAAGGATGATCGTTGGATCAACAACCTCGCCGCCATTGGCAAAGACCGAGAATGCTGTTGCGAAGGCGATCGGGGAAACGGCAATACCGTGGCCATAGCTGATCGTTGCGGCGTGAATGTCATCGAACTTGGCAGGCACGATGGGCGAAGCACTACCTGCCAGCTCAATCGGTGAGCGCTCGAACAGGCCAAGCTTTTCAAGGATTTCCTGCTGGCGGCGCGCGCCCAGCATGATCGCGACCTTCACCGTACCGATATTCGAACTGTGGGACACGATTTCAGCCGGTGTCGCCGGCCCGGCAATGCGGTGGGTATCGGTGATACGGCGACCGGAAATTACAATCGGCTCGCGCACGGCGAAGCGGTCGCTGGGGCTGATCGCACCTGAATCAAGACCGGCGGCAATGGTGAGAGGCTTGAAAACAGACCCAAGCTCATAAACCGCAGACGCGGCGCGGTTGAGACGCGCTGGATCATCGCCGGAAAGCGTGTGCGCGCGGTTCGGATCAATCGGCGGCCAACTCGCCATGCCGAGCACTTCACCGTTTCGCGCGTCAAGCACGACACCGGCGCCGCCTTCAATGTCATATTCGCCAGCCGCGGCCGCGAGCTCAGCTTCCAGAGCGAACTGGATATTGGAATTGATGGTCAGCTTCATCGGCTCACCGCCAGCGGCGAGACGTTTGTCCATTTCGTATTCTACACCGGCGAGGCCCTGCCCGTCTGTGCCCGCATAGCCAAGCACATGACCGGCCAGCGTTCCGCGCGGATAGGCCCGGCGGCTCTCTTCACGGAAGCCCAGGCCTTCGAGGCCGAGATCGTAGACGGCGCTACGCTGGCGCGGCGTGAGGCCACGGCGCACCCAGACGAAAGCGCGGTCGCGATCCGAGAGGCTGGCCGTCAGGCTATCGATATCGGTATCAGGAAAGACCGATGCGATACCCGTTGCGACTTCTGCTGGGTCCCAGATGGCGCGCGGGTCAGCGAACAGCGAATAGACGTCAACGGATGTCGCCAGAAGCTCGCCATTGCGGTCAACGATATCAGCCCGGCGAACCGGCTCATCGAAGACCCGTGCAACGCCGGTCTTTGGCTCTGGCCCGGCAATCGCGACGAACCCGGCCTTCACCGCGATAATCGCAAAGCCGAAGCACATCGCAAACGAAACGAGCTTCGCCCGCATGGAGGAGCCCGATGCCGATCCGCTTAAACCGAAATCTGCCATCACTCGCCTCCCGCGCCGTTTGGTGCAGCGCCGTCGCCTGAGGCTGCGGGCTGAATTGGCTGCAGAACGTTTGGAAGGTCTTCGGCGCGCACGAATTGCTCGGCGCGCGCGGGCGCCATACCGAGCTCATTGCGGGCATATTCCTCGATCCATTCCTGCCGTGAAAGGTGGCTAAGCTCCCCAAGCAAAACCTTGCGCTCGCGAACGGCTTCTTCGATCTGTGCTTCGACAGCGGCGATTTCTTCAGCGCTCTCTTGGGCGCCGTATTTTGCGCGGTAGAGGCTGAACACCAGGAGGCCGATGACGAACAGCCCGACCATGAATGCACGTTTGCTCATGAAGACACCTCCACTGATGCCAGCGACGGCAGGTCCACACCTGTCGAAACGGCACCGCCCATAGGCGCAGCACCGGTTCGAATGGCGACCCGCAGACGGGAGGATCTTGCTCGAGGGTTTTCACCCACTTCGGCATCTCCCGGCGCGATGGCCTTACGGTTGGGAAGCTCGAAGCTTGGTTGCGCTGCAGCTTCCTGCTGCGGGCGATATCGTGATCCGCCGCCCATCAGACCGGCGCGTTCACGCATGAATAATTTTACCATCCTGTCCTCCAGCGAGTGGAAGGTCACGATGACGAGCCGGCCACCTTCGACGAGACGCCGCTCGGATGCTTCGAGCGCTCTTGCCAGCTCGCCCAACTCATCATTGACGAACATCCTGATCGCCTGGAACGACCGGGTCGCCGGATGCGTGCGCGAGCCGCGACGTCCACCCATTGCCCCATCGATCAAATCAGCAAGATCAAGCGTTGTGGTGAACGGAGACTTAAGACGGCGCTCAACTATCGCGCGCGCGATACGGCGGGACTGCTTTTCCTCGCCCAGCCGGAAGATGATGGTGGCAAGGTCCTGCTCGCCCATCTGATTGACGACATCGGCCGCGCTTGGCCCCGTGCGCCCCATCCGCATGTCGAGCGGTCCGTCGCGCATGAAGGAGAAGCCGCGATCAGCCTCATCAATCTGGAAGGAGGAAACACCAAGATCGAGCGTGATACTATCAACCTGCTCAAAGCCGTGATCATCCAGCAGCGCATCGATGTCGCCAAACCGGCCATGTACCGGGATGAGGCGCGGCTCATCTGCAAACAGCGTCTCCGCGCGGGCGATCGCATCTTCGTCGCGGTCGATGCCAATGACCTTGCAATCGGCAGCCGCGAGAATGCGGCGCGCATAACCGCCGCCGCCAAAAGTGCCATCCACGTGCACCTCGCCATCAATTGGCGCGAGCGCGGCGACGACTTCATCAAGCAAGACTGGAACGTGCCCCATCAGACGTCCCCTCCGCCGGTAATGGCAGTTAGGCCGCCAGCACTCATCAGCTGCTGGAAGGGCTCATCCAGGGCGTCAGTGTTGTCCTGCGCGGTCGCTGCCATCTCCGCATCGAAGGCCTCGAAGCGTGATGGCTCCCAGACGTGGAAGCGGTCAAACGAGCCTGCAAAGATGAGCTTCTTGGTGATGCCCGCCGCTTCCAGAAGCGCAGACGGGATCGAGATGCGGCCTGTCTCGTCCATTTTCAGGTCGGCTGAACGGGTAAAAATGGCGTGCATAAAGGCGCGGCGCTTGGGGTTGTTAGGCGCCATGCGCGACAGGGTCTGACGGTAAACGGACATCAGCTCATCACCGCCGCCCTCAAGGCAGCCAGAGCCATCAATCGCCGGCCAAAGGAAGACGCGTGAGCTGCCGCCGAGGGCTGCACGAAAGGCTGCAGGCACGGAAACCCGTCCCTTTGCGTCAAGCGCTGTTTCGTAGGTGGAGACAAACACCAGCCGCGTCCCTTGTGCCCATCATCCCAGTTCTTGGGACAATCTAACTCAAAATGGGGATACCATGGGCTGGCTTGGGAACCAATGGGGCCAGCTGGAGATTCGCTGACTCCACAAGGGACCACAACAAGAACATAATGGGAATAAAAGCGGACGCCGCCTGCCTTTATACAGCCGCCGCATAGTTAACACATTGAAAACATTTTATTTACAGGGCGTTAACTTTTGACTCAAAACTCACAGATAGTTTCAAAAATATTGCAGCTTCCCGCATGCTTGCGCGGCACGTTGCGTTAAGCCGTGCTGGTGCCTGAATTTTTTGACGGCACTCCACTCGTTTCGGTGTTAAGGGCTGACCTCCATGCAGTTGCGCGCCGTCATATTTGCCATTGGCCTCATGGTCGCCCTGTTGGGCGCGGCCATGATTCCGTCGGCCCTGCTGGACATTGCCGACAAGTCCGATCAGTGGCCGATCTTTCTGGTCTCTGCCGCCGTCAGCATCCTAATCGGCGCTGGTCTCGCCGTTCTGTCGGGCGGCGCTCCGCCCTCCACAGGCGCGCGGGAAGCCTTCCTGCTGACCGTTGTCATCTGGATCGTCCTACCCCTGATCGCGACCATCCCGTTCATCAGCTATGGCATGTCGTTCACCGACTCGATGTTCGAATCCATTTCAGGGCTGACCACCACCGGCGCGACATCGATGACCGGCCTCGACTCTACGCCGCGTGGCATTCTGCTGTGGCGGGCCATCCTGCAATGGATCGGCGGCATCGGCATCATTGTGACCGCGATCGCCATTCTGCCGATGCTGCGTGTTGGCGGTATGCAGCTGTTCCAGATCGAAAGCTCGGACATGTCCGGCAAGTTCCTGCCACGCATTACCGAGATCACAGCGCAAACCGGCATCGTCTATCTGATCATTTCTGCCGCTTGCGCGATCAGCTATGCCGCCTGCGGAATGACCGCGTTCGACGCCATCTCACATTCCATGACGACAGTGTCAGCGGGCGGCTACTCCACGCATGACGCGTCATTTGGTTATTTCAGCGACACTCCCGCCGCCTATGCGGCGACATTCTTCATGTTCGTCGCCGGCCTGCCCTTCAGCCTGCTGACCCTTCTGATCCTGCACGGGCGATGGCGTCCTATTCTGACAGACCCTCAACCGCGCCTCTATTTTTTCATCGCTGTGGCCTTTGCCGTCGTGATTGTCGGCTGGCACGAAGCTGTCGTCGATCCACCGATTTTTGACCATGTCTATCACGGCTTCCGGCAGGCCTTGTTCAACATCATCTCGATCATGACCGGCACAGGCTATGCCTCAGCCCCTTACGACACCTGGGGCGAGCCGGTCGTCGTCATCTTCCTGTTCGCGACATTCCTCGGCGGGTGCGCGGGCTCGGCGGCCTGCGGGATCAAGATGTTCAGGATCGAGATCAGCTTCAAAGCCGTTGTCGCCTACGCCGCGCAAATCGTCAGGCCCAACCGCGTGGTACGCGTGCGGTATGCTGGCCGCGTTGTTTCATCGGACACTCTGCAATCGGTCATGGTGTTTGTGTTTCTCTACCTGGCCACCTTCATTGTCGCGACCATCCTGTTGTCGATGACCGGGATGGACCTGCTGTCGGCGATTTCGGCATCGGCAACCAGCGTTTCGAATGTTGGCCCCGGTCTTGGCCCTGAAATTGGCCCGTCCGGCACGTTCCATGACGTCTCCGACATCGGCAAATGGATCTGCTTCACTGCCATGTTGCTCGGCCGGCTGGAATTTATCGCGGTCTTTACGTTGATGACAGCGCGGTTCTGGCGCGGCTGACGCGCGGTACACACCCTGTCGCAGTTGCAGGAAAACCTGCTTTGCGGCAGATAGGCCTGATGACCCGAATACTGAGCACAGGCGAAACATCGCTGGACGAAACAATGCGTGAAATGGGCAGGCGTGCGCGCTCTGCCTCCCAACGTCTGACGCAGCTGACGGCGGCCCAGCGCACCGAAGGCTTGTTGGCCATGGCCGACGCGCTTTCCAGCGCCGAACGCATCATCCTCGATGCCAATGCGCGCGATGTTAAAGCGGGCCGGGAAAAGGGCTTGAGCGATGCGATGCTGGACCGGCTGATGCTCAACGCCGATCGCATCCACGCGATTGCAAATGCGGTGCGCAAGATTGCCGCCCTGCCTGACCCTGTCGGCGACGAAATTGCCCGCTGGACCGTGCCGTCAGGCCTCGACATTGCCCGCATCCGTACCCCGCTTGGCGTGGTTGGCATCATCTACGAGTCCCGCCCGAACGTGACGGCAGACGCCGCGGCCCTTTGCCTGCGATCAGGCAATGCCTGCATCCTGCGCTGCGGCAGCGAAAGCCTTCAATCCTCGCTCGCCATAGCCATGGCCCTGCGGTCCGGATTGCAGAGCGTCGGCGTGGTCGCAGATGCGATCCAGCTTGTGGAGACAACAGACCGTGACGCCGTCGGCCATATGCTGGCCGGGCTTGATGGCAATCTCGATGTTCTCGTTCCGCGCGGCGGCAAGAACCTTGTCGCGCGTGTGCAGAAAGATGCGCGCGTGCCCGTGATCGGACATCTGGAAGGCCTGTGCCATGCCTATGTCGATGTCGACGCCGATCCGGAAAAGACGGTCAATATTGTCTTTAACGCCAAGATGCGCCGGACCGGCGTCTGCGGCGCACTTGAGACGCTGCTGATCAACAAGTCGGTCGCCCGCCAGCTTTTGCCCGCGATTGCCGCGACGCTGCGCGATGCGGGATGCGAACTGCGCGGCGATGAGGCGGCCCGCGAGATCCTGCCTGACATGACGCCCGCGCAGCCATCTGACTGGCAAACAGAATATCTGGCGCCCATCCTGGCCGTTCGCATCGTCGACGGTCTCGATGAAGCGATGGAGCACATCGCCCGATATGGCACGGGACACACCGAGCTGATCATCACCGAGAACAAGACATCGGCCGAACGGTTTCTGGCCGGGGTCGATGCGAGCATTGTGCTGCACAACGCCTCCACGCAATTTGCCGATGGAGGCGAGTTTGGCATGGGCGCGGAAATCGGGATCGCGACCGGACGTATCCACGCCCGCGGCCCGGTTGGCGCCGAACAGCTGACGATCTTCAAATACGTGGTGCGCGGCAACGGACAGATCCGTCCGTGAAGGACCGATCAAATTGACCTCTCCGCTGCTGCCGCCTGTGCGTACACTCCCACCTGCGAATACCACGCAGCGCATCGGCCTGTTTGGCGGCTCCTTCAATCCGCCCCATTCCGGCCACCTACACGTGGCGAAAACGGCCTTGAAACGGCTCGATCTCGACTGGATTTACTGGCTGCCCGCACGGGGCAATCCGCTGAAGGGAAAACCGGCTGACTTCTATGACCGGCTCCACGCCGTGCGGGAGCTGATCGGCCATGAACCGCGCATGTTTGTCAGCGATTTCGAACACTGGGCGGGCTTGCGGTACACGGTCGACGTTCTGGAGGGGTTCACCCGCCATGCTTCGAACGCGAAGTTTGTCTGGTTGATGGGCGCTGACAGCCTGCAGAATTTCCATGACTGGAAAAGCTGGCAGGCCATCGCTGAAACCCTGCCACTTTGTGTGGTTTCACGCCCGGATGCCGGGCCGCGCGCCCTGCGCTCACCCTTTGTCAGACGCTATGCGCAAATGAGGCTACCGGAGCGCGATGCAGCGCTATTGCCGTTCACGCCCGCCCCGGCCTGGGTCTACCTCAAGGCCCCCTTTAATCCGGCCTCATCGACCAAACTGCGAACAGGCGGCCAAAAAAGCTAGAGCGGGCTGGCGCGGCGTGTTATGGTGCCACCTGAATCGAACACAAGGAACTGAACCCTGCCTTCTCCCAGCCCGCAGCCTCTAAAGGCCGCCAAAGCCAGCGTTGATGACATTCGCGCCATCGCGGAAACCGTCATTAACAGTCTCGAAGACGACAAGGCCGAAGAGATCGTCAAGATTGATCTTCAGGGTAAGTCCTCACTCGCAGACGTCATGGTGATTGCTTCTGGCCGTTCAGCCCGCCACGTTGCCTCCATTGCTGACCACCTCGCCCAAACGCTGAAAGAAGCGACCGGCCGGCCCGTCAAGCTGGAAGGCATGCCAAATGCTGACTGGGTCTTGCTCGATATCGGTGACATCATTGTCCACCTCTTCCGCCCGGAAGTCCGCAGCTTCTACAATCTCGAGAAGATCTGGGCCGACGACAGCGCGCATGGCCACGCCTGAGCCGCTGATCGTTTCCTGAGATGCGCATCACCATTCTTGTTGTCGGCCGGATAAAGTCTGGGCCCGAACTGGAAATGTGTGACGACTATCTCGACCGCTTCCGAAAAGCAGGCCGCCAGCTCGGCTATCGCAGCGCCGACATTGTCGAAGTTGAGTCCGGCGGTGGCCTTGAAGCAGAAGCCGAACGCCTCATGGCCCGCATCCCTGCTGGCGCAAGCCTGATCCGGCTCGATGAGTTCGGGAAGGAGTATCGCTCAACGGATTTCTCCAGCATGCTCGCCAAGCTGCGCGACCAGGGCGTCAGCGATCTCTGCTTTCTGATCGGCGGGGCTGAAGGATATGGCGAGGCAATCCGGCAGGCCGCTCCCAAATGCATGGCGTTCGGCAAACAGACCTGGCCGCACCGGCTGGTCCGCGCGATGCTTGCTGAACAGCTTTACCGCGCCGCCAGCGTTGAGGCCGGCCTGCCCTATCATAAAGCCTGACGCCGTAGCGCCCGCCAGCTTACGGCGCGATAGGGTTTGACGCGCGACCGTCTGCCGGTCCATCAAATCACAAACAGAAAAACACAAGGGGAGCCTGACCGATGGCCGAAAAAGATCTCGCAGGACGCAAAGCAATTGTCACCGGCTCAGCGACGGGCCTTGGCCGCTCAATCGCGATCAAACTGGCTGAGCGCGGTGCCGATGTGATCATCAATTGCACGCGCAGCATCGAAGAAGGCGAAGCCACAGTCGCCGCCTGCAACAAGGCTGGCGCTCAGGCGCAGCTGGTTGCCGCCGATGTCTCGACAGACGAAGGCTGCGCAAAACTGGCCGATGCCGCGAGCAGCTGGGGACGGCTTGATATTCTGGTGAACAATGCCGGCATCACCCGCCATGCCCGCGATCACTCCGATCTCGACGCGCTTAGCCGGCAGGACTTTCTCGACACTTATGCAGTGAACGTCGCGGGCCCTTTTCTCATGATGCAGGCCTGCAAACCGCTTCTGGTCAAATCACATGAGCAAACCGGGCGGGCCGCGACCGTGCTGAACATCTCCTCGATCGCCGGCGTAACCGGCATCGGCTCATCGGTGGCCTATGCCGCGACCAAGGGCGCGCTCAACACGATGACCCTGTCGCTTGCACGGGCCTTGGCGCCTGCCATTCGCGTAAATGCCGTTTGCCCGGGCTTTATTGGGACGCGCTGGTTCAAGGACGAGATGGGCGCTGATCAATATGCCCGGCTTGAAGAGAATGTCGCCCGGTCGACGCCTCTCAATGCTGCGAGCGGCCCGGACGATATCGCTGATTCGGCGATGTTCTTCCTGACGGATGCTTCCCGTCACGTGACAGGCGAAACCCTGCTTGTGGATGCCGGGACGCACCTCGGATTCGCGACGCTGACTGCACGCTGACGTCATTTTAAGCACTTTTGACAGGCGGATTTTGCGCCCAATGCCCGAAATTCGTGCTGCGGCGCAAAAAAATCCGCATACGCCCCTAACATATTGGTCTTGAGGCGTGCTGCCCCTCCATTCTGTGTTCGTGATGAGGATGCAAAGGAGGTTCACATGAGCAAAACTTTCACACGTGGTGCAATTCTGGCGGCCGCGGCCTGTCTGATGGCCGCTCCGGCAATTGCAGAGGGCGAATTTAGCGGATCGGTCACCCTGACCAGCGACTATCTCTTCCGCGGTGTCACCCAGACGGACGGCGCGCCGATGATCCAGGGCAGCTTCGACTGGGCCAGCGACAGCTTCTATGTCGGCACCTGGGCTTCAGGCGTGGATTTTGGCGATGGGACATCGACTGAGATCGACCTTTATGCAGGCTGGACGCCAACCGTTGGCGTTTTCGACCTTGATATCGGTGCGATCTATTACTGGTATCCGGATGCCCCGGACAATCCTGAGCAGAACTTCATTGAGGTTTATGCAGGCGCCAGCACGACACTCGGCGACTTCGTCGATGTGGGCGCGTCGATCGCTTACTCACCTGACTTCTATCTCGAAGTGGGCGACGCCCTGTACTACTCCGGTAGCGTCGGCATCCCGCTCGGCGAATATTTCGGTCTGGACGCAACCGTCGGCTATTCCGACTTCCAGGACCTGAGCGGCTCAGACTATACCGACTATTCCGTCGGTCTGACGACCGCCTTCCAGGGCTTCGACTTTGACCTGCGCTATATCGGCACCGACATTAGCGGCAATGATGACACGGTTGTCATCTCCGTAAGCCGCGCACTCTAGTCTGATACTTCAAATCTGAAGGTCTGCGCTCTCCTGTAAGCAGACCTACAGAACAAGGCCGCCGCTCCAATCGAGTCGGCGGTCTTTCTTTTGGCGCAAAGCAGGCCAATATAGGCTGCAAGGAGGCTGGACATGGCGGACCCCGCAACAACACCTGTCGATGCGCTGATCCCAGCCATGACCCTGCTGGCGGCCGGCGGCGCATCCGCATTGGCTTCCAAAGCACTGAAACTCTCGCCGATTGTCGGCTACCTCGCTGTGGGTATTCTGATCGGTCCTCATGTGTTTGGACTGATCGACGAAAGCCCGACAACGCACTTGCTCGCTGAGCTTGGTGTGGTGTTCCTGCTGTTCGATATCGGCCTGCACGTCTCCCTTCGTGAGCTGCGCGAAAGCGGACGGGACCTTATGGGGCTGGCGCCGGCGCATCTTATACTCACCAGTTTTCCATTCACGCTCGCCTTGATGCTGTTCGGGCTGGACTGGCCTATCGCCCTGGCGCTCGGCATATCGTTCGGTCTGTCATCGACCGCCGTCGTTAGCCGGGTCATGGTTGAACGGGGCCTCGGCTCCTGCCCTCTGGGCCGTTCGACGACCCATGTGCTGATCTTCCAGGATATTGTCGCTATCTTCCTGCTGATCTTTGCCAACTCGCTTGGCGATGACATCAGCGGAATGGCGCTTGCGCTGAACCTCGCGCAGGCCGCAGGTGTCGCGATCCTTGCCTTCATTGTCGCCTTTGCTGCAGGTCATTTCCTGATGGGGCCGATCCTTAGAGGGCTCGCCCAGACAAGAAATCATGAAGCCTTCACCGCTGTCACATTGCTGCTCGTACTCGGCGCCGCGTCCGCCACTGCCTATCTCGGCCTGTCTCTGACGCTTGGCGCCTTTCTGGCGGGTCTCGCCGTTTCGGGTACGGCCTTCCGGCATCAGGTGCAGATGGAGACAGGACCATTTCGCGGGCTGCTTCTATCATTCTTCTTCATGTCGGTGGGGCTATCGGTCGATCTTGGCGTCCTGCTTGATCGCTGGCCCATCGTGCTCGCCGTCACGGCCGCCATACTTGGCGTGAAAACTTTGACCGGCTTTGCCGCGGCCCGCCTCAACAAGTGGAGCAATCCCGGCAGTATCCAGTTGTCATTCCTGCTGGCCCAAGGGTCTGAATTTACGCTGGTTGTGCTGTCGATCCTGGTGATGGCGACCGATGCCGTTCCGCCTGCTGTGGACACGATTGCGGTCGCGTCGATTGCCCTATCGCTCGCACTTGCGCCGTTCTGGGCGGCGGCCGGCATGCGGCTATCGCGCAAAGTGGCCAATATGTTCAAAGGCCAGACACGGCCCGTCAACGAGACGACGCCCATCGGCCCGAACCGTCCGGTTATCATCTTCGGCATGACCCCCGCCGGCCGGCTGGCGGCAGACGCGCTCGCCGACCACAGCATCCCGCATGTCTGCCTTGATGCAGAACCGGACCGCTTCGTCTCCGCCATTGCAGACGGATACAAGGTCTCGTTCGGCAATGCGGCCAATCTGCGCCTCGTCGAGGCCGTTGCGGGACGTAATCCGCGCGCCGTTGTCATCGGCGCACCGCGCTATGAAGTCTCGCGTGACCTGACGCCCGCTTCACAGGTTGAGTTTCCCAACACACCACGCTTTGTTTCTGTGGACAATGAAGCCGACCGCCAGCGCTTTTCCGGCCTTGGAATGCGCGCCTGGATCTCAATGGGTGAGCCGGTCGGTATCGAAATGGCTGCAGATATCTTGCGTCAGCTCGGTGTTGAAGAACAGAAGGTCGCTGACTGGATGTCACGCGAGGCAGACCGCTTCGATGTTAACGAGCCCGCTGACCTTTCTGAAAAAGCTGAGACAGAAGCGGCCTGACCCGGTTAGCCGGTCAGGTCGACGCGGGCAGCCCCGTATCCTCAACTGAATTTCCAGCTCCAAAGAAAATGGCCAGACCCTCATAAAGGGCCTGGCCATTCTTGCAGGTTTCACCAGACAGGAAGGTGGATTGTCTTATCCGGCAACCCTGCGAAGCTGAGGCTCTTCAGTGCGCTTACGCTCACGCTTGCGCTGCGGCTGGAACGCGACCTTGGCGTGCTCGGAGCAGTAAGGTCCGCAGTCGGACTTGCGACCGCAGAAAGCAAATTGCGGATCTGCCGGGTCACCGATTGGCCATTTGCACATGGAATCGCGCAGCGTCAGGATCGTCGCGGCTTCGCCATCGGCCACAGGCGCCGGCTGAAGCGCCGATGAAATTGCCTGCTGATCTGATTTGCGAATCCGTGTTTCGTCGACGGATGCAACTGGCTGCTGAACGACACCCTCTGTTCCGACCTTTGGCTTCGGACGTGCCAGACGTGGCGGACGTTTCACCGGACGGGACGGCGTGGCGCGGCCCGACAGGCCAAGCCTGTGGACTTTCCCGATCACAGCGTTGCGGGTCACCCCGCCGAGCTGCTTTGCTATCTGGCTCGCAGAATGTCCTTCTGCCCAGAGTTTCTTCAGAACCTCGACGCGATCTTCGGTCCAAGACATTGGATAGCCTCCTGGCGCTTAGCACCCTAGATGTTGTGGCAGCTGATATCAGCCGCCGCTGTTAACCTCTAGATATCGTATCCAAACCGAAACGAAACACAATATGCTGATATGGTTTCTCCACAGACTTTCTATATCTAGTGGTCACATTATGCAGTCAGCAAAAAAACCGAGCCGAAACACCAATTTGCGGTCGCAACAGACAGCAAGGCACCTTAAATAGCGCGAATGACAGACGAAGTTTCTACACAATCCCGCCCTCTTCCAGTCCCGCCGCGCAGCTATGGCGCCGTTAACTGGGTAGGCCTGTGGACACTCTACAAGCGGGAGGTTGGACGCTTTCTCAAAGTCTGGATGCAGACCCTGTTCGCGCCCGTCATCACCACTCTTTTGTTCATGACAGTGTTCAAACTGGCCTTCGGTAGCCGCGGTCAGCTGACGGGTGACTTTGAAGGCCTGGACTATAATTCCTTTCTCGCGCCCGGCCTCGTTGTGATGTCGATGCTGCAGAACGCGTTCCAGAACACCTCGTCGTCTCTCACAATTGCCAAGGTGCAGGGCAGCCAGGTCGACTTCCTGATGCCGCCTCTGTCTCCGCTTGAGCTTACCCTCGGCTTTATATTCGGCGCGGTCACGCGCGGTATCATGGTGGGCGTAATCGGCGGTCTTGCCATTCATCTGACCGGACTGGCCGACCTTAGCATCGTCAATATCGTGCCCGTCATCTGGTTCAGCCTGATGGCGACGATCTTCCTCGCCGCGCTCGGCGCCGTCGGCGGCATATGGGCCGAGAAGTTCGACCATCTGGCCGCGATCACCAATTTCGTCATTGTCCCGCTGACCTTCCTGTCGGGGACCTTCTACGACATCAAGGTGCTGGTCGAACCATTCCAGACGGCCGCGCATTTCGACCCGATTTTCTATCTGATCGACGGCTTCCGGGCGGGCTTTATAGGCGTCTCGAACTCTCACCTTGCGGTCGGTTATATCGCGTCGGGCATCTTCACCTTCCTCGCCTGTGTCTGGGTCTGGTGGCTGTTCCGCACCGGCTACAAGCTGAAGGCCTGATCAAGACGGCTTGACGCGAGGGCCCTCGCGCCCGCACCAACGCAAAATCATGGCAGAGCTACCAATCCTTCGCCTCTCCGAAGTCGAACTGACTTTTGGCGGCACACCGATTTTTACCGGCGTCACCTTCACCCTCGCAAAGGGTGAGCGCGCAGCCCTTGTCGGGCGCAATGGCGCCGGCAAGTCGACGCTGATGCGGCTCGTCACCGGGCGATTTGAGCCTGACGCTGGCGAATTGTGGCGCCAGCCCGGTGTCGATGTGGCCACCGTCGAGCAGGAGCCTGACCTTTCAGCCTTTGCAACCGTCCTCGACTATACAAGTGACGGACTTGCTGAGACCTGGATGGCTGAGGCAGAGCTTGGCCAGTTTGGCATTGATCCGACCGCCGATCCCGCCACGCTCTCAGGCGGGCAGATCCGCCGCGCCGCACTCGCCAAGGCCTTCGCGCAGGATCCGGATATCCTGCTGCTGGACGAGCCGACCAACCATCTCGACGTCCCGATGATTGAGACGCTGGAAGATCGACTAAAGTCATTTCCCGGCGCCGTCCTTCTCGTCAGCCACGACCGCCGCTTTCTTGAAAACGTCTCAACGACAACGCTCTGGCTGCGTCAGGGCAAGGTGTGGAAGTCGCCGCGCGGCTATGCCTTCTTCGATGACTGGGCTAGCGGCATCGAAGCCGAAGAAGAAAAGCAGCTTCAGAAGCTCAAGACGCATCTGAAAGAAGAGCAGCACTGGCTGGCGCGCGGCGTCACGGCGCGGCGCAAGCGCAATATGGGCCGTCTCTCACGCCTGCATGACCTTCGCGCTGAACATGCCCGCCAGCGCGCCGCGATCAATGACGCAAAATCGACAGCCGGTCTCTCGGCAGAGAGCGGCGACAGCCAGAGCCGCAAGGTGCTGGAAGCGTTCGGCGTCTCCAAACGGTTTGGCGACACGGTGATCGCGACCGATCTGTCTCTCAGAATTCTTCGCGGGGACCGGATCGGTATCGTTGGCCCCAACGGTGTCGGCAAGACGACGCTGCTGAAACTGTTGCTCGGTGAGCTTGAGCCGGATGCAGGCTCTGTGAAGCTGTCGCAGGCCTTAACGGTGACCTATCTCGACCAGACCCGCGAGACCCTGAACCCGCGCGATACGCTGTGGGAGGCCCTCACCCCATCTGGCGGCGACTCCATCATGGTGCAAGGGCATTCCAAACATGTCGCCGCCTATGCCAAGGACTTCCTCTTCTCCCCTGACCAGCTCCGCCAGCCCGTCTCAGCCCTCTCCGGCGGGGAGCGTAACCGGCTGACGCTCGCCATTGCGCTGGCAAAGCCAACCGACGTTCTGGTGCTGGACGAACCGACCAATGATCTCGACATGCAGACGCTCGACCTGCTGGAAGAGATGCTGAGCGAATATGATGGCACGCTCGTTCTGGTCAGCCATGACCGCGCATTTCTCGATGCCATCGTCACCAGCTGCCTCGTGCCGGTTGGCGGCGGCAAATGGCTGGAAACGCCCGGCGGATGGACCGATGCAGCCCGGCAGGTCCCGTCGCTCACCTCGCAGCGCGCGGCTAAAGCCCCCGACAAAGCCAAGTCGAAATCCCGCACGCCTGAAAGTTCAAGCGCGTCCCGGCGCGAGGCGAAACTGTCCTTCAAGGATCAGCACCGCCTGAAGGAAGTTGAGGCTGCGATGCCGCGCCTCTCAAAGGAAATCGAGAAACTGGAAGCTGAGCTGGCTGACCCAACGCTGTTTTCGGCCAAGCCGGACCGGTTCGCCGCGGCCAGCAAAAGGCTTGAAGCGGCGCGCGTCGAACTCGAACAGGCCGAAGAGGACTGGCTCGAGATCGAGGCCATGAAGGAAGACCTCGCCAGCGGCAATCAGGCCTAACGCTGTCTTAACGCCTGAGACTTAATCTGCCGTCTTGTAACTGATTGAAGACCAAGGATTGAGACCATGCAGCGTTTGATTGCAGCCTTTGCCAGCGCGATGCTTTTTGCGCCTGCCGCCCTTGGCGATGCCGGCCTCGCCTCGATTGAGCGTGACACCTACCGTTCAGCGGAAACCTACCAATCCTTGCGTGCGACCTCCGCTGAAAGCTGCGCGGCCAGCTGCGCCGCAGATGGACGGTGCATGTCCTGGTCGATGACGCCGCCGACCTTCCGGGTTGGCCCGCGCTGCGAAATGAAAAGCTCGGTCGGGCAGTCTTACCCGCGACCCGGCCACGTCTCCGGGCTGAGCCCGCGCGCGATGAATGGCGAACGGCCGGTTGCCTCCGTCGCCATCCCGACACAGCCGCCTGCAGCGCGCGCCACTGCCAGCTATCAGGTTCAGCGACCTGCCTCCGTGCAATCTGCGCCTGTCCGCACGGTTGGGTCCACGACACCTAATCAACCTCAGACGTTCGCCGCACCTGCACCGCGTACGCCGTTGGCGCCGACAACAGACCCAACAACAGCCGCCCTCAATAAGGCGAGCCTGTCGGTTATGGAATCCCGGTACCCGGTCGGACGCCAAGCGCCCCCGCCGGCGACTGCTCAGCGGACCGTGACCTATAATCAGCCTTCGCCGCAGCCTGCCCAAACGCAAACAGTTCGCACCGTTTCGTCGTCACCGGCGCGGCTCACGCCTCAACAAGGCTCTTCGTCGCAACAAACCGTAAGCGCTGCCCCGGTCGCAGAAGCCCCGCCGCCACTGATCGCGCGGCCAGCCTCAGAGCCAACGGGAAGCTATGTCACCAAGCGCACCGTGACGCCGGCATCTGCAACACCGAGCCAGCGGCCGACGCCGCGTCCGCAACCCACGCCAACACCGGCTGTTACCGCGCCTACCCCCGGCACACGCCCGCTTCCGACCCGGGCGACCCGCCCACAACTGCCAAAACGGCCTGATCGCCCCGTATCGAACTATTCGGTCCAGAACATGGGCGAATTTCCCGGCGACTACGACGCCATGTCCGGCTTCGTCGATGGCCTTCCCGAGAACGCCGAAGTCATTCCGATTGAACGCGATGAGACCGATAAAGAGGACGACAAGAAACGGTCTTCCTCAGGCAAGAACAAAGGTAGCGACAGCGACGACTGGCCAGACGAATACCCAGATCCGCTTGGCGCATATCTGGGCGACGACTAGGCGGCATACCCTGCCGGTTCAGTCATCGGCACGTCAGACCCCCAACACATTTTGAAATCCCGGTTTGAGGGCGCACGGCTCTCAACCACGTCCGACGACTTTGCAATCGACCGGCGTCGGCCTCGTGCCGTCCAGCTGCGGTGATTGCGCAAGCTGTCCGTTCAGCTTATGTTCCAGCCTCAGTCAGCAGGCCAAGCCTCGAATCGGCTTACGGAGACAGGTATGGACCCCCTCATCATGATCGGCCAGACCGGCCTCGACCTCATACATATCCTTCTTCTCGTTACGACGATTGGATTTGCGGGTGCATTCATCTGGATGCGCGGCAAATCTGAGAGCCGTTCAAATGAGCTGGAGCGGGACCTCACTTACACGCAGGATTTGCTTGAAGCAGCCGACGCCGACAAAGCGCGCCTGACCCAGGAGCTGAAGACGCAGACGGCGGTTGCCGAACAGGCCCGCATTGATCTTGCCCGCCGCGAAGCACGCAGCGAAGAAGATGAGAAAAAGTTCGCAGATCTCGCTCAGGGCGTTCTGCGTCAGGCCAATTCTCAGTTCCTTCAGCTCGCGGACGAGACCTTCAAGAAACACAAGGAAGGCGCGCAAGCCAATCTCAAAGAGCTGGTCACCCCGATCAACAAGAACCTCGACGAGTTCGCCAAGCGCGTCTCCGAGATCGAAAAGGTGCGCGGCGAAGATAAATCCTCGCTTCAGCAACAGATCCGACTGATCGGCGAAAGCCTGCAGCGCCATACAAGCGAGACCAACAAGCTGGTCACAGCCCTGTCAGCCCCGCGCGGCGGCGGGCGTTGGGGCGAGACGACCCTGCGGAATGTCATGGAGCATGCCGGCCTCTCCTCCTTCTGCGACTTCAGTGAGCAGGTCCATGACCGCGTCGATGAGAAGACCCTACGCCCCGATGTCATCATCAAGCTGCCGGGCGGACGTGAGATCGTGGTCGATTCCAAAGTGTCGATCGAGGACTATCTGAAAGCGCTGGATGAGACCGATGCAGCCCGCCGCGCGGCCCTGCTGCGCGCCCACGGCTCCAAGGTGAAGGAGCACATCCGCAGGCTCGGCTCAAAGGACTATCAGAGCGCCTTTTCCGCCCGCGTGGATTTCGTCGCGCTCTTCATCCCGGGTGAAAGTTTCTACGTCGCCGCGCTGGAAGCAGAGCCTGACCTCTTTGACTTCGCCGCCTCACGGCAAGTGATCGTGGTCACGCCGTCCACCCTGCTCGCTCTCGCCAAGGCTGTGGCCTATGGCTGGCGCCAGGAGCAGGCGACCGAGAACGCCCGTCAGGCTGCAGAACTTGGCCGTGAACTTTACGGCCGTCTGGTCACGCTGGGCGGTCATGTTGAAAGCGTCGGCAAGTCACTGAATTCCGCCGTCGGCCATTACAACAAGATGAGCTCTAGCCTCACATCCCGCGTCCTGCCATCGGCCCGGAAGTTCGAGGACCTTCAAATCGCGCCGCCTGACAAGCAGATCACCGAGCTTGAGCAGATCGAAGCCCGCGCCAGTCTGCCCGACCGCACAGGCGAGCTGGAATTTGATGATGGCCCCACCGGCGACGAAGAGGATGCAGCCTGAACAGGCCGCCAGCGTTGATTTCGCCACCCCTGTCCCTTATTTAAGCGGCATGGCTATTCGCGAAATTCTCACCGTCCCGGACCCGCGTCTGAAGGAAGTCTCAAAGCCCGTTGAGGGCGGCGTTACGGATGAAATCCGTGCGCTCATGGATGACATGCTTGAGACCATGTATGACGCCCCCGGCATCGGCCTTGCGGCCATCCAGATCGGCGAGCCGCTGCGCGTGATCGTCATGGACCTTGCAGGCCCGGAAGAAGAGCCGCAGCCGCGCTATTTCGTGAACCCTGAAATCCTGCCGCTGACCGAAGACCTGGCGCCTTATGAAGAAGGCTGCCTGTCTGTCCCGGACGTCTTCGACGAAGTCGAGCGACCGACCCAGTGCCGCGTGCGCTATCTCGATTATAACGGCAAGCAAGTCGAAGAGATCGCCGAGGGCATGTATGCGGTCTGCATCCAGCATGAGATGGATCACCTGGAAGGCACGCTGTTCATCGATCACCTGTCACGCCTCAAGCGTCAGCGCGCCGTCGATAAGGTGAAAAAGGCCAAGCGGCTCGCGCAAAAACTGCGTCCTGAGACGGTTGCCTAGTCCAGCTCGACTGTAGCTTGATCTTTTGTCATTTGAACGGCTGCGCCGGGCGTGGTCTTGATTGATTTGAATAAATCCCGATCCTTTTTGAAAACACCGTCCGCCTGAGACGGGTCAGCCTTATGAGCGTCGCACATGCCTGAACAGACACCGACGTCCACGCTTCGGATTGCCTTTATGGGCAGCCCCGACTTTTCCGTGCCTGTCCTGCAAGCGCTTCTGGAGGCCGGACATGACGTGGCATGTGTCTACTCCCAACCGCCCCGCCCGGCCGGGCGCGGCAAGAAGCTGACGCCAACGCCGGTGCATAAATTCGCCGAAGAGAACGGCCTTGATGTTCGCACGCCGAAATCGCTGAAACCCGCAGAGGAGAAAGCCCGCTTTGCGGCGCTTGATCTCGATGCGGCGGTGGTCGTCGCCTATGGCCTGATCCTGCCACAAGAGGTCCTCGATGCGCCGCGGCTTGGCTGTATGAATCTACACGCCTCCCTGCTGCCACGCTGGCGCGGCGCCGCGCCGATCCAGCGCGCGATTATGGCTGGCGACGAGATGACGGGCGTTCAGGCCATGATGATGGAGGCTGGCCTTGATACAGGGCCTGTCCTCGCGACCGAAAAGGCGCGCATCTTTCCGTTCGAGACCGCTGAAAGCCTGCATGACCGCCTTGCTGAACTTGGCGCAAGCCTCGCGCCGCGCGCGCTTGAAGGCCTCGCCGATGGCAGCTTGAAACCCGTCCCGCAAGATAGCGAAGGCGCCACCTATGCGTCGAAGCTGACGGCGGAGGACCAGAAGATTGACTGGGCACGACCGGCTGATGAGGTCGATTGCCAGATCCGGGGCCTCTCCCCCTTTCCGGGGGCGTGGTTTCACTGGCGACCAGACAAGACCGCCGAGCCTGTCCGCGTGAAAGCTCTGATGAGTGAGCGGGCAGACGGCACATATGAGGGTGAACCGGGGACCCTGCTGGATGACGAACTGCTCGTTCTCTGCGGCGATTCCAGGGCTGTGCGGCTGACCAAGCTGCAAAAGCCGGGTTCGAGGGCAATGGAGGCTGACGTTTTTCTACGCGGAAACGCAATAATAAGAGGAAACAAGTTCGAATGAAAAACGCGACAATCCGCCAGGCACAATTAGAGGACGTCAAAGCCGTCTCTGCACTGAATGATCTGGCTTTCGGCTCACAGGACGAAGCCCAGATTGTCCGGCAGCTGAACCGAAATGGCGACAGCCTCGCCTCACTCGTGGCCGAGAAAGACCTCAAGATCATCGGCCACATTCAGTTCTTTCGGGTCCGTGTCGACGGGCGCGATATCGGCGCTGGCCTCGGCCCTATGAGCGTGCACCCTGATTTTCAGGGCCTTGGCATTGGCAAGAAGCTGATCAAATACGGCATGACCTATATCGAAGGGCGAAATCTCGCGCTCTGCTTTGTGCTTGGTCATGCTGATTATTATAAGAAATTCGGGTTTTCACCTGAGGTCGCCGCACGTTATAAGGCGCCGTGGTCGGGGCCTGAATATATGGGCATCGAGCTTCGTGAAGATGCGCCCCGCTACGGTACTTTGATCTATCCGAGAGCCTTTACTGCCATTGCATGACCCAGCGCCTGCGCCTTCTTGTCGAATATGATGGCCGGCCCTTTTCTGGCTGGCAACGCCAGGAGGGCCAGCCAACGGTCCAGGCCTCGCTTGAACGTGCAGCCGAAGCGCTTGATGGGCAGCCCGTAACCGTGCATGGCGCAGGCCGCACAGATGCCGGTGTGCATGCCACAGGGCAGGTTGCCCATCTCATCTTGCAAAAGCCTCGTCCGATACGAAAGATTGCCGACGCGCTGAACCATCATCTTCGTCCGGACCCTGTCTGCGTACTTGAAGCCGAAGAGGTCGATGAAGACTTTCATGCCCGCTTCAGCGCCACCGGGCGCGCCTACCGCTACATCATCATGAGCCGCCGGGCGCACCTGACATTTGAACGCGGACTGCTCTGGCGGGTGCCTGTCCCGCTTGATGTCCACGCGATGCAAGCCGCTGCCGATCATCTCATCGGCGAGCATGATTTTTCCACCTTCCGCGATGCCGCCTGTCAGGCAAAGTCGCCCGTCAAGACGCTCGACACTCTCAACGTCACAGGCTTTGGCAATCGTATCGAAGTGACGGCAACCGCCCGCAGCTTCCTGCATCGCCAGGTTCGCTCATTCGTTGGAAGTCTTGTCGAGGTCGGGCGCGGGATGCAGGAGCCCGGCTGGATGAAGGACATCCTGGATGCGCGGGATCGGACCGTCTGCGGCCCCGTTGCCCCCGCCGATGGGCTTTACCTGGAAAAGGTGGAATATGCGGGCGGCGCGGCCCAAGCATGATAGATCGGCGCCGGATCGTCATTTCTGGCTGCTCGTCGGGCGGCAAGTCCACACTGCTCGCGGCGCTTTCCGATCGCGGCTATGCCACAATAGAAGAGCCTGGTCGCAACATCGTCCGCGAGGCACTGGCGTCCGGCAGTGACGCCTTGCCGTGGATCGATCCTGTCGCCTTCGTCCGCAAAGCCGTTGACCAGGCCCGCAACAGCCTGCGCGAAATGGCCCCGTTTGACGGCCCCGTTTTTCTTGACCGCTCAGCTATCGATGCAATTGCCCATCTCGAACGCCTGTCCCTGCCGATGCCCGTCGATATTACAGATCAGGCGAAGCACTGCATCTATTCGGCGCCGGTTTTCATGGCCCCGCCCTGGCGCGAACTCTATGTTCAGGATGATGAACGTCCACTGCCTTTTGAAGAGGCCACCAAAGAATATAACTGGCTTCGTCTTGCCTATCCGCGTCGCGGATATGTTCTGATCGACCTGCCAAGAATTTCGGTGGAAGCCCGCGCCGACTTCATGCTTCGCACTCTCGGCCTGCCCTTGGATCGACGCGCCTAGTAGCCGCGCGACATATCCGCGTCTGGCTTGGGCCGTTTGCCCGAAAGCGCCTGCTCCAGCAATTCGACCAGACGATCTGCCGAATCCTCCGGCAGCGTCAGACCAGAAACGTGCGGCGTAACCATCACTCTTGGATGCTCCCAGAGCCAACTCGTTGGTGGCAAAGGCTCTGTTTCGAAGACATCCAGAATGGCCTGCGCGACCTGTCGGCCAGACAGCGCCGTTCGAAGTGCGCCCTCATCAATCGTGGAGCCGCGGCCAACATTGATGAAGATAGCGCCTTCCAGCGTTTCAAAGACATTGGTGCTGACGATCCCGGCTGTATCCGGCGTGCTCGGCAGGGCAGACACAACGATCTGGTGATGCCGGTCCTTGCCGAAGCCTGTCAGCTTGCTCACTTTGGAAAAGCCATCGGTCGCGCGCCCGGACCGGGAATAGCCCGTCACCTGCGCGCCAAACCCTGCAAACGCGGTCGCGATGCCCTGCCCGATTGAACCCGTGCCAAGGATCGCAACGTCACAATTAAACAGATGTGTCGGCGCAAGGCGCGCTCTGTCCCAGCGCTTGCGTGATTGGGCCTCTCGTCGCTCGCTCATTTTTTGCAGGTAAGCGAGCGAATAGCCGACGCAGTATTCGCCGATCTGCTGGCCCATCTTACCAATGGTGCGCGTGACCAGCGGTCGTTTTGGTTGGTCTGAGATAGCCTCAAAAATGGCGTCGACACCCGCGGCGGGGGCGTGGATCCATGTGTAGATCGACAGGTCTTCATCGCTTGGGGGCCGGAACGTCACAAGGATGCGCTCGCGCCGTTCTGTGTTCAGTGGCTCCTGCGTGACTTCAATCTCGGGAAAATGCGTCTTGATTGCCGAAACGATGGCCTCGTCATTGCCATCATAGACTCGAATTGAGATGTCTGACTGCTTCATCAACTGCCTCGTTATCCTCCAGGAGCCAGAGGTGCTTTTCCGAGGCGCAGTTGTGGATCAGCGCGCCATTCGCGTCTAGTTCACGTCGGCAGATTGCGCCGAGTTTTACACGGGTTAAGGCAGGCAAGTCAGGCGTTTGAAAAGGAGACGTCGATCAGCCTGTCAGCTGCTCTTTCAGCAGGCTGAGCGCTTCATAAGCGAAGAGCTCCATATTGTGTGCGCGGTCCGATAGGCCGGTTTCGAGCGTGCGCGACACGTCGATGCCATCGCCGTTCAGAGCGACGCAGGTATGGCCGGCCGCATCGCCATAGCCGTTCCCGCTCGGCCCCGCCGCGCCTGTCTCGCAAAGCCCGAGATCGGCCCGCAGCTTTTCGCGGATCGTGCGGGCCAGAAACCGTGCATAGGGCTCACTGGATGAGCGCATGTCGCCCAGATCATCCTTCGAAAGCCCCAGCAGCCCCCGGAACGCAGCTGGTGCATAGATCACCCCACCGCCGCGATAATATGAAGAGGCCCCCGGCACAGCAAGGAGCGCGGCCGAGACCAGTCCACCAGATGATGATTCCGAAACGCCAATTGTCAGGCGTTTGGCTTTCAGAATGGCGCCGATCTCTTCGGCAATAGGAAGTAAGGTCTGCATGTTTCCACAAAGCCGTACACCTTACCGTCTGGCAAGGCATTGCTTATCTTTTTTGACCGCCCCCTTAGTAGAGTGTGTCATATGGTGCCGCGTCGTGACGCTGGGTCAGGGTTTACAATTGGGCTTGCGGTACCCGATTTCAGGCCAACAAATGGATACCAATATTAGGGGCGCCTCATGAGATATTACGAAGACCTTGTCGTCGGCACCGTCAGCCACTCGCCCCGAAGCTATCAGGTCACGCGTGAGGAAGTGATAGAGTTCGCCGGGAAGTATGACCCCCAGCCCTTTCATCTCGATGATGAGGCGGCAAAGAACACTTTCTTTGGTCGCCTCTCTGCCTCTGGCTGGCACACCGCTGCCATGACAATGCGCATGATGGTTGAGACAATGCAGGCTGGCGAACCACAGGCGGGCCTTGGCTCACCGGGCGTCGATGAACTCAAATGGCATAAGCCTGTTTATCCGGGAGATGAGTTGCGCGTTGAAACGACGCTTCTGTCAAAGCGGCGCATGAAAAGCCGGAATGATATGGGCCTGACCCGCTCACAGCAGAAAGTCTTCAATCAGCACGATGAACTCGTCATGAGCATGACGGGAAATGGCCTGATCAGACTGCGCGACCCGAATGGCACAGACGACGAGTAGATTGCTCCAGACCAGGCTCAACTTTTCCCTCTGCAACACAAAAAAATACGCCGGGAGACCAACTGAGGCCATCCCGGCGTAATATCTGTCGGTGAGGGTGGTCTCGGCCGTCGCAGTGAGCCAAGCTCACCGATTGGCCGATACGGCCACCCTAGCCGAGCTCGGCCTTATCGTCGCTTTCATCGCTGTCGTCTTCAGACAGCATGACGTCTGACAGGAGGCCTGAACGGGTCCGGATTTCCATTTCGATCTCATCGGCAATCGCTGGATTGTCCTTGAGGAACTGGCGGGTCTTTTCGCGGCCCTGACCGATGCGTTCTTCCTTATAGGAGTACCAGGAGCCGGCTTTCTCAACGACTTCGCACTTCACGCCAAGATCGATCAGTTCACCGGTCTTGGAAATGCCTTCGCCATACATGATGTCAAACTCGACCTGCCGGAATGGCGGGGCCACCTTGTTTTTCACCACTTTCACGCGGGTCTGGTTACCCACGTTCTCGTCACGATCCTTGATCGCACCGATGCGGCGAATGTCGAGACGCACGGAGGCGTAGAATTTCAGCGCATTGCCGCCGCTTGTTGTTTCAGGGCTGCCAAACATCACACCGATCTTCATACGGATCTGGTTGATGAAGATGACCATACATTTGGATTTGGAGATCGAGCCGGTCAGCTTGCGCAGGGCCTGGCTCATCAGGCGGGCCTGAAGGCCCGGCAGCGAATCGCCCATCTCGCCTTCAATTTCCGCGCGCGGCGTCAGAGCCGCGACCGAATCGACCACGACGAGATCAACAGCGCCGGACCGCACCAGCGTATCGGCAATTTCCAGGGCCTGCTCACCCGTATCAGGCTGGGAGACCAAGAGGTCATCAAGATCAACGCCGAGCTTGGCTGCATAGGCCGGATCAAGCGCGTGCTCTGCGTCGATAAAGGCACAGACGCCGCCATTCTTCTGGGCTTCAGCCACCGAATGCAGCGACAGCGTTGTTTTACCGGAGCTTTCAGGCCCGTAAATCTCAATGATCCGGCCCTTCGGGAGGCCGCCAATGCCAAGCGCGATATCAAGGCCGAGCGAACCGGTCGAAACCGCTTCGACGTCCAGCGTCTTCTTGTCGCCCAGCCGCATGACCGAGCCTTTGCCAAAGGAGCGCTCAATATTCGATAGCGCTGTTTCGAGTGCTTTTTGCTTATCCACGCCGGAATCCGTGTCTACGAGTTGCAGGTTGCCGCGTTTGGCCATGATGTGTCTCCTTAGGTCCATATTTGGCCCTGCAATGCAAGACCGGCGTCTGTGTCCAAGACCGTTCTGTACCACAAACGTTCACGAGAACAAAACAAAAACTTTCGCAATGATTGCGGTGCTTGCGAAGCAGGCGGCAACACGCCTAAAGTCGCTTTCTTCACAGAACGGATTTAGCCAGAGAACAAATGACAGCGATTCGCAGCCTTCGTCCCGCTTTGCATGTGGCATGCATCGGTCTTGCCCTGGCGTGCGGCTCGCTCGCGTCTGCGCAGTCCAATAATGGCCAGAACCGTGACGCGCCGCCGACCACCAATCTGCCATTCGCTCCAACCGTTCAGTCCGCGCCGCCTGAACGGTCCACCTACCCAACGAGAACCGCGACAGTCGCTGAAGCGCCTCCCCCTGCCGACACGCTCTGCGACGAGATAGGCCCCTATATTCGGGCGGGCGTTGTTTCCAGCCGCTTTGCAACATTGAGCGCGTCGACCTCATTAGGGGAACCGATTGGAAGCTTTGAGGCAGGCGCGCCGCTTAAAGAGCTTGGCGCGATGATTTGTACTGTCGTCATTCCCGCCGCAGACGAAGCGACCGCCGCTAGCATGTACAATCAGGTCACCTGCCCGCTCGCCATGAGCCAGTCTGACACCCCCACGCTCGATGAGATGCGGGCCCGCCAGACAGATCTCGCCACACGGATCAGCGAGTGTCCGGCCGTCGACCGCTGGATCGGTACGGCCCCAGCGGCCCAACCGATGACGGGCGGCGATGCTATTGAGGACTATCTCTTCTCTCACCCCGATGTTGATGTCGAAATGATCGTGCGCGCCCAGAGCCACCAGAAGGCAGGGCGCTGGCCTGACGATTACGTCAAAACCCTGTCGCTCGTCTTCCGGGCGCCGAACCCCAACCGTCCGCCGCCGCCCGAAACGGCGAGAGACTAGCGGCACGCCGTCCTGGTTTCTGCCGGCAACATGAAGCTCGCCTCTTTAAAATTACGCCGGACAGGCGCAATATGAGCCTCATGTTGACACGTACCGGAAAACCCGCCGGCGAAGCCAAGCTTCGCTATCTCGACGCTGATCTCGATGTGATCGAGCCTGGCGACTACGTAACTTGCGCCGTGACGGGCCAGAAGATTCCGATCGCTGCCCTTCGCTATTGGAGCGTTGACCTGCAGGAACCCTATGTCGACGCGGCCGCTGCGGCCTCGCGCATGGTTGAAGGCCGCGGCTAACGGCCAGAAAAGACGCCTTGGATGTTCCTGCGCGACCTCATCGTCCCTGCTCTTGTTTTCCTGACGCCAGTCTTGCCTGCGGCGGCTGAGCCTGTGCAGCTAAGCTGTGGGGGCGTGGCAAAACAGGGTGGGCTGCTGATGTGTACCGGCCCGGCCGAGACTGACATTCGGGTGGCAGGCGAAGACGGCGCAGACGCGCGCACCGTGCGCACGAATGATGAGGGCCACGTCTCCATTGGTCTGACGCGCACCGAGCCATCGCCCCTCATCCTGACCTCCGGTGCGCCCGGTGTCGTCCCAATCAGCGTCGAGATCGAACCGCGCAATGATGTCGTGCGCGTCCTGCGCGGCGTCGACTGCGACAAGGTCGACCCGAGAACGCCTGAGCAGATGGCGCACATCGAGAAGGACTGGCTCGCCAAACAGGCCGCTTACAAGATTTTCCATGAGGGGCCGGGGGCATCGCAGGGTTTCCAGCGGCCGACGGACGGCAGGATGACCTCGCCCTTCGGCCCGGAGCGCAAATACCTCGGCGTCGATAAGAACGGAGAGCCTTGCGAAAGCTCCTCCTTCCATCGCGGCTATGACATGGCCGCGCCTGTGGGCACGCCAATCAAGGCGCCGGCGCCGGGCATCGTCATGATGGCCGAACCCGACATGTATTTCGAAGGCGGCGCAGTTTTCCTCGATCATGGCGACGGGCTCGTCTCGATCTTCATGCACATGTCCGAAATCGGCGTGTCCGTCGGCGACGAGATCAAGACTGGCGAAATCGTTGGCCTTTCAGGCAATACGGGCCGCACCACCGGGCCACACCTGCACTGGGCCGTGCAGTGGCGAAATCAGGCAACTTCCGAGCGCGATGGCGACTTTTTCATTGACCCGGCGCTCCTTCTGGAACTCGCGCCAGAGCAGCAGACCGCACCATAAGCTGATCGGCCTGACCGCCATTATCGCGATTTTCTTGAAGTTCCCGTGGCGGAACCTCCGAATATTATGATCTTTTTCGGTCTTCTTCGGAACGCGCGCAGCCCGCTCTTGTTAGTCTTGCAGACAACCAAGAAGGAAAACCATCATGGCCACAGACACATTCGCAATTAGCAAGATCGTCGGCACATCCAAGACATCCATCGAGGAAGCCATCAATGGCGCGCTCGAAACCGCCCGCAAGACCATTCGCAACATGGACTGGTTCGAAGTGGTCTCGACGCGCGGCTATATCGATGATGGCAAGGTCGCCTATTATCAGGTGACCCTCGAAATCGGCTTCAAATACGAAGACCGCGCCAGCTAGGGCCGAAGCAGCGTTGAGCCCGTCGTCTTGCCGCTTTCCAGCGCGCGATGGGCATCGGCCACATCGGTCAGGCTGAATGTCTGGCCGATCTGCGCTTTCAGCGTTCCAGTACGTAAACCACCGAAAAGGGCTGCAGCACCTCGCCGCAGCCCTTCTGCGTCGGCGACAAAGTGAAAAAGACCAGGCCGGGTCATGTTGAGCGATCCACGGCGGTTCAGTTCGGTAGGCGACAAGGGTTCAACGGCGCCTGACGCGTTCCCATAGGTTATGTACCAGCCGCGCGGCTTCAGGCTGTCGAGCGACGCTTTGGCCGACGTCTTGCCAACACTGTCATACGACACGTCCACACCCTTGCCACCGGTCAGATCCCTGACCTTGCTCGCCACATCCTCATTCGAGAAGACCACATCGCTTGCGCCGGCTTTCCGGGCAAGGTCAGCTTTTTCCTCAGATGAGGTTACGGCGATCACGCGAACTCCCATTGAGGTCGCCCAGGGCACGACCATCGAGCCGACGCCGCCAACCGGCGCCCAGACGAGCGCGGTTTCACCGGGCTTTGGATGGTACACCTCGAAGAGGAGCATCCATGCTGTCAGGCCTTTCAGCAGCACCGCAGCCGCATCATCTTCGCTGATGCCGTCAGGCAGCTTCAGCATCCGTGCGGCCGGACCGGTATAGTGCGTCGCATATGTGCCCTGGCCGAGATAGGCCACGCGATCTCCAACTTTGATGTTCTCGACACCCTCGCCAACCGCCTCCACGACGCCCGCGCCCTCTTGTCCAGGCCTGTAAGGGAGTTTTGCCCGATAGAGCCCGGTACGGAAATATGTGTCGATAAAATTGAGGCCAATCGCGCTCTGACGCACCAGAGCTTCGCCCGGTCCGGGCTTGCGCGGCTCCATGTCTGTCTTGGTTAAAACCTCCGGGCCGCCCAGCTCGTTAATCTGAATGCAATAAGCGTTGCTCATAGTTAATCCTCCCGGAATCATGTTCGTATGGTGTGAATGATGGAGATAAGGATGATCTGCGGCGTTGACGAGGCCGGACGTGGCCCTTGGGCAGGTCCCGTCACGGCAGGTGCTGTCATTCTTGACCCCCGCAAGCCGATTGAAGGCCTCACAGATTCGAAGAAACTGACCGAAGCCCGACGCGAAGCGCTCTACCCGGAAATCAAGTCCAAAGCCCTGACTTACGGCATTGGCTGGGCAAGCCCGGGAGAGATCGACACGCTGAATATCCGCGAAGCTACGTTTCTTGCGATGAAGCGGGCGATCGCGATCATGGGGGTTATCCCGGACGAAATCCTGGTTGACGGCAACAGCCTGCCTGACGACCTGCCCTGCAAAGCGCGGGCAATCGTGAAAGGCGATCTGACCGAACCGGCCATTTCGGCGGCCTCCATCCTCGCCAAGGTCGCAAGGGACCGGGCGATGGCTGACCTCGAGCATCGCTATCCCGGCTATGGCTTCTTCAAACACAAAGGCTATGGCACGCAGGCTCATTCAGAAGCCTTGCAACAGCTAGGGCCCTGCGGCTGCCACCGCACGAGCTTCGCGCCGGTACGCCGGGCGCTTGAAACCGTCGCCTGAGACGCCCGACGCAACGTTACCCCTCGCTGGTGCGCTGGTTTTCTGATTACATCTCCAAAAAAGCTAAAATGCATTTTGGAGGAGAGCGCATCATGGGTAATAGCATCTACAATTTAGGCGACATGCTTGACGCTGTCGGCGCCGAACTCGGCGACGAGCATCCGGCGCTCATTCATGGCGACCGTGTTGTCTCGTGGCCTGAAATGACCGCCCGCTCCAACAATCTGGCACGCGCCCTGAGGGCCAGAGGCGTGGAGACCGGCGACAAGGCCGGCTTCTATCTGCGCAACCAGCCGGAATACATGGAAGCGCTGGTCGCCTGCTTCAAAGGGCGGTTCACCCATGTGAACGTCAACTACCGCTATCTCGATGACGAGCTGACCTATATCTTCGACAATTCCGATGCCGCCGTCGTGTTTTTTGACCGTGAGTTCCGCGAGAATGTCGACCGCGTGAAGGACCGTCTGCCCAAGGTGAAAGTCTGGGTGGAAATCGGCGGGGACGGCTCGGATACGCCGGACTACGCCGTCGATTACGAGACGCTCGCCGCGGATGGAGATGGCAGCCCGCTCGATATTGAGCGCTCCGACGATGACCTCTTTTTCCTCTACACAGGTGGCACAACGGGCATGCCCAAGGGCGTCATGTGGAGCCACAAGATCTGGCGGCAGTCGTCCCGCGAAGCCATGCTCAAGGTCTATGGTTTCGCGCCTTCCAACATGGAGGAGCATCTCGGCTTCGTTCACGAGGTCGGCAAGCTGTCGCGCCAGCTTCCAGCCTGCCCTCTGATGCATGGCACGGGCCTCTTTACAGCGATGGGGTCAATCATATCTGGCGGCGCCATCGTCACGCTCGAGAACACCAAAAGCTTTGACCCAGAGGAGCTCTGGGCCACCGTTGACCGTCGCGGCGTCACGGCCATGGCGATTGTTGGCGACGCCTTTGCCAAGCCGATGCTGCGCGTGCTCGACGAGAACCCTGGCGCGTATGATTTGTCGTCGGTCCAGACGATCACAAGCTCCGGCGTGATGTGGTCGATGGAGGTGAAGCGGGGGCTGATCAAGCACATGCCGCAGGTCGCCTTGATGGACAGTTTCGGCGCGTCTGAAGCGGTTGGTTTTGGCATGTCGGTGACGACGGCTGAGGGGGTTCAGGAGACCGCGAAATTCCAGATTGGCGACAATTGCAAGGTGTTCACCGAGGACCGAAAAGAGGTCGTCCCGGGCTCTGGCGTGCCGGGCTATATTGCCCGCGGCGGCGCCGTGCCGCTTGGCTATTACAAGGACCCGGAAAAGTCTGCCAAGACGTTCTGGGAGGTCGATGGGGTGCGGTACGCCGTGCCGGGTGACTGGTGCACGGTGGAGAAGGACGGCACGATCACATTGCTCGGCCGGGGCTCCAATTGCATCAACTCGGCGGGCGAGAAAATCTACCCCGAAGAAGTCGAAGAAGCGCTTAAAAATCATGACGATGTGCGCGATGCGCTGGTGGTAGGTCTCGCCGATGAAAAATGGGGTCAGGCGGTCACGGCGGTGGTCGAATTGAATGACGGCGCCAGCGCTGATGAAGACACGCTGCGCGCTTTCGTCCAGACGCAATTGGCGCGTTACAAGGCGCCCAAGCGGATCCTGTTCAAGGACAGTCTTGGCCGCGCGCCAAATGGCAAGGCCGACTACAAGTCGATCAAGATCTATGCGATGGATCAGCTTGGCGTTTCGGCCTGAGGACACGCCAGTTTCCCACCGTTGCAAACCCGGCCTCTAGGGCGGTGTCGTAGCGGTGTCGAAACCGGCCCTTTGAGTGTCGTAGCGGTGTTTTTTCGGTGCGTTGGGCTGAATTAGCGCCATTTCGCCTGTTTTCAGCGAAAGTTTCCCCCGCTTGCCGACCCCGTCATATATTCGCCAAGCGGTGTGCTTGATATCGCCCGGATGCTGTGGTGATTAATCTGCGAGCACACGTATTGGGGTGGATATGCGTCGGATACTTCTGATCATCGCGGGCATTATTCTCGCAGGTGCGGCTGCCGGGATCGTTTTCGCCATCCTGCAGCCAAAAATGACGATGCACCACCCTGATTTTGGCAATGATTGTACCGACCTTCTGGACGAGACGACCGAAAACGCGGTCGATTGCGTGCGCGTCTTCTACGGCACAAATCGCGAAGTCCTGTTTGCCGTTGATGACACCAACGGACCAGCAGAAAACGACACAGTTGACGTGCGGCCAGTTGATTCCGGCTCTCTAAGTGTTGGCCGCGCCGATATCTGGCTGCCCAAGCTGGTCGAGGAAGGCGGAAGCCGCGACCGGGGCGAGACGCCTTTTCTGAAAGGCACGCCGCCCGAAGAGCCAAGTGAGCTGGCGAAATACGCGCTGATCACGCGCATCACCAAGGCCGGGACGGACTACTTCCTGCAACAGCTGGATGATGCGCTGATCGATGAGAATTCCTACTCGCTCTTGCTCTTCGTGCATGGCTTCAACACACCCTTCGAGGATGCGTTGATCCGCTCTGCGCAGCTCTCGGTGGACCTTTCGCGCCGCGATGTTTTCGATGTGGGTGTACCGGTCCTCTTTAGCTGGCCATCGGCGGGCAAGGTCTCGCTCGGCGACTATAAGGGTGACCGGGACCGCTCGCTCGCGGCGGCGCCTCACCTCGAGGCATTTCTGGAACTGCTGACCGCCAATGCCGATGTCGACCGGATCAACATTGTCGCCCATTCAATGGGCAACCGGGTACTGACCAAGGCGCTTGAGGATTTTGCCAACGACTATGTCGAGAAGCATGGCGATAGCGGCATAGAGTTCCGGATCGTGCTGGTCGCGGCCGACGTTGACCGGGACATTTTCGATGCGACGACCGGCATTTTGGACAATCTCGAAGCCAATATCACGATCTACACGTCGGACGCTGACAAGGCGCTGCAAGTCTCGAATATTGTGAACCGCAAGATGCGGCTCGGCGATACAGATGGCGACAAGCCCTATATCCGTGAGAATAATTTTTACGAGACGGTCGATGCGACGGGCGTCGCGACCGAACTCTTCGGCCTCGGCCACAACTACTATTCGGACAATCCCTTCATCCTTGGCGACATGCTGTGCGCCATGGCCGAAGCCAACCCAGAAACCCGCGCGCTGGAACGCCGTCGTTATGGTGGCACGCCGGATGGGCTCGAATACTTCCGCGTCAATGCCGCCCATGAGCCGGTCGACAAGGACTGCTCGCTGTTCCGCGATGCCTTTCCGCTGACCAAGGTCAGCCAGTTGACGCCGTCCGACCGCAAATCCACACCATCCCCGCGCACACCGCCTCCGCCGCCAGAGCCGACCGAAACTGCGCCGCCGCCAGGCCGCGACCTTGAACCGGCTGCCCTGCCACCAAGTGAAATCACGCTTTATGTCGAGGATCGGGACAATTTCGAGCCAGCCGCGCTCGCCCCGCAATTCATGCCTGTTCTGGCGCAAAACGAAGTTTCCATCATCACGATCCGCGCTCACACGGATACGGTGGGCAGCGAGGCGGAGAACCTTGCCCGCACGATCGCCTGGGCAGACGCGCTGAAGGCCTACATTGTCGAACAGACAGGTCTTTCGCCAAGCTTCATCCTCGCCGAAGGCCGGGGCGATACACAACCTGCTGTCGCAACACCTGACGAGACAGATGAGTTACAGAACCGCCGCATCGAGTTGATCGTCGAGTTTGAGTAGGCGAAGTGCAACACGACGAAGCCGGGACGGTGGCGTTCACGGACTGAGGCGACTGATGAAGCCGGCTCTTTCCCATTTGCCCCGCTCCATGCGATAGGCATCTCATGGCCGATGATCTGACGACAAGCATGGTGCCCGCGATCTTTCGCGATGTGCCCAAGAGCGTGACCTTCAAGAAGCTGCGCAAGCGGATTGTGCGGAACGCTTTGCAGGCGATTGACCAGTTTGGCATGGTTGACCGCGCGCGGGCGGACAAGCCGAAATGGCTGGTCTGCCTGTCGGGCGGCAAGGACTCTTATGGCCTGCTGGCCGCGCTGATTGACCTGAAATGGCAAGGCGCACTGCCGGTGGAGCTGATCGCGTGCAATCTCGATCAGGGGCAGCCAGGCTTTCCCAAACACATCCTGCCGGAATGGCTGGAGACGGTGGGCGTCAAATACCGGATCGAGACCGAGGACACCTATTCCATCGTGACGGAGAAAGTGCCGGAGGGGCGGACGTTCTGTTCGATGTGTTCGCGCCTGCGCCGCGGCATTCTCTACCGGATTGCGCGCGAGGAAGGCTGTGAGGCGATCGTGCTCGGCCATCACCGCGATGATGCGCTCGAGACCTTCATGATGAACCTTGTCCATGGCGGACGGATGGCGGCGATGCCGCCGAAGCTGCTCAACGATGCGGGCGACATGTTCGTGCTGCGCCCGCTGATCACCTGCGCGGAGGAAGACCTGGCGAAGTTTGCCGAGGCGATGAACTTCCCGATCATCCCGTGCAATCTCTGCGGCTCGCAGGATGGGCTGCAGCGCGTTGCGATGAAGCAGATGCTGGACGAATGGGAACGCAAGAAGCCGGGTGTGCGCCAGGTCATGGCGCATGCGCTCGCGACCGTGCGGCCGAGCCATTTGCATGATCCGCGCGTGTTTGATTTTGCAGGCCTCGCGCTCGGCGGTCAGGGCGAGGATGATCCGAACGTGCCGTTTTAGGAGGCAGAGACTTGGTGGGGCGCATCGACTACTGGTTCGAGTTTGGGTCGACCTATTCGTATCTGTCGACCATGCGGATTGGCACGCTGGCGCGCGAGCGCGGCGTCGAGGTAAGCTGGCAGCCTTTCCTGCTCGGACCGATCTTTGCCGCCCAAGGCTGGGACACGTCACCGTTCAACATCTATCCGGCCAAGGGCGAGTATATGTGGGCCGACATGGCGCGGCAGGCTGACAAGCTTGGCCTGCCCTTTCGGCGGCTGCCCCCCGAAGGCCCGGGCGCGTTTCCGCAGAACGGCTTACTGGCCACGCGAATGGCACTCGTCGGCTTCGATGAGGGCTGGGGCGATGCGTTTACGCGGGCCGTGTTCACCGCCGAATTCGGCGAGGGACGGGATGTAGCCGATCAGGCGCTGCTCGCAGAGCTCGCCAGCACTGCCGGAGCAGACGGCGACGTCATGGCCCGGGCGCAGACAGACGCCAACAAGTCCAGGCTGCGGGGCCAGGTCGAGCGCGCCATGGCAGCCGGCATTTTCGGCGCACCAAGCTTCCTTGTGAGCGGCGAACTCTACTGGGGCAATGACCGGCTTGAGGAGGCGCTGGAAGCGGCCGCAGGGGGTAAAGACTAGTCGGCTTTGCCCCACTCCGCTTTCAGCGTGTAGGGAATGAAGATCTCAAGCTCAAGCGGGCCGGAGGGCTGAGTGACGACGCGGGATTCAAGGCCTGTGGCGGTGACGGCGGACGCGCCAAGTGGGCCGCGCAGATTCTGGATTTCTGCGGCAATGTCGCTCAACAGGTTCTGGCGTTGCGCGCCCATATTCCGCGCGCCGAGATATTGCTCGGTGCCGAGATAGGATTCTGCGCGCCCGTTGAGTTTGACGGACTTCAGGAATTCCTCAGCCCGCTTCATCAGTTTGTCGAAGGTTTCGCCCTCACGGGTGTCGACATTGAGCGTGAGGCGGAAGCTGCCCTGATTGTTATACGTTGAGTAGACATCGCCAAAGAGCACCGAATCGATGGGCGCTGAGGATTCGCCGATATCGCCGCCTTCGAGGCTGAACCCGTCCGTGCTAGCGGCTTTCGAGACAAGCGCGTCGAAGCATTTCTCAAGCTCGCTGCGGCGCTCGCTCGCATCTCTCGAGCCGCTCTGGCAGACGACCTGGACCTGCACGAAGTCTGCCCGGATATAACGAAAGATTGCGGGTGCAGCCTTCAAATCTTCGACATCAATCCGTGAGCCGGTGACCACAATGGTTTGCTGGCGCGCTTCCTGCGCGGTGGCGGATAGTGGCAGAACGAGGCCAAGAATGGCGGCTGAGACCAGATTGAGACGCATGATTTCCTCTCCCTTTTATAAACCAGAGCGTGCACGCGCGTCCTGGAACTGGCAAGCGAAATCTGGGCGCGCCAGGGCAGGCTTAATGTCTGTCAAATGGCAAGCACTGACCGGAGCCGCGCTTGAGCCCATCACCCCTCCGGGAAGCTACCGTTCTCATCGCACCAGGTCGCGAAGGTCTTCAGCGCGTCGATGAGCGGATCGATGTCGGCCTCTTCGTTGACGGTGACCATGTCGCCGGGCAGGTCGGCCGAGAAATCGCCGCCTTCGATCACTTCCTGATGGAAGACCTTTGCCTCATCCCTGGCCCAGAAATTGATCGCGCCGTACCCGTTTGGCTCGATGCGAGCCGGGTCGATCAGGGCCGCGTCATAGGTGGTCACCGTGACCTTGGTCAGCTCATCCTCTGGCGAATAATCCTCCAGTCGCTTGGTCAGCGTACAGGTCTCGTCCGGCCTGATGGAGACCACGAAGTAGGAATTGTCATACAGGAAGTCGCTCAGCACATAGGAAAGATCGATGATGGTTTCGCCCGCTTCATAGGCCTGTTCCAGCGTGACGTCCGAAGGCTCCGCACTCACCGGAGCGGCCACGACCGCGCCAAGGCCCGCGAGCGCTGCAAATGTGATGGTTCGCATGATGTATCCCCTGTTGTCCCCTTGGCCGCGATAATGGCGTGAACCCTGATCGGCGGCAAGCGGAATAAGGGAGGCGCATCAGCCCTCCCAGCCGAAAACATCTTCGAGACCGACGCCGAAAATACGGGAGATACGGAAGGCGCTTTCGAGCGAGGGGGAATAGCGCCCCTGCTCTATCGCGATGACCGTCTGACGGGTGACGCCGATGGCCTCTCCGAGGGCGGCCTGTGAGAGGCCGTCGCGCTCGCGGAATTCCTTAACGCGATTGGTGATGGGCGGGCGTTTGGCCATGCTCAGACGCCCCGCCGGTAACTGGCGAGTTGAAGACCCGCCCGGCCGAGCTCGGCGATCACAAGTCCGACAACGACGCTATGAAACAGCAGGCTCGCATTGTGGTGAAGAAACCAGGCGGCAAGTGCCAGGAACATCACAGCCGATAGCAAGTGGCCAAATCCGGCTTCGGACTTCGTTTTCACGAGCCTGTCGCGTTCATCCATGCCGCCGGGCAGGCCTGCCAGTTCTCGGCCTTTTGACGCTTGAGCGGTCGAAACCGACACACCAATCGCCGAAATCGCGATCTGAAGGACGAGGTAGCTGATGAAGGTGAACAGGCTGGGCGGCGCAACGGCACCAATGGCCATCGACTGCATCAGCACCATGGCCACATAGTAAGCGCCGCCGATCAGGCTGCCGAGCGCCAGAATGGCAGTATTGCGTTCCCAGTAAGGCATGGAAGTCTCCGTGTTTGAGGTAGACATGAGGGGGGGCGGCTCAAAAGCCGCCGCGATAATAGACGATGCGGGCAGCGTATTCGGCCAGTTGCGACATCATCAGCGCGCCAAAAGCGGTGTGGAAGAGCAGGTTTCCGTCATAGTTGAAGAGGTAGTTGCCAAGCGCCGCAATCACGCCAATCCCCAGAATGACGCCGGAAATATTGCCCGCGCGCGCGGCGATGAGCTTGTCGCGCTCATCCATCATGTCGTTTGCCTCAGACGGCTTTGAAATCGCGATCAGCACATGGCCGATGATGGAGAGGACAACGATGACAACGATATAGGCGACGACGACCGGCAGGACGGGCGGGGCGAGCTGGTCCAGCCCCGCCGACATGTCAGCGACAACTGAAAAATAGTAGAGGATGCCTGCCACCATGATGAGCGCCATCGCCCAGGCTGATTTTTCGTGAAAGGACATGGGTGTTTCCTACGTGTCAAAAATATCTGACACGACAGGTAGTCTAAGATTTTTTACATGTCAATAATTTTTGACTATGCGTCCTTCGGTGGCTCCAGCGGCATGTGGAAGGTGAAACGGGTGAGGTCGCTGTTCGAGTCCACGTCGATGCGGCCGTGATGGGCCTGCGCGATTTCCGAGGCGATGTAGAGGCCGAGGCCGAGGCCTTGCTGGCTGGGGCGGCCGTCGCCGCGGACATAGGGCTTGAACAGGTTTGCAAGCTGGCCCTCAGGGATCGGCTCGCCCTGATTGGAAACCTCGATTTTCAGCTGGTCGTCCGTCGTTGTCGCGATAAGGCCGACAGGTTTGCCATCTGCGCCGTGCGTCAGGGCATTGCCAAGCAGGTTCGAGACGAGCTGGCCGATCCGCTGGGCGTCGCAGGTGACCGGCTCCGGCGTGTCGATATTTGTTTCGAAAGTCGTGCCCGGATGGCTCTGTGACAGCTCCTCGACGATCTGCCGGAGCGTGCCTTCAATATCGACATCGCGCTCAAGGTTGAGGCCGAGCCCATTGCCGAGGCGGACGCGGGTCAGGTCCAGCAGGTTGTCGATCATCGAAGACATGCGGATCGTACTGCTCTGGATGAGCTTGATTACATTGCGCTCGCGCTCGGACTCGATCTTCCTCAGCAGGATGCGTGCGCCAGATGCGACGGAGGCCACCGGATTACGCAAATCATGGCCAAGCACGCCCATGAACTCTTCGCGCAGGCGTGAAGTCTCACGCTCAATCGAGAGCTTTTCCTGCATCTCTGCATAATTGTCTTCGGCCTCCAGCTGGTTGCCGATGATCTCTGCGAAGAGATTGAAGAGCGAAAGCGTCGTGCCGGATTTGACCGCGGCGGGCTTGGGGTCAATCGCGCAGAGCGTGCCAAAGAACGCACCTGACCGACGGCGAATGGGGACGGAAATGTAGCTCTGAAAGCCATATTTCGCGGGCGTCGGGTGATTGCAGAAGTCGGTGTCTTCTGAGACGTGCTCAATCAGGACCGGCTCTCCGCTGCTGCGGATCTCATTGCAGATCGTCGAGCCAACTTCCAGCTCGTCACCAGGCCCCATGCCGAAGTCTATCTTGTCAAGCGACCTGCAGGTGATCCAGCGGTCTTCGGTCACGCGAGCAATGGCGACGAAGCCCATGCCCGTTGCTTTCTGCGCCGCTTCCAGAATGGCTGGCACAGACTCGATGCGTCCAATCGCGTCAATATCTGTCTGAAAATCGTCCTGCACCATGGTCCTTTCTGGTCCGTACGTCATGCATAGAAGAAGGTGGGATTGAAATCACGCGATTAAACTAGTCGGTCGCAGATACGCGCCAGATGGCATTGCCCACATCATCGGTGACGAGAAGCGCGCCGTCACTGGCTGTCGCGACATCGACCGGGCGGCCAAGGGCCTTGTCGCCCGACAGGAAGCCCGTCAGCACATCGACCGGGTCGCCTGAGGGCATGGCCCCGTCAAATGGCACGAAGACGACCTTATAGCCGCTGCGCGGTTTGCGGTTCCAGGAGCCGTGCTGGCCGATGAAGACACCGGACGCATATTGAGGCCCGAGCTTTAGCCCGTCAGCAAATTCAAGGCCGAGGGAAGCGGTATGGCTGCCGAGCGCATAGTCTGGCGCGATGGCCTTGGCGACCATTTCGGGGTTCTGCGGTTTGACGCGCGTGTCGACGGTCTGGCCGTAATAGCTCCACGGCCAGCCATAGAAGGCGCCGTCCTGAACCGACGTCATATAGTCTGGCACCAGATTATTGCCGAGCTCATCGCGCTCATTCACAGCGGTCCAGAGCGCGCCGGAGACGGGGTTCCAGTCGAGGCCATTAGGATTGCGCAGACCGCTGGCGAAGAGGCGCTTCTCGCCGGTTGCGATATCGACCTCCCAGATCGCAGCGCGGCCCTCTTCGGCAGCAAGCCCATTCTCGGCAATGTTCGAGTTTGAGCCGACCGTGGCGTAGAGCTTCGAGCCGTCTTCAGAGGCGATAATGTTCTTGGTCCAGTGGTGGTTGATCTCGCCGGCTGGCAGGCTGGTCAGCGTTGTCGGCGCGGCCGAAATGCTGGTTTCGCCTGTCGTGTAGGGGAAGCTGACAATTGCATCGGTGTTGGCGACGTAGAAGGTGTCGCCGACAAGCTCCATGCCGAAGGGCGAGTTGAGGCCCTCAAGAAAGACATGGCTTTCATCTGCGACGCCATCGCCATCGGTGTCACGCAGGAGTGTGATACGGTTGGCGCTCGGCACGCCTGCCCCGGCTTTCGCCATGACCTGTTTCATCACAAAGCCCCTGATGCCGTCGCTATCTTCGGGGCGCGGCGGGCCGTTCGTTTCGGCCACGAGGACATCGCCATTGGGCAGAACATGTAGCCAGCGCGGATGATCGAGCCCGCTGGCGAAGGCCGTCACGGTCAGTCCATCGGCGGGCACGGGCATTTCGCCCGTCGGCCAGCCAACCGCCTCAGCGATGTTGACGGTGGGGACAAGGTTCGAGGCGGGCTCTGGAAGCTCAGGCGACAGGCCGTAGCCGACCGAGATCGGCTCCTTTGCCTGGCTGGCGCAGGCCGAAAGCCCTGCTGCGATCAATGAGGCTGTAATTATCGATTTGGCAGGGTGCATGCTCATAAGTCTCCGTCTCATATGAATTGAATTGATACGCTGAAGACGAATTTCCAGTTGCAACGGGCTGCACGCATCTCCGTTGCGCCAGACATTTACCTCCGGGCCTCTCGCTTTGTCCCGCGGGCAGTGCTTTTATCGCCAGCAGGAACAACAGCGCGGAGCTGACCGAACACGGCCAGCTTTGAGGGAGGCACATTCATGAGATTCCAGATCACCGTCGCATTAGGCGCACTCGCAATCGCAGCCTGCACGAGCAGCGGCGAACAGGGCGGCGAGATCGCCGCTGCGCCGCCCCCAGCTGTCAGCACGGACACCGCCGTCTACACGGTCATGGTCAGCGGCACGAAGATTGGCGACATGGTGGTCGACCAGACCGGCGACGAGATCGTGGTTGACTATGAGTACCGCAATAATGGCCGCGGCCCGACCATGGCCGAAGCCGTCACCCTTGATGAGGATGGCGTGCCCGTCGCCTGGACCGTCAGTGGCAATACGACGTTCGGCAATGCGGTCAGCGAAACCTTCTCACTGGTCGATGGCGAGGCGAGCTGGACAGATTCCACCGGCAGCGGCAGCGCCGAGGTGAGCGAGCCTAGCGTCTATATCGCCCAGTCCGGTACGCCCTATTCGCTCGCCGTTTATGCGGGTGCGCTGCTGAATGATGATGACATGTCCCTGCCCGCCCTCCCCGGCGGCACGCTGTCCCTTCAGGAGCTGGAGAGCTTTGAGCTCGCCTCCGAGGCAGGCGAAACGACTGCTACGGCCTATGCGCTGATCGGGCCTGAACTCGACCCGACCTATTTCGTGATGGATGACAGCGATGAGAGCTTTCTCGGCCTCATCACGCCGGAATTCCTGATCATCCGCGAAGGCTTTGAGGGCAATGATGAGAGCCTTCGGGCGCGCGCGGTGCGCTATTCGACAGAGCGCTTCGAGACGCTACAGACCGAGACGGCGCACACGTTTGATGCACCGGTTCTGATCGAGAATGTCCGCGTGTTTGATCCGGTCACCCGTGAGCTGAGCGAGGGCACATCCGTGCTGGTCGAGGGCGAGCGTATTGTCTCTGTCGGGCCTGCCACGGACGCGCCCGCTGGCGTCTACAGGATTGATGGCCAGGGCGGCACGCTGATCCCCGGCCTCTCTGACATGCACGCGCATATGGGCCAGGATGATGCGCTGCTGAACATCGCGGCGGGCGTCACCTTTGTGCGCGATATGGGCAATGACAATGAGGTGCTGTCCGAGCTGATCACCAAGATCGATGATGGTGTGCTGGCCGGTCCGCGGATCGTCAAATCGGGCTTCATCGAGGGCAAGAGCCCGTTCAATTCGAACAATGGGATTATCGTCACCAATCAGGAAGAGGCGCTCGACGCGGTTCGCACCTATGGCGATGCGGGCGACTTCTTCCAGATCAAGATCTACAACTCCATGAAGGGCGAATGGGTGCCTGAAATGGTGGCGCTGGCGCATGAATACGGCATGCGGGTCACCGGACATGTGCCGGCCTTCTCGCGCGCCGACGACATGATCCTCGCCGGCTATGATGAGCTGACGCATATCAATCAGGTGATGCTCGGCTGGGTGCTGGCGGCGGACGAGGATACGCGCACGCTGCTGCGGCTGACGGCGCTGACCCGCCTGCCCGACCTCGATCTCAACAGCGCGCCTGTGCAGGAGACGCTCAATTTGATGTCGGACAAGGATGTCGCCATCGACCCGACGCTCGCCATCCATGAAGCGCTGCTTCTCTCGCGCAATGGCACGACGCAGGCAGGCGTTGTCGACTATATCGACAATATGCCGATTGGCGTACAGCGCGGGGCGAAACAGGCCTGGTCCAACATCGAAACACCGGAAGATGACGCGGCCTATGCAGGCGCGTTCGAGCAGATCATGGACACGGTCGAGATGATGCGCGATCGCGGCATCTTCATCCTGTTCGGCACCGATATGGGCGGCGCGTTCACGCTTCACCGCGAGCTGGAGCTTTACGAGAAAATCGGCTTCACCCGCGGCGAGGTGCTGAGCCGTGCGACACTGGAAGCGGCAGACTATGTCGGCCTTGGCGAGGATATCGGCTCCATCGAGCCCGGCAAATATGCTGACTTCTTCCTGGTGCCGGGCAATCCGCTGGATGATCTGAAGGCCATCAAGACAATCCGCATGGTGATGAAGGATGGCGTCGCCTACTTCCCGAGCGAGATTCATCCGGCTTTCGGCATTGAGCCGTTTACCGACATTCCGGACGTCATCGCGCCTGCCGATGAGTGAGGCGAGCGAGGGCAGCACGCCGGAGGGCATCCGCATCTATGTCGATGCAGATGCCTGTCCGGTGAAGGATGAGGTCTACAAGGTGGCGCTGCGACATCAATTGCCGGTCTTTGTCGTGGCCAACAGCTTCATGCGGGTGCCGGCGCATGCGCTGTTCACGCGCATCACCGTGGCCGATGGGCCGGATGTCGCCGACGACTGGATCGCCGAGCGGGCGGACGCGGCGTCTATCGTGATTACATCGGACATCCTGCTGGCGCAGCGATGCATTGAGACTAGCGCGCGCGTGATGTCGCCCAAGGGTAAGGCGTTCACCGAGAACTCCATCGGCCAGCAGGTCGCGACGCGCGCGATCATGGAGGGCTTGCGCTCAACCGGCGAGCAGACGAGCGGGCCTGCAGCGTTCAAGCCGGCAGACCGGTCTAACTTCCTGTCGGCGCTGGAAGTTGAGGTGCAGAAGCTGAAGCGAGGGCGTTAGGTGAATACGGTATCTGAGCCACGCTCGATGAACTTTGTAGACTGACTTTTCGACGCATAGCTACGTCAGCGATTCCCAGAAAGGCCGGATCGGCATCGCCCTAATCCATAGCGTTTCGGAGCGCGTTTTCGAATTTGGCTATCTGCGGTACTGCGATCCCCTGTGCGCGCAACTCATAGTACAGATATCCAAGATGAAGTGAGTTGGTGCGCAGCCCGAACCTACCCCCCGACTTTGCGAAGATGGTGAAGTATTGACCCAGAACCGTCAGCTTCGCACACTCAATGTCAGGCCACTCAAGCTTTATTCGTCTCCCGGACCAACGCCGAATAACAATTCCGTCGGACTGGATATCAGCCCCCGGCCCGTACATTGAATAAGCGGTAAGAACCGCAAAAGGCGTCGTAAAACCGAACCCGAGCAACCAGATTATTGGATTCCAGAATTCCGTCATCGCCGCGAGCCAAACCGGAACGCCGAATGCAACCGCGAGAACCAAACATCCAGTTCGTGATGAGCGTATTTCATCAGCGCTCAGCCGAAAGAGCCGGTTTAAACCCTCGTTTATTACTACGGGCACAATTCCGAAATAAGCTCCAACCCCAACAAGGAATGCCAGATGTTGCCAATCCCAGTTCATTGCAATGGCGCCCGCATCAGGTTCGGATCAAGCTCTGAAATCTTCGTTGCGCCGAGGAGCGCCATGGTGCGGCGCAGCTCGTCTTCCATGATTGTGAGCGCGCGCAGAACGCCGGCTTCCCCGCCAGCGCCAAGGCCGTAGAGCGAGGCGCGGCCGAGGGCGACGCCGGTGGCCCCGCGCATCAGGAGCTTGGCGACATGGCTGCCTCGGCGCACGCCGCCATCCGCGATGATGTCTGCTCGTCCGCCTACAGCCTCGACGATTTCCGGCAGCAAGTCGATTACCGGGACGGACGTGTCGAGCTGGCGCCCACCATGATTGGAGACCCAGACCGTGTCCGCGCCAACATCAATGGCGCGCTTTACGTCCTCGCCGCGCGAAATGCCCTTGATGGCAAAGCCCGGCCCCCAGAACTCGCGCATCCATTCGACATCGCTCCACGTCACCCCGCGGGAGAATTGCGAGTTTACGAAACCGACGAGGCCGCCCTGATCCTGCACCCGCGCCAGCTCCTTGAAGTTTGCGACTTCAATCTTGCCGCCGCTCACCAGATCCCATGCCCAGCGGGGCTTGGTTATGGTCTGGCGGGCGAGCGAGAGGCTAGGCCTGGGTGGCAGGGAGAACTGGTTGCGGGGGTCACGTTCACGATTGCCGGGGACAGGCAGATCGACCGTCAGGATACAGCCGGTAAAGCCCGCCTCTTTCGCCCGGGCGAGGAAGTTGCGGACGAGCTCCTTGTCGCGCCAGACATAGATCTGCACCCATTTCGGGCCGGAGGTGGCCTTTGCGATATCTTCCAGCGTGTGCGAAGCGAGCGTCGAGCAGGCATAGATGACGCCCGCCTTTTCAGCCGCGCCCGCCATGGCAAGCTCGCCTTTTGCGGGATGGAAGAGGCGCGTGGAGGCTGTCGGCGAAATGAAGAAGGGGAGCGTCGTGTCCTGCCCCATAATCGTGGTGGACGTGTCGATGTGCGAGACATCGAGCAATGATCGCCACGTCATCTGGTAGTCGTCAAAACGGCTGACCGAATGCTTCAGCGTCACCTCATCATCGGCGCCGCCATCGATATAGTCGAACACCATGCGCGGCAGGCGCGCCTTCGCCATCTTGCGCAGATCATTGATGTTTATAGCGCGCGCCAGCTTCATTTGAGGGGCTCCGTAAGTTCCAAAACACCAGCTTGCAGGCACCTTAGACCAGCTCGGCAAGTTCGCACACACCCATGGCGCGTTTCAGTTTTGACTTGCTCGCCTGGCCAATGATTGCAATCCTTTCAAGGAAGACCTTGTGTGGGACGAAGGGGATACTGTGTTCAAATCTATGATGGGCCTGGCCGCACTGGCCGGTTTGGGCGCTTGCAATCTAAATCCGATGCAGATGGTCGGCGGTCCTTGCCGCTATGAAACCTCAATCGTTGAGGCGAAGGTGGTTGAGCAGGTTGAACACGGCGTCGTGGTCGATACGCCCGAAGGCCATCTCTATGTCAGCTTTGATGATCTGACGGACCGCCCGGCGACCGGTGAAACCGTCAGGCTCGAACGCAAACGCATTCTCGAAGGCACATGCACGCCAGACATTGTGCGGCAGGTCGGCTGAGCGGCGCCTACTAGCGACGGGCGAGCCGTGCGCCCAAGTCTTTGAACGATGCCGCCATCATATGCGCTCCAGCTTCACCCAGCCGGGCCTCAAGTCCCGCATCGACGTGCCCGCCGCCTGTAAATCCAACCACCGTCATTCCCGCTGCGCGTCCGGCTTTCACGCCATTCGGACTGTCTTCAATGACCAGACAGCGCGCGGGATCCGTGCCGAGCTGGCGGGCTGCGTAAAGAAACAGGTCCGGCGCGGGCTTTCCATGATCGACAAGATCGCCGGAATAGATATGCGGGCTGAAAAGGCCATGGAGGCCCGTCATTCTCAGCTTTGTGTTGAGGGACTCGGTCTCACTGGAAGACGCCACAGCCATTGGACAAGACAGGCGTTCGGCAAAAGCGGCCACACCTTCAGTCGGCTGCAGCTCCGTTTTGTACCGGGCCCAGGTGCGCGACCTTAACCGGGCCGGGACGTCCTCGGGCCAATCTATGCCACGCGCCTTTGCATCCGCAGCCAGGGCGGCGTGATAGTCACGGTTATGGATGCCCATAAAGCGGCTGATGTGAACATCGCGCGGATAGACGAGCCCCAATTCACCGAGCACCTGCAGGTGCGTATCGACAATGATGCGTTCGGAATCGATCAGAACACCATCGCAATCGAAGATGATGGCGTGGATATCCACTTAACGCCGCCCGAACAGGCGCTCGACGTCGGCGAGTTTGAGCTCAACATAGGTTGGGCGACCATGGTTGCACTGGCCGGAATAAGGCGTTGCTTCCATCTGGCGGAGCAGTGCGTTCATCTCATCTGAATTGAGACGGCGCCCGGCCCGAACAGCGCCGCCAGAGCAGGCCATATTGCCCATCACATCCTCAAACCGCTCCTTGAGGGCGAGGCCTTCCTCATATTCGGCAAAGTCGTCGGCGAGGTCCTTGATGAGGCCGGCAGCATCCATATTGCCAAACAAAGCAGGCGTCGCGCGCACGCAAATCGCCCCTGCCCCGAAAGCCTCGATCTCAAGGCCCATTTCGGCGAGTTCCTCGGCGCGGTCGATCACGCGGCTGGCTTCATCTTCGCCAAGCTCGACAATCTCGGGGATGAGAAGCGCCTGGCGTTTGACGCCCTCGCCTTCCATCTGGCGCTTCATCTGCTCATAGACGAGGCGCTCATGCGCGGCGTGCTGGTCAACGATAACGATGCCGTCGCGCGTCTGGGCGACGATATAGGTCTCGTGCAGCTGTGCGCGGGCAACGCCGAGCGGGAAGTCGGACGGGATGGGCTGAGCGGATTGCTCTTCCATGCGCACGGACGGCGCGTCGTAGCGCTCGCCACCTTCGGCCACGCCCGGCATGGGCGCAGGCGCATAAGGCTGGTGTTGCTGTACGGGACGCGGCGCGGAGCCGTGGCTGTCGCGGAAGAGGCTCGAGCGGTCCCAGACCGATGGCTGAGGCAGCGGCTGGTCCTTCTGCCCCTCGCCCTGCATACGGCCGAGCGCATATCCCGCAACGGTCGTGCTGGCGCGGTGACCGGCTGCGGCGAGCGCATGGCGTAGCGAGCCAATGATCAACCCCCGCACATTGCCCGGATCACGGAAGCGAACCTCAGTTTTGGCCGGGTGTACATTGACGTCGACCAGCTCCGGGTCACAGTCAACGAACAGCGCCGCCATGGGATGACGGTCCCGCGCAAGGAAATCCTGATAGGCCGCGCGAATGACACCTGTCAGCATGCGGTCTTTTACCGGGCGGCCGTTCACGAACAGGAACTGGTATTGCGCATTGCCACGATTGAGCGTCGGCAGGCCGGCAAAGCCGCTCAGCGTTACGCCTTCACGCTCGGACTCGATCGGGATGGCGTTGTCACGGAACTCGCGGCCCATGATGGACCCGAGCCGTTCAAGGTCCCCCTCCGGCGTCGCGCTATGGGCGCTATAGCGGAAGGTGGAGCGGCCATTGCTTTCGAGCGAGAAGCTGATTGTGGCGTTCGCCATGGCAAGGCGCTTTACAGCGTCGGTGACGGCCATGGTCTCGGCGCGCTCGGACTTCATGAATTTGAGGCGCGCGGGTGTGGCATGGAAGAGGTCACGCACCTCGATCCGCGTGCCGCTCTCACTGCGTCCGGTCCAGGCGGCAGGTTTGGGGCCTTCGACGCGGCCCGCTTCGACAAACACCTCGGCGGCAGCGTCATCGCCGGCAGCTTTCGAGGTCAGCGTCATGCGCGACACGCTGGCAATGGAGGGCAATGCCTCGCCACGAAAACCCATCGTCTGGATGTTGAGCAGATCGATCATGCCATCGAGGCCCGGCGCGAGCTTCGAAGTGGCATGCCGCTCAAGCGCCATTAGCATATCATCGCCCGACATGCCGCAGCCATCATCTTCAACTGTGATGCGCTTCAGGCCGCCATCTTCAATGGAAATGGAGATGGACTTTGCGCCCGCATCGATAGCGTTCTCGACCAGTTCTTTCACGGCCGCCGCAGGCCGTTCGACGACTTCGCCAGCGGCGATGCGGTTAACGGCGTCGGGCGGAAGCTGGCGGATGACCGGCCGGTCTGGAAGGCGTGCAGAATCAGGCATGATCACCAGATTGTATCAGGCTTGGCGCCCCATTGGCACCGGGCAATGCCGTGCTGTGCCTCTGCGCCACACAAAGAAAAGGCGGCCTTGCGACCGCCTCTCTTGATCTTGTGTTTCTGACGCTTGGATCAGCCCTCAGTATCGGCCCCGGAGGTCTCGACATCATCGGTCTCATCAGACTGGCTTTCTTCCATATTGCCAGCCTCATCGAGGTCGATCTCATCGCGGTCGCTGACTGTCAGGGTCGAGGTTTCATCGATCCCGGCAGGTTCACCGACCACAATGAAGGTGAAGTTTTCAGGCTTCAGATAGGTCGCGGCGACGCGGTTGACGTCTTCAAGCGTCACAGCATCGACCATGGCGTTCCGGCGATCGAAATAATCGACACCGAGATCCTGCAGACGCACACTCATCAGATTGGACGCGATCTTTGAGTTGCTGTCGAAGGAGAGCGGGTAAGAGCCCATGATATAGGCTTTCGCGTCCGACAGCTCTTCGGGCGTCACGCCATCGGCGACGATCTGCTCCATATTCTGCTTGACCCCGTCGATGAAGTCTCCGGCGCTCTCATTCTTGGTCTGGCCACTACCGGTCCAGAGATTGAGATGGTCGCCTGTCGAAATGCCTGTGTAGACGCCGTAGGTCAGGCCCTTATCAACGCGCAGATCCTTCATCAGACGGCTTTCAAAGCCGCCGCCACCGAAGGTGTAGTTCAGCACATAGGCTGTGAAGAAATCTTCGTCATCGCGGGCCATGGCTGGCGCGGCGAATGTGACGAGGCTTTGCGGCTGTGGCAGGTCAACAACGACGGGGGCTGGCAGCGGATCGTTGAGCGCAACGTCTTCGATGCTGTCGACAACCGAGCTTTCCGGCAGGTCGGCGAGCGCGGCATCGAGCAACGGGGCCAGTTCTTCGGGTGACATGGCGCCAACGGCTGTGACGTAGAGGCCATCTTTCACCATGACCACGTCCTTGCGCTGAAGCGCGAGTTCCGGCGTCAGGGCGTTGATGCTGGCTTCGCTCTTCATGCGTGAGAATGGATGGTTCGGCATCAGCGCCTGACTGCGGGCGCGTGCGGCGAGGAAGCCGGCACTGGTCTCACGCGTCTTCAGCGAGATAAGTTCCTCGCGGCGAAACCGCTCGAACGGGTCAGCATCGAAGCGTGGCTCGTTTATGGCGAGCGCGACAAGGTCCATCGCCTCATCGGCATTGTCGGTCAGCATATTGGCCGAGCAATAAGTGGTTTCGTCATCGGCGCCGCAGGAGAAGCCCATATTCAGCTCTTCCATACGGGTCGCAAAGGCGAGCGAGTCGAGATCGCCGGCGCCCTCATTCATGTGGTAGACCATCGCGTCGGTCAGGCCTTCAAGGCCTGCCGGATCAGTGGCTGCTCCGGTCTCCCAGGCCATGCGAAGCGCCATGATCGGGATCGATGGCTCCTCGACCAGCCAGACAGAAATGCCGCCCGGCGTGGTGAATTGCTGGATGGTGGCAAAGTCGCCTTCATGGACGGTCACCTCAAGTGCGGCCGCTTCGGGCTCAACGGCTTCCACCGTTTCGGTAACAATTGTCTCACTGGGCGCTGACTGACAGGCCACCAGCGCGAAAGCGGAGGCGGCAAAGGCCGCTGAAACAGTAAGTCTTGCAGAACGTTTCATTTAGCTGGCCTCCTCGGGAAGCAGGTGCGCTTCGATATAGTTCTTGTCTTCACCAAAGACGCGGCGAAGGGCGTCAATCGCGTCTTCGCGGGTGATGGCGCGAATATCGTCTGGATAGTTCATGACATCCTCGACCGTGCCGCCAATGGCCAGTGTGCTGCCATAGAGGTTCGCCATGCCGGACTGACTGTCACGGTCATAGATGGACGACGCGGCGAGCGAATTACGCGACCGTTCGACCTCTTCCTCGGTGAAGCCGTTTGCGAGCACGTCATCAAGAACGGCGATATAGGCGGCCTCAAGCTCGTCCAGGCTGACACCTTCAGACGGGGACGCAGAAAGGACGGCGGGCGCTGTGTCGTGCAGTGACAACCAGGCCCCCGCAGAGGCATCCAGCGCGATCTTCTGGTCTTCGACCAGCGCCTGATAAAGGCGGCTGGTGCGACCACCGCCAAGAACATCGAGCGCGACGTCGAGCGCGTAGGCAAAAGACTTGTCTTGCGTGTAGGACGTCGAGAGATACCAGCGCTGCCATTCAGGCTGACGGACCTTCGGGTCGCTATGGGTGATGGTCTCTGTTTCAGCCAGCGGCTCGACATCTGTCCAGCCGCGTGTCGGGGCCTCTGTCTCGGTGACCTCGATCTGGCCATACGTCTTCTCGGCCAGCGTGCGGACCTCTTCCGGGGTCACGTCGCCAGCAACGACGAGAATTGAGTCTGCCGGCGTGTACCACTTCTTGTAGAAAGCGAGGCCGTCTTCAGGGGTCAGGGCAGCGACTTCGTCCATCTTGCCGATGACGGTGATGTTGTAGGGGTGGTCCTGATAGAGCGCGGACATCACCTGCTCCTGCAGGATAACGCCTGGATTGTTATCGATCCGCTGGCGGCGCTCTTCCTTGACGACGTCACGCTCTGAAATGAACGGGCCATCGGGATCATCATTGATGATGAGATCCGTCATCCGCTCGGCTTCGAGCTCCATCATCTTTTCAAGCTGCGTCTTGGCAACGCGCTCATAATAGGCGGTGTAGTCCCAGCTGGTGAAAGCGTTGAGCTGACCACCATTGCGCTGAACGATAGTGGTGAATTCTTCAGGGCCGATATCGTCGGTTTCCTTGAACATCACATGCTCAAAGAGGTGGGCGATACCGGATTTGCCCGGGTCTTCATCGACCGCGCCGACCTTGTACCAGACCATATGCGTCACGACGGGTGCGCGATGATCCGGCAGGACGACGACTTCCATGCCATTGTCGAGTTCGAAGATCGTGGGTGCCCACTCAGCCTCAGCTGTGTCAGCAACAGCGAGGCCTGCGCTTAAACCGAACGTTGCGAGCCCCCCCAGTATGAATGACTTCATGTACTGTCTCCAATGAAGTGTAAGGGTCTATGCGTTGGTTATGGCGTTGCCTCAGGTTCCGGGCAGTTTGATCCGTTCGCCGCTACCACGTGCAATGGTGACTTGTTCGTCGCCGGTCGCGTTGTCAGCCGTGACGCTGCCGCCGCTATAGGCGATGATCTCGTTGGCATCGTCGCGCGCCTTGCGGACGACGCCGGACTCTTCATAGTCGACGATGGAGCGGATGGCCGGGTTCGTCGCGTTCGCACCCGCTGCGGCGACCAGCGCTCTCTCTGCGGCGCTTGCATCTGCCCCAACCGTGGTGCCGAAGGCCGTTGCGACAGGCGCGCGGTTCGGATCAGCTTCAGCCGGGACGGTCGTGCCGGCTTCTGGCGGACGCAGGCTGTACTCAGGCGGCACGGAAAGCGGCGCCTTCGTTACAACCCGGAACTCATCTGGCCCTGGAGAGCCGCCACCATTTCCAAACAGCGAACATCCACCGGTCGCAAGGATCGCCCCCATCGCCAGCGTCGTCAGGAAAGCATGTCTCATCGGCGTCCTCATCTTCTTCGAATCCTGTTCAGCCCGTCTTATCTTCAACGGCGCCTGAGCGCGACATTAAAAACTGGTCGAGAAACAGCAAGACCGCTCCGACAGTAATCGCGGCGTCCGCAATATTGAAGACCCAGGGAAAACCGACCGGGAATTTGCCGATCATCGCGCCAAACCATGGGCCCGAGAAATCAAGAAAATCGACCACGGCGCCGAAGCGGACCCGGTCAATCAGGTTTCCAATCGCCCCGCCAATGACAAGGGCCAGCGACAGCGCCGTCAGCCAGCGCTGGGCCCGTAGCAGCCAGTAGCCAAAGCCGAGCGCGATGCATGTCGTCATCGCGACCAGGAACCAGCGCATGAAGCCATCTGACTGCAGCGTGCCGAAGCTGATGCCCCGGTTCCACAGCATAGAAAGGTCAAAGACGGACGATAGCTCGATCCGTCCGCAGCGGATCATCGGGTCGAGGCAGTTAAGGCCATTCAGGGATGGCGTCGACAGGATGATCCATTTTGAAATCTGGTCAGCGATGACCACACCTGCGATCAGCGCAAACCAGACCCAGCGCCGGGATACAGCGTCTGTCATGCTGCGCCCCTTATCTCACGCACAGCCGCAGCGTCGCGCGGCGTGATATCCGGGAAGGCCGGATCTGCCGTGGCCGGGTCAAAATACTTCCAGCTGCGCGCGCATTTGATCCAGCCATCAGGAACATGTGTTGGAATGACACCAATACCATCCACTTCCGGGTGAACGTAAGAACCTGCAGGCGCCGGGCTCATGATCAGATGTGCGTGTGAGGTGATGAAGATGTCCTTGGCCGATTCACCCTCGAATGCTCTCAGCGTGTCCTCATCTGCGATGTAAACTTCAACCGATGCTTCTAGGGAGGATCGAATTTTACCTTGTACCCTGAGCGGCTCAATTGCAGCATTGACCACGCGGCGGACCTTGAAGATTTTCTCCCAGCGGGCCGCCAGCGACGGGTCGAGCCAGCCTAGAGGCGTTTCAGGGAAGGTCAGCAGGTGCACGCTGTCGGCCTTGCCCGCGAAATGGCTCATCAGGAAAGCTTCTTCGGTCGTGAAGGGCATGATCGGCGCGAGCCAGGCCAGGAGACGCTCCAGCACGAGGCTCATCACCGTGCGCGTGGCGCGGCGGCGGATATCTGATGGCGCGTCGCAGTAGAGGCTGTCCTTGCGGATATCGAAATAGATCGCCGAGAGGTCCACGCCGCAGAAGTTCAGCATGGCGGACATGACGCGTTTGAAGTCGAAGGCCGCATAGGATTTACGCACGAGCGCATCGCTTTCGGCGAGACGGTGCAGGACCCATTTTTCGAGGCCCGGCATCTCGTCGCGCGGCACCGCTTCATCTTCGCTATAGCCGTCCAGCGCGCCGAGTAGATAGCGCAGCGTGTTGCGCAGGCGCCGATAGCTCTCAGCATTCGTCTTCAGGATATCGTCAGAGATGCGGAGGTCTTCTGTGAAGTCCGAGCTGGCCGTCCAGAGACGCAAGATTTCAATGCCGAACTGGTCAGCGACCTTTTGCGGCTCGACCGTGTTGCCGAGCGACTTCGACATTTTCTTGCCTTCGGAGTCCACGATGAAGCCGTGGGTGATGACGGTCTTGTAGGGCGCCCTACCGCGGGTCGCGCAATTCTCCAGCAGCGAGGACTGGAACCAGCCGCGATGCTGGTCGGAGCCTTCGAGATAGACATCGGCCTGGCCGGTCTTCTCGTTGATGATGCCACGGTCGCGCAGAGTGAAGGCGTGCGTCGTGCCGCTGTCGAACCAGACGTCGAGCACGTCGTTGACCTTTTCCCAGCCTGCCGGATCTGCGATCCCGTCGAGGAACTTCGCTGCATCAGCGGAGAACCAGGCTTCGACGCCCTCGGCGGCAATGGCATCAAGGATGCGTTTGTTGACTTCGAGCGCCTTGTCTTCCGGCAGAGCGACCGTGTGCGGCTCACCGTCCGGGCTGACCAGAAGCGTGATCGGCACGCCCCAATTGCGTTGGCGCGAGATGAGCCAGTCTGGCCGGTCGGCGACCATGGAGGTGATCCGGTTACGAAGCTGCGGCGGCACGAAAGCGGTGTCTTCCAGCGCGCTGAGCGCGAGATCGCGCAGCGGCGCGGTGCCGTCAGACGCCAGCTTGTCCATGGCGATGAACCATTGCGGCGTCGCCCGGCGGATCACCGGGGCCTTGGAGCGCCAGGAGTGCGCATCGCGGATCATCGTCACGCCGCGCGAGAGGAGGTTTCCGCTCTCGGTCAGCAGGCGCATGACTTCCGGGTTCGCCTTGCCCTGCTCGCCGCGCTTCTTGCCCGAGGTGCGGATGATATCGAGGCCTTTGAGCTCTTCCGGCAGGTCGTCATGCTCGTAGGCGCCGTCCTGATTGACGATGTCACGGATGTCGGATGCCTTGTAGCCATTGGCGATCCAGACGAGGAAGTCGTCCTCGCCATGGGCGGGCGCGGTGTGCACAAAGCCCGTACCCGCATCGTCGGTGACGTGGTCGCCGGCGAGCATTGGGATGTCGTGCTTGTAGAAGTCGGAGAGGTCGTTCAGCGGGTGGCTCAGCGTCCAGCCCTTTGGATCAATATCGGCGACCCGTTTGAAAGACGACACCTTCGCGCTGTCCATGACGCCCTGCGCGAGCGCATCTGCCAGCACGTATTTGTCACCGGGCGCAGCGAACGGTGCGAAGCCTAGTTCTTCCTCGCTCATCACGGTTTCGACTTCATAGAGGCCGTAATCGATCGATGGATTGAAGCTGACAGCCTGGTTGGCCGGGATCGTCCACGGCGTGGTCGTCCAGATGACAACCGAAAAGTCTTCGCCCTGCACCGGGAACTTCACCCAGATCACCGGTACCTTGCGGTCGTAATATTCCACTTCTGCTTCGGCGAGCGCGGTGCGCTCCACCGGGCTCCACATGATCGGCTTGGAGCCGCGTACGAGGCGGCCGGACATGGCGACGTTCAGGAATTCGCGCACGGTCGCAGCTTCGGACTCGAAGTTCATGGTGAGGTAGGGATTGTCCCATTCGCCCTCGACGCCACAGCGGCGGAAGCCTTGCTTTTGCACCTCGATCCACTTGGCGGCATAGGCGCGGCAGGCGGCACGAAACTCGTCGCCCGGCACATCATCCTTGCCGCGGCCCTTGGCGCGGAATTCTTCCTCCACCTTCCATTCGATCGGCAGGCCGTGGCAATCCCAGCCGGGGATGTAGGAGGCGTCATAGCCGAGCATCTGGTGGCCGCGCACGACAAGGTCCTTGAGGATCTTGTTCATCGCGGTGCCGAGATGGATCGGTCCGTTGGCGTAAGGCGGGCCATCATGCAGGATGAAGGGCTTGGCGCCGCGTGCCTTTGCGTCGGCCCGCATGCGCTCATAGAGCTTCATCTCATCCCAGCGCTCGATCCATTTCGGCTCAGCCTTGGGCAGGCCGCCTCTCATCGGAAACTCGGTTTTGGGCAGGAATAGCGTGTCGCGATAGTCGCTCGCGTTGGTCTTTGTATCGTCGGTCATCTTGGTCTGATCAGTCTCGAACTAGCTGTGGGCGTGAAATACGGAAAATAGCAAAACCCCGGCCTCGCACTGTCCGTCGCCATGACGTTCAGCGCGCTGCCGGGCGGCTAATTCGAATGAAGGTGTTGATACCCAGGTTCATTATCATGGGCCGAGGCACTAGCAGAGCCTCCCGCCAATGTCATCACGCGCGCAGTAACTAGCCTGCCCCCTCGACAAACATGTCGAGAACCTCTGGCACGATGGCGAGAAAATTGTCGCGATTGAAGACAATGTTTTCTTCGGTCATGCCGCCGTCGAGAATGACATAGCGGGAGATGCCAAGCGTCGTGCCGTTCATCAGCCAGACATTGACCGCCGCGCGCTGAACATTGCTCTGATTGACCTTTTGAAGCGTCACCGTGTCGTCGGCGGCATAGCGCGCCGAGAAATTAATCCCCTGGCACGAACCGGCTTCGCAGGCCGTGCCGGTCATGTAGTAATCGATATCCGAGGGCGTGCGTGCGTGAACAGAAATGTCGCCAAGTTCACCGAAGCCAATCACCTGATGACCCGCCTGAAGGGCGAGCGCTTCAAGATCATCTATGTTGACCGACCGGATAATATTGTCCGCCTGCGCCGTAGCAGTTGTGGCGAACATGGCCGCGCCGGCCAGGGCAAATGCGATTTTCATTTACATACCTGCAGGTTGCTGAACGCGCGATAGTAGCGCGAACGTCCAGCTTGTCACGCAGCCAAAGTGAGCGCCCTTCAGCGCTCGCGCGGGCGGGCTGAAGCAGGCTTCTATTCGTCGAACATAACGACGACCATCGGCACGATGGCGATGAAATTGTCGAAGTTGATCTGCAGGTTTTCTTCGCTCATGCCGCCGTCGAGAATGACATAGCGCGAAATGCCGTACGTGTTGTCGAGGCGCCAGACGCTGACGGCCGCATAGTTCAAATTCGCTTGATTGACCCGGTCCATGGTAACCAGATCGTTGGCCTCGAAACGTGCACTCATATTGACGCCGGCGCACTTGCCTTCATTGCAGGCGGTGCCGGTGAGATAGTAGACTGTCCCATCCTCGGTTTCGGCGCGCACGGAGATCGCCCCAGCTTCGCCATAGCCAAGAATTTCATGGCCCTGGCCTTCGGCAAACTCAGCGAGACTGTCCTCTGTCACATAAGTGATCTGATCATCGGACTGCGCAAATGCGGGCATTGCTAATGCCAGAGCAGCGACAGCGATTGATGTGAATTTCATATTAGCCCCCTATTAAGACGGCACATTCTGCAAAATTTCTGCAGAATGTCACCCCCAATACAATCAGCCCTCGCCGAGCAGCGCCCGGGCGGTTTCGCTGTCTTTCTTCATCTGCACGACCATCTCTTCAACGGATTTGAAATGGGCTTCCGGTCTTAGAAAATGGTACAGGGCCACTTCGATGAATTGGCCGTAAATGTCCTCATCGAAGTCGAAAATGAAGGTTTCCATCAACGGGTCCCTGAGGCCTGTTGTCGGCGTGCGCCCGAAATTCGCGACGCCGGCCAGCCAGTCCCCCTTCCGGTTGATCCGTGCGCGGACCGCATAGACGCCCTGGCGCGGATGGATGAGGTTTCCAAGATGGATATTGGCGGTCGGGAACCCGATCGTGCGGCCACGTTTCTCGCCGTGCTCGACCAGGCCATCGGCGACCCATTCATGGCCTAGCATGCTGGCGGCCTTTTGCGGCTCGCCCGCAATCAAGGCTTCGCGAATGGCCGTGGATGAGGCTTTCCCGACATCGAGGCTTTCAACCTTCTCAACGACGGTCACATCAAAGCCGAGCGAACGCCCGAGCGAAGAGAGACGGGACGCATCGCCCATCCGCCCGCGCCCAAAGCGGAAATCGAAGCCAACGGCGACATGTTTGACGCCCAGCCCTTCTGAAAGCACGCGGCGGCAGAATTCCTCGTCCGTCATGCTGGCCATCGCGCCATTGAAGGGCAGCTCGAACACAGCCTCGGCGCCGACTTCCTTCAGCCTAGCATTGCGCCGTTCTGGCCGATAGATGCGAAACGGTGGATCATTGGGACGGAAATAGGCGCGCGGTGGCGGCTCGAACGTGGCGATCCCCAACGGCGCGTCCATGCCGCGCGCCGCGTCGATAACGGCGCGGTGACCGGCGTGCACGCCGTCAAAATTGCCAAGCGCCACGGAAAAGCCGCGCGCGCTATCAGGCAGATCGCGATAGTCGGCGTAAACCGCCATTAATCCTCCCGCGGTGGCACCATCACCTTGGCTTCTCCAGAAACCACAGGCTTGCCATCAACCGAGCAGACGATCTTGAGCGTGGCGCGATTACCGCGTTCGATAAGCTCTATGATTTCGGCACGCGCCGTCACCGTATCGCCAATCAGGACGGGCCGACGAAAGCGCATTTCAAGATGGGTGAAGATGGCGCCCGGCCCCGGCAGATTGTTGCCAAGAATACCGGAGATATAGCTGGCCGTCAGCGCGCCATGCGCGATGCGCTGGCCGAATGCGGTTTCCTTTGCATACTCCTCATCCATATGGATCGGGTTGTAGTCACCTGACACTTTCGCGAAGAGAACGATGTCTTCCTCTGTGATGGTGTGATGCGTCTCGTGGGCCATGCCGACGCTCAGTTCTTCAAAACGATAGCCGTCCTTCGCGGTCATGTGCGGGTCTCCGAAGTTTCAATTATGTTTGTGTTACAATGCGAAGGTAGCGGCGTCACCACTTTAAGGCGGGCATCGCCCAATTGGCGCGTGTACCGTAGGAATCGAGCAACGCTTCCAGCTCGCCTGCGAAATTGTCACCATGCTCGGCGAGGCCGGTGCCAACGTACAGCGAATCGAAGCCTTGCGCGGCTGCGCCGACCATGTCTGTCGCCGGGCTATCACCGATGCAGAGCACCTTCTCGGGCGCGTCCCCGCGAAGCGCTTCGGCCTTCGCGATGGCGAGGCGGTAAATCGCGTCATGCGGTTTTCCGGGATAGATGACCTGGCCGCCCTCTTCCTCGTAAATCTGCGCCAGTGCGCCCGCGCACCAGACAAGCTTGTCGCCGATGCGGACCTTGATGTCGGGATTGGCACAGATCATTGGAATACCGCGGCGAGCCCCATCGCGCAGGGCGCTGCGATAATCTTCAGGATGGTCTTTTTCCTGATCTTCCAGGCCAACGCACAACATGGTTTCGGCTTGGTCTGGCTCAACGAAGTTCAGGCCAAGGCCCTGATAGAGAAACTGGTCGCGCTCCCAGCCACTATCGATCCCCATGCGCCAGATCTTCTCATGCTTGCGCCGGGAAAGTTCAGCGCGAGTGGCATCGCCGGACGACACGCAATCGTCAAAGCAGACAGCGGGCACACCAAGGGGTTCAAAATAGGAGATGACCTGACGTTTGGGGACAGGCGCATTGGTGATCAGGATGACGGGCTTGCCGGAGCCGCGAAACGCGGTCAGCGCATCGCAGGCCTCGTCGAAGGCGCTGCGTCCATTGTGGATCACGCCCCAGACGTCGCACAGGATGGTGTCGTATTGAGCCGCGACGTCGCGCAGCCCTGAAAGGAGCTTGGGTTTTGTCATGGCCGCTCAGTAGTCACAGCTTCCATAGCGGTCAACGACGTCATGATGTGCGGGAGGCCAGGTGCGCCTAGCCGAAAGCTGTCAGCCGGGCGACGAACTCGGCTGGTGGCGCAGTTTCCTGCATGAGGGACGATTTGATCGGCTTGGGCGCGCCGAAGATATTCCCCTGGCCGTAAGGAATGCCATATTCGAGCACTTCCACGACGCTGACTTCCTCTTCCACCTTCTCTGCGATGAGGGTCACCGCAAAGCGTGAGCAGACGGCGGACACTTCCTCGCCAGTGATCTTGCGCTGGACATTGGAAATCGGACGCGGTCCGGCCGGGTCCTTAAGCTGATCGATGAGGTCGCCGCCCTTCATTTTCACGAAGCGGACGCCGGCGGCCTGAAGGCGCTGCAGATCGAGGTGGAGGTCTGTGGCGTGATCGATGGAGAAGCGGAAGCCGAGCGCGGTCAGCTTTTCCATCGCATCACGCAGCTCACGCGAGCGGTTCTCGAAACGATCCGCCGGAATCTCAAAGATGAGCGCGCCGCAAAGGTCGCGGTTCTCATTCATGAATTCCAGGAAGTGCGGGAAGAATTGCGGGTCGGTCAGCGAGTTCGGCGAGATATTGCAGAAGACGCCAACGCGGCGGTCACGTTCGGACAGACGGCGCACGATCTGGACGCAGCGGAACAGAAGCATGTTGTCGATAACGCCCAGCAGACGGGCGCGGCGCGCCGCTTCCATGAAGTCTGCCGGAAGGATCAGAGAGCCATCTTCATTGCGAAGGCGCGTGAAGCCTTCATAAAAGGCCACACGGCGCTGTGGCAGAGAAACGATGGGCTGCAGGTGAAGATCAACGCGGCCATCCTGAAGCGCAGAGCGAACCGCGCGCAGCATACCATTTTCCTGCGGATCAACTTCGACCTCAGGGGCTTTTTCCGCGGCGAGACGGGATTCGAAGCTCTTGGCGAGACGGTCGATCAGACCTTCCAGCTGGCGCATCTCGCTGACGAGCGCGTCGCGGCGTTCGGTCAGTTCCTGCTTCAGGGAAATCTCGATCGCGCCGGCTCTGTCCTCGACAATATCCATCCGCTCACGCGTAGATTTCTGTGCAATTTCCAGATTTTCGAGCCGTTGATCGCTCTCTACCGACCCGATGACCTGCGAAAACAGAAGATGAAACTGCCCTAGAAGGGCTGTCGTGACGGCGCCGAGTGCGATCGAAATGGGGATGCTGAGACCGCCATAGGACACCAGTCCGAAGCCCAGTGCACCACCAAAAGCGATATAGAATAGAAAGAGTATGCCGGTCATGAGTCTTAGGAGGCCCCGTCGTCGCTTAACGTTAACAGATAGCGGTCAATTGTTAACGAATTGGTAGTTTAAGGACTGATTTGTCCAGAATGCCAATGCACCAAGATGCACCTCGTTCCGGCGTGGCAAACATGACACAGGTTTAATATAGATTGGCCAAGCCTGTTGATTGTCATTTGACTTTGATGCCTGACCAGCTGTTCATAGGGCAAGCCCAAATGCCTGAATGTCCGCGGCCTATTTGGCCGGACGGGGGCGTCTCGGGGGAGACCGGGGTCCTGCTGCAAAGCGGGACCCCGATGCTTTTCAGGGGCTTGTTTTAACCAAAAACAGCGCGTCCTTCATTGGCCAGGCCTGCGACAGGTCAAGATCCTTGCAGCCGATGCTGGTCTGGTTTTCGGCGCTTGTGTCAAACCGGCTTGGCGCAATCTCAGGGGCGCGGCAGGGCCGGATGACCAGCTCATGCCAGGTCTCGGCAATATCGCGGTAAATGACGCGATAGGTAACGCGGCCCGTCCCTTGCGAGATGCCGCGAACTTTCAGGTCGCCCGTATCAAAGACCAGAGTATCCCGATTGATCTCGGTCCCAACCGACAGAAGGGCTGCGTCAAACCCGCCGGCCGGGGCGCCGTCCTCAACAAAGGAGAGCGCATCTGAAATCTCATAAGCAGCATTCAGCCCATCAATCAGGCCTTGCGAGCCTTCCGGCCCGGTCACGGCAAGCACATCCGGCCGCCCGGCCCGCCAGCTGCGATTGCGCACCTCGTCGAGCCCTTCGACATCATCGGGCCTGAGGGACACAAGGAACACCGCATCCAGCAAGGCAAGGTCATCGCTGGTCAAATTATCCGCCGTTCCGGCCGGTGTGCCGAAAAGAAGCCGCTTGCCACCGGCAAGGACGAGCAGACAGATTGTGGACTCTTCATGGCTGCAGGGAATGAGCGCGAAATCAGCAGGCCTGACATCTGGTCGGGGGCTCGAGGCTGGCTCTGGCGCCGCAGGCAGCTGCGTTTCGCCGGGGCCCGCGCCATCACATGCAGCGAGAGCGAGGGCAAACAATCCGGCGAGGCAGGCAGGCTTCATCGCGGTCTAACCGATCCGCGTGTCACCGGGTTCAGCCACAACCCGATTTTCGAGCGTGCCGACACGGTCAATCTCGATGCGGACGCGGTCTCCGACCTTCAGCCACGCAGGCGGCGTTCGCCCTGCCCCGACGCCAGCCGGCGTCCCGGTAAAGATGACGTCGCCAGGCTCAAGCGTGAAGGCCGACGTCAAATGCGCGATCTGGTTTCCGATGGTGTGGATCATCTGGCCGAGCGTCGCCTCCTGGCGAAGGTCATCATTGACATAGGCGCGTATGCCGAGCCCGTCCAATTCGCCGACCTCGTCTGGCGTCACCAGATAGGGTCCGAAGGGGGCATGGGTATCGAAGCCCTTGCCCATGATCATGGTCGGGCTCGCTTTCTGCCAGTCACGTACCGAATAGTCACAGCCGCAGGCAAAACCGGCAATGATCTCCATGGCACGGTCTGGCGGGACGTGGCGCGCGCGTTTGCCGATGATGACAACCAGCTCTGCCTCATAGTCGAGCTGCGATGAGACTTTTGGCAGATGCACGTCAGCGCCGTGCGCATTTGTGGCCGTTGTCTGCTTGTTGAACCATTTTTGGACTTCGGGGGCATCGTTCGAGATGAAGCTGACGCTTTCAGCCACGTGCGCGGCATAGTTCAGACCGATGGCAAGAATTTTCCCCGGCCGAATGACCGGCGGCAGGTAACGAACATCTTCCAGTTTCACGCGGCGGCCGGACCGCGCCTTGTCTTCCGCGCCGGCCAGATCACCCAGCGTGCGGCTAAGGCAGCCTTCTTCAAGAAGACACGCCTGACCATCCTCAATCAGGGCGCTCCAGACCTGGCCATCCACTTCTACGTTTGCCCATTTCATACCGCTCAACCTGTTCTAGAAATATTTTTTGCTTCAAAGCGCATCAGGAGTATTAACTCACGCCTCAGACCGCTATCGATAAAGATTCACGTCTAGAGAGAATTTCGGGGAGTTCAATGGAGTCAGCGATCCGCGCGCGCGAATGCAGCCTGTCGGACATTTTGGCGCCGGGCACCGAATTGCGCATGCCTCCCTATCAACGCAGCTATGCCTGGGAGACAGGCGAAGTCCGTGATCTGCTGGGCGACCTTCAATTGGCCGCGCGGGGCAAGAAGGTCCATTTCATCGGCGCCGTGGTGCTGGTCAAAATGGCAGACGGGACCTTCCTGGTTGTCGATGGCCAGCAGCGCCTGACAACCCTGTCGATGATCATCGCCGTCCTGCGGGACATGGAAACCGATCCCAGATTGCAGGCGCTCGGCCACGCCATGCTGGGCGATCCAGACCGCGCTTTCCTTGGGAAATCGGACGCGTGGCGGCTGACCCTGAACCATATCGACAACCCCTATTTCCGCGAAGCTATCCAGACAGAAGGCGCCACGCTGCGCCGTGATATCGAGACCGATGAGAGCTCCAACCACAACCGGATGGAGTCCAATCTTCGCTTTATCGAGAAATATCTGAAATCCTTCTCGGTGGAGGAACGCCGCAGCCTGTTCGAGACGATCCGCGAGCGCGTGGTGCTCGTGCGCGTCAGCGTGCCGGACTGGGATGGCGGGTATGATGTGTTTCGCGTGCTCAATACGCGCGGCAAGGCGCCCAACAGCCACGATATCGTGAAGACTGAAATCCTGCAGAAAGCTGATTTCGACGAGGAAGAGGCCAGCGTCTATTCCCGCGCCTGGCTGGACCATGAATCGACGCTCGGCGGAAACGGGCTGGATGAATTGTTGAACTATATTCGCCAGATCCATTCGCGGAGCGCCCGCGGCAAGGTCTCAAGCGAGTTTGCCAAATCCGTGCTGTCGACGGTCGATGCGAAGACCTTTCTCGACGAGGTGATGCCGCGCTACGTCGAAGCCTATCGCATCATCCTGCGCGGTGATCCCGACTTCGGCGCGCATACAGACCAGGTCCGCACGCCGCTGAACCATCTGAGGCTGCTGGACCACCAGCTCTGGAAAGTCCCTGCCCTCGCCTACCTCTATCATCACCCAGATGACGGAGAAGGCGCAGCGAAATTCTTCCAGCTATTGGAGCGGTTTGGCTATTGCATGATGCTGCATGCCACGAGCAGTAGCGCGCGTCAGAAAATGTATTCACGCCTGACCAAGGCCATCCTCGACAAGAAACCGCTCTATGGCCGCGGCGGTCCGTTCTATTTTTCACGCGAAGATCAGAAAAAGATCCGCGACCGCATGGTTGGGCGCTTTGGCAATTTTGCGCAAAGACGCGCCATATGCCTTCGCCTGAATGCAGCTCTGGAAGGCGGAGAGACGGTGCGCCCGGAGGACGACGCTACGGTGGAGCACGTTCTGCCAAAGGCGGTGCCGGAAGACTCCTTCTGGAATACCACGTGGCCGGCAGGTTCAGTCCAGAGGGACCTGTCGGAGACGCTCGGCAACTTCGTGATCGTGCCGCAGCACGTCAATCACGCCGCCGACCGCAAGGATTTCCGCCAGAAAAAGAAACTCTTCTTCGCAGACGGTGTCCGTGTGTTTTCGCTGACCGAGGATTTGCGCCATCGCAATACCTGGACACCTGAAGACGTGCGCAATCGCACGGAGGAATTGGTGACCATTCTTATGGATGCGTGGTTTGCTGACTTGGCCCCGTAGGCCTTGTCGTAGCTAGCTAGACGCCTAGCTGGTCAGCGCGCTATTAGCGCTTTCATCTGCGTAAACGTCGGCCATCGTGTCAGCTGACTTTCGGGCCGTATCTATCGCCGCCGCAAAGTCTTTCAGCGCCGCATCAGCCAGCGCTGCACCGGATTTGTTATCCGCCTCTACGCGCCCCGTTGCTTCGGCAAAGCTGCGATAGGATTTCTGCGCCGTGACCAGCGCGCCCTCAAAGCTCATCAGATCGGCCCGATCAACAATCCCAGTGGCCAGCACATCGTCAGCCACAGCCTGCAAGGCCGACAGCTCTTGAGTGGCGCGGCGCGCATCGCTGGCAATCGTCTGATAAACGGCCTGCGCTTTGGCGTCCTTGGTCACGCGCTCTGAATAGGAAACAGGTGTGGGTTCGGAGTTGTCGGACTTGCTGCCGAACAGCATCGAGGCGATCCCGGCCAGGCCGCGTGACTCGCCAACCCAGCCTTCTGTCTCTGCCAGGGTCTCAAATTCCGCAGCTGTCTTGCGCATTTCAGATTGTTCGGCCGTTGCGGTTGTTTCCACAATTGCCTGCTCTGACACCATGGACACAGTCGCACAGCCAGATAGCATCAGAAGCGCCAAACAGCAGAAAATTTTTGTCATCGTTTAATTTCGACCCGCCTCGGTCTCATTCGTTAACAGTTGCGACAATTGCAGATTGGAAATTTTGCGTCCAGTCCCTTATGCCACAATCACTTGAACTAAATCTGAACATGCCTCCCGCAAGGTCACCCTATGTTGAAACTTTATCCACCCATTGATGCACGGCGCTCAGGCCGACTGCGCGTTTCCGATCTTCATGAGATCTATTGGGAAGAATCAGGCAACCCGGACGGCCTTCCCGTCATCGCCGTCCATGGTGGCCCCGGCGGCGGATCGAGCCCCGAAATGCGCCGCTTCTTCGATCCGGAACTCTACAGGATCATTCTGTTCGATCAGCGCGGCTGCGGACGCTCAACCCCGCATTCAGAGCTTGAGGGCAATGACACCTGGGCCCTCGTCGATGACATGGAAAAAATTCGCGAGATGCTGGGCATCGACAAATGGGTCGTCTTTGGCGGCTCGTGGGGCTCGACGCTAGCCCTGTCCTATGCGGTGACCCATACCGAACATGTGCACGGACTGATCCTGCGCGGCATCTTCCTCATTACGGAAGCCGAAATTCAGTGGTTCTATCAAGATGGTGCCAGCCGCATTTTCCCGGACGCTTATGACCGCTATGTCGAACCGATCCCGGAAGAGGAGCGCGGTGACCTGCTTCACGCCTTCCACAAGCGCCTCGTCGGCGACGACCGCAAGGCCCGCAAGGCGGCGGCCAAGGCCTGGGCCTGCTGGGAAGGCGAGACGATCTCCATCAAGGGTCCGTCCTCGCGGCCTGCGAAGTTCGAGGAAAACGAATTTGCCGACGCCTTTGCGCGGATCGAGTGCCACTACTTCGTCAATAAGGGCTTTTTCCCCGAAGATGGCTGGCTACTGAAACAGGCCGCCGAGAAGCTTCAGGGCATGCCCGGCATTATCGTGCACGGCCGCTATGATGTCGTGACGCCGATCGGGACGGCCTGGGCGCTGACCAAGGCATGGCCGGATGCGAAATTGCACATTGTGCCGGATGCTGGTCACTCCAGTCTCGACAATGGCATTATCGACCAGCTCATCAGCGCGACGCGGACCTTTGCCAAGAAATTTGGCTAATTTCGCTTCAATTCTTAATCATGCGCTAAGTCAGCGGGCGTATAAACCCTCCTAATTGAGATATGTAATAGTATATCAAAATTAGAGGGATTTAGATGAAACTCGTCGTAGGTTTAGGACTTGCAGTGATGACCTCTCTTGGCGCGCAGGCTTCTCCCTGCACCAAGACCCACTTCACCTCTGCCAATGGCGACATCTATCTGGAAGCCGAGACCGCGCTCATTCAAGGCGATGACCCTCAAAGGGTTCTTGATCTGACAGAAGACCTCTGGGGCTCTGATCTTAATTGCTTTGAGCGTGACACAGTGCGCAGATTGCGCGCGGCAACCTTTGTCGAACTGCAAGATTATAAAAGCGCCATCAACCTGTTGAAGCCGCTCGCTCTGGATGAAAGCCTGCCTGATCAACAGCGGGCCGAGACCGCCAATAATCTCGTCGAGCTATATAACCAGCTTGGCCACCCGGAAGACGCAGCACCCTACGCCGAGCTCAGAGACCGGCTGCGGGCCGACTAACGCTGTCCTGACGGCCCAGACTGGGCAGTCAATCGAAGCCGCATCGCTTCGCTGACTTTCACTAGATATGAAAAAGGCGCCGCATCGGGCGCCTTTTGTCTTTGGGTAATGATGCTCGGCCTATTCGGCCGGCAGCTCATTGTTCGGGCCAAGGAAGCTCGTCATGAAGCCGGGCAGCTGAACATTGTATTGTTGCTGGATCTTGTCGAAGAAGCCGAAGATTAGAATGAAGGCGAGGAAGGCTGGCACAGGCCAGCGCAGCAGGAAACGCCAGACATTCATGATCGTGCCTTCGCCAATCTCGGTCGCCATCATGTCACGTGACAGGATCCAGCCGGCAAAGATCACGGCCAGAAGCCCGCCAAGCGGCAAGAGGATGTTGCCGGTCACGAAGTCCATGAAGTCCAGATAGTCAGGGCCAAACACATAAGCAGAGCCAACCAGGAACAGGATCACCCCGATACCGATTGAAGCGCCGAAACGCGTCACGCCCTGACGTTCCTCCAGCCACGAGACGGACACTTCCATCAGCGAGATCGAGGATGTGAAGGCGGCGAAGAGCGCAAGGCCGAAGAATACGACCGCCATGATCGCGCCGCCCGGAATAGATCCGAAGGCAACCGGCATGGACACGAAGAAGAGGCTCGGGCCACCGGCAGGGTCGAGACCGGCCGCAAAGACGATCGGGAAGATGGCAAAGCCTGCGATCAGAGCGACCAACGTATCGGATCCAGCCACAATCCCGGAAGATTGCGGAATATTCGTGTCACGGGAAAGATACGCCCCGTACGTAATCATCAGGCCAACGCCGATACCAATCGAGAAGAAGGCTTGGCCAATCGCTTCCAGGAAGGTGTTGAAACCGACGTCTTCCCATTTCGGCGTTAGAAGAAACTTGGCTGCGGCACCAGCGTCGCCATTGGCGAGCGCAAAGCCAACGACGACGACCAGCATAATAAAGAAGGCCGGCATCAGCACGGTTGCGGCTCGTTCAATGCCGCCCTTTACGCCGCGCCCAACGATCCAGACATTCGCAGCAAGGAAGAGCGCCAGCAGGAACAGGATGTACCATTTCGACGTCATGGGATGCATACCAACGCCAATAACGTCATTGAAGTTCTGGCCGGACGCCGCCGCATCCATGCCGGTGAACTTGCCTTGCACGGCCTGCAGCGTGAAAGCTATCAGCCAAGAGGAAATAACGACATAGAAGCTGAGGATGAAGGTCGCAGTGAGCGTGCCGACCCAGCCGACGATGCCCCAGTTAAGCGATCGATTTTCGGCGCGGGCGAGCGACTGAACGCCTTCGATGGCCGACATGCCAGACTTACGGCCCATCGCATATTCCGCCATCAGCAACGGCAGACCGATAAAGGCAACGCAGGCCAGATAGATCAGAATGAAGGCGCCGCCGCCATTCTCGCCAGCTGTATAGGGAAAGCGCCAGAAATTGCCGAGTCCGACCGACGATCCAACAGCGGCCATGATGAAGCCGAATTTGGACCCCCAGGTTTCCGTCTTGCGACCAATTTCCATACTACGTTCCCTCCAGAAATAGATTTGCGCGGAACACTATATAGAGCAGCACAAAGGTCAACGCTCCGTCGGTATAAGGGGTCAAATTACCCCTTGGGCCGACATTCGCTCATCGCGTCCGAGATGCACTGATAGCAGGATTCCGAAACATGCCATCGTGGTGAACATCACCGTGCCACCATAGGAGATCAGCGGCAACGGCACACCGACCACGGGGACAAGGCCAAGGACCATCGCAACATTGAAAAGGATAAAGAAGGCGACCGTGGCAACACACCCAACGGCCGCGAAGCGTCCAAAGAGGCTTGCTGAGCGTCCGGCAATATAGAGGCCCCAGGCGAGGATGATGGCCCAGAGAAGCAACAGGCCCGTCGCGCCAAGGAACCCGAATTCCTCAGCAATAACAGTGAGGATAAAGTCGGTTTGCTGCTCGGGAATATAATCGAGCTGGGCCTGAATGCCCTCCATGAAGCCCCGGCCCTGCCAGCCGCCGGAGCCGATGGCAATCTTTGCCTGCTCGATCTGATAGCCATCATCGAGCGCATTGACGCTTTGCCCCGTCAATTGCGCGAGGAAAGTGTTTACCCGTTCCTGCTGATACGGCTCGAGCACGAATGTGTAGACCGGCCAGAGACTGGCAACACCAGCGACGAAGACGGCGATGATGATCCGGTAGTAAAGCCCCGCCAGAAAAATCAGAACGCCGCCGGACGCAAATAGCGCAAGCGTTGTCCCGAGGTCTGGCTGTTTGAAGATGAGCGCCGCCGGAACGAGGATCATAAGAAGTGGCGGCAGGTGGATCAGGACCCGGCTCGACTGAAAGTTCAGATGGTAGTGATAATACCGGGCCAGCGCCAAAGTGAGCGCAAGCTTCATGAACTCCGATGGCTGGACCGCAATTGGCCCCAGCGGCAGCCAGCGCTGGGAACCACCGCGGGTAATGCCGAACAATTCCACGCCGATCAGCATGGCAAGCGTCACGAAATAGGCAGGCCATGACGCTTTCAGCCAGACCCCGATAGGCACCAGCGCGATGATGAACATGATGACGATCGCAGCGCAGAAGCGGATCGCATGGCGCGCCGGAAGCGCTGCCTCTGACGGGTTTGTGAAGGTGGCGCTATAAAGCGCGGCGGTGCCGATGCAGGCAACGCTGACCAGCATGAGGATTAGCCCCCATGGCAGTTCGCCCAGTGTGCTGGCGAATGTGCGGTCCTCGAACCGGATGGCAGATGCGCGCGCAGCGCGTGCCATCAGGGAGTTCCTCCGCCGCTGGTCGTGGCCGTCGGCACCGACGCGGTCTGTTGCCACTTCGCGGCGCGCCGGGAATCGCGGCGGATCGCGGTCGCAAGGATATCGCGCGCGAAAGGCGCGGCTGCGCCTGAGCCACTTTCGCCGTGCTCGACGACAACGGCGACCGCGTACTTCGGATTATCAGCCGGGGCATATGCAACGAACAGGGCATGGTCGCGAAGCTTACGGGCAATTTCCTCGCCTTTGAGAATCCCGGAGCGGCGCTCAGCCTCTGAAATCCGTCGGACCTGAGCTGTCCCCGACTTGCCGGCCATGCGCGGGCCACCCAGTCCGAGATCGCCAGACCGCCATGCGGTGCCGCCGGCTTCGGAGGTCACGCCATACATCCCGGCCATCATGCGGTCCATCATCTCTTCGTCGAGCTTTGCCTCGTACGGGATCGGCTTATCGGGTCTTGGGCCCTGGCCGATGATGTAAGGCTCGATGATACGTCCGCGCCCTGCAATGCGCGCGGTCATCAAGGCAAGCTGCAGCGGGCTGGTTGATAGATAGCCCTGGCCGATACCGTAGTTCAGCGTTTCGCCTTCATACCAGGGCTCGCCAAGCGCGCGGCGCTTCCAGGCATCATCGGGAACCGTGCCCCCGCGGCCGCCCGTCAGACCCAGATCCCAGACCTGGCCGAAGCCAAATTTGCGAGAGACCTCAGCGATCTTTTCGACGCCGACGCGGCGCGCAATGTCATAGAAGTAAACGTCGCAACTGCCCTTGATCGCCCAATGCATATCGACAGAGCCATGGCCTCCCGGCTTCCAGCAGTGCCAGGTACGATTGCCGAAGCGGTAATAGCGGTTGCAATGGATGCGCTGGTTGGGGTCGATCCCCGCCTCAAGCGCCGCAGTCGCAACGACCATCTTGAAGGTTGAACCCGGCGGATAGGTGCCATCATAGGCCTTGTGATAGAGCGGGGAACGGTCATTCTCCCGCAGGGCGTTGTAGTCCGCATAGGAGATGCCGTTGACGAAGTCATTCGGGTCAAAGGCCGGCGTGGACACAAAGGCCAGGATCTCGCCAGACTCGATATCCAGCACAACTGCCGCGCCGCTCTCATCGCCGAAGCGATCAATCGCCGCGCGCTGTAGTTCAGCATCAACCGTCAGGCCGATATCCTTGCCCGGTGTGGGCGACAGGTCTTCGCTTTCAAGCTCGCGGATGACACGGCCGGCCGCGTTCGTCTCAAGCCGGCGGAACCCCGGCTCGCCGCGTAGCCAGCGCTCGGCGGACCGCTCAATGCCTGATCGGCCTGTGCGCATGTCCGGGTGTTTGAACAACCGCGAAAGAAGGGCCCCCTCTTCGGGCGACACATTCTCTGTCAGACGGGCAAGATCATCGCCGCTGGCCTTGGCGACATAGCCAAGCACGTGCGCAAAGTCGCGGCCGCGCGGATAGGAGCGTGTGGCGGCCATGTCGGCGCGCACGCCCGGAATGTCCGCGGCGAGCAAAGACATGCGCGCAAACTCTTCATAGGTGAGCTCGCTCTTTACAATCGTCGACTGGAACGAAGCCTGCTGGCGCGCCTGTTGTTTCACACGCTCACGCTGCTGGGGTGGCAGGTCGATATGTTTGGCAAGCTCGGCGAGCGTCGCGTCCATGTCGCGGGCTTGCTCGCGGATGATCGAAATGCGTCCCGCCTGACGATGCGAGGCGAGCGGCACACCAAAACGGTCGGTGATGGCCCCGCGCATCGGCGGCGCGAGATCAAGCTTCACGCCGTTCTCGTTCGCGATTTCCTTGTAGCGCTCGCCTTCGAAGAGCTGCAGCTGAACGAGGCGCGCAATAAGGCCGGAGAACATGAGTCCGCCCGCTGCGCCCGCGACGATTGTGCGGCGGTTCAGGCGTGTTTCAAAATCAAGTTGTGACATCAAGACATGCTCCCGGCCAGCGAACCCACGCGGCGGCCCAGATCAAAAATGGGTGCGGTCAGGATATGCAAAATATAGGTAACCACAAAGACATTCATCAGTGGCGAAACCTGGATCAGGTGATTGCCGCTGAAACTTGCAAACAACCAGACGAGCAAGAAGCCCGCCGCATAAAGCACAATGGGGGCGAGCGTTGTAATGAGCGGCGCACGGTCCCGGTCAAACGCGCGTGCAATCATCGAACTGGCCCCGAAAGTCGCGAGGTTGATGAACCCGAAGCAGCCCAGAGGCGCATAAGCGCTGACATCCTGCGCAAACCCGAAAAGGACCAGGACAGCCATCGGCCGAAAACCAAGGCCGCTGCGTCCCCAGCCAACAGCCGCAACGAGCGACGCATAGGGCCAGACAAGCTCTGTTCCGAACAGGGTTTTTGGCGTCAGTCCGACAAGACCGATCAGGGCGACAAGGCCCGTCCCGATGAGGAAACGGCTCGTCGGTCCGGTCTCGCCCCAGATGCGAGCGACACCGGAAAGTCGACTGTTTCGCCTACGCGTCGCCATGGATCAAAGCGCCCCCGGATCTGCCGCGGCAGCCTCACCCTCTTCGGCGGCGCCTGTTTCGCCCTCTTCTTCGGCGTCGACAGCCTCAATCTCAGTCGGGAGTTCTTCAGGCGTCGGGATTTTCATGCTGGGCATCAATCGCACGAACCCGCCTCGTCCACGCGTCATGCCAAAAGCCACGCGCAGGTCACCGCTGCGCTCAACGACCTCGCCAACAACAATCCCGCGCGGAAATATGCCGCCCTCGCCAGAGGTCAGCACGCGCTCACCGAGAATGAAGCTGCCGCGTTCAGGCAGATCCGTCAGCGTACCAAGATCATCTCGGTCCCCGAACAGGATCGCCCGCATGCCGCTCGCTTCGCCCATCACCGGCACACGCGAGTTGAAATCAGTAACCAGAAGCACGCGCGCAGATCGTTCGCCGAGCTGGACGACACGTCCAACAAGACCGCCTTCATTTTCAGCATAAGCGCCATCTTCAACGCCTTGTAGACTGCCGGCATTGACGAGAATGGCTTCGCGGAACGGTCCGTTGGTTTCTGTCGTGATACGGGCAGTGACGCCGCGAACTGGCGGCTCACCCATTATGTTCAGCATGTCTTCATAGGCTTCGAGGCGGGCGGCCATGGAAATCGCGACAGAGCGATAGCGTGTCAGCTCGCGCACTTCGGATTCCAATTCGCGGATGCGCTCATCGCGGGCGGCCTTGCCGGTGATCTGCGCCCAAAGCCCGGGGCGCGCAGAACTCGCCAGCTGATCGGCGGCCACTGTGCGCGCCGGGTCAATCATCGCGCGCAGGCGGGGAGAGGTTTGCAGGAGAAGAATCGCAAAAAGCCCTGCCAAGCTAATGAACAGGGCGTAGCGCCTCACTGGGCGGCCTTTTAAACGCTTTCCAAGCATACGGGCCATGGACGTCCCTTCCGGCCTCCGACCACACTTCTAATCGTGAAGCGAACCGCGCCCGGGCGCAATACCGACTTCAGCAGAAATGAGTTGTCAAAATCTGATGCTCAGACTTCCGGCGAGAGCACGTTTTTCATGCGCACCAGATTCTCAAGCACATAGCCACAGCCCTGCGCGACGCATTTGAGCGGGTCATCGGCAATCATCACTGGCAGCTTGGCTTGCTCACGGATGACAACGTCGAGATTGCGCAGCAACGCACCGCCGCCTGTCAGAACAATGCCGCGGTCAACGATGTCAGCGGCCAGCTCTGGCGCCATCGCTTCGAGGGCAAGCCGGATCGCATCGACAATCTCTGCGACCGGATCAGCCAGCGCTTCGGCCATCATGGCTTCGTTGACTTCAACTTCGTTTGGAACGCCATCAATCGTGCCGCGGCCACGAACGGTTACGGTCAAGCCGTCGCCGCTCTCTGGCGCTTTCGCCGAAGCGATCTCTTTCTTGATACGCTCTGCCGACATCTCACCGATCATGATCTGCTGCGACTTGCGCAGATAGCTCATGATGGCGTGGTCCATCTTGTCACCGCCAACCCGGACCGAGCGGGAATAGACAATACCGCCGAGCGACAGGACGGCGACCTCAGTCGTACCGCCGCCAATATCGACGACCATCGAGCCGGCTGGCTCTTCAATCGGGAGGCCAGCGCCGATCGCGGCCGCCATTGGCTCTTCGATCAGCTGGACATCCCGCGCGCCTGCGGCAAGCGCCGACTGGTGGATCGCGCGGCGCTCAACGTTCGTTGCTGAGCTTGGCACACAGATGATGATCAGCGGCGAAACGAAGGCCCGGCGATTGTGCACTTTGCGAATGAAGTGCTTGATCATTTCTTCGGCGACTTCGAAGTCCGCGATCACGCCATCGCGCATCGGGCGGATAGCTTCCATGTTCAGAGGGGTCTTGCCGAGCATCTGCTTGGCCTGGTTACCGACCGCGTAAACCACCTTGCGGCCGCCCTGATTCATGTACGCAACGACCGATGGCTCATCGAGCTTGATACCCTGGCCTTTTACATAGACGAGCGTGTTCGCTGTGCCGAGGTCAATGGCCATGTCCGTAGAGAGCATGCCGAGGAGGCTACCGATCATGAGTAAGGTCGCTTCTTTTTGGGGCGGGACAGGGATGATTCTGCCGCGCGCGTGTTTCTATATGTGCTCAGCCCGTACCACCCATGCCGTTTCCTGGCAATGAACGCAAGCGCAACACTGTTTGCGAATGGAACGATCCGTACACCTGAGGGAAAGTCCAGCAGTGACCGCACATCCCGTCATTTGCCCCGGAGACTCCGGTTTCATTTCGAAAACGTAACGTTTTGGGTGGGACGACAAACCGCCAAACGGTGCGCCTGGTGTTTATTGTCGCCCGGCCGTCCCGGACGCGCTCGGCAAAAACCCGGCATCGCTGGCGGCGGCCCGTGTTTCTGCGAGCGCCTTTCTGGCATCGGAAACCTCTGCCTCGGCCTTACGTTGTGACCGCTCAGCCTTGTTCAGATCGTTCTCAGCCCGCTCGACCTTGCGCCGGGCGTCGCGAACTTCCTTGCTCGCCTTGTCCAGCGAACGGTCTGCCTTTTCGACACGGGTATTGGCAGCTTCTATCTGCTCTTGGGCTTCGACGGCACTGACGGGCGGCGCAATCGCGGTGTTCGTGCTGGCACAGCCGGTTGCGGCGAGGATAGCGGCGACAGGCAATATTTTGATCATGGAAATCATCATCAGTTCAGGCCTCCTTCTGGAGTAGCTTTGCCTGCGGCTTATCGGGCCAGCGCCCATTTCGCCTAGTGAACTTTCCGTATGATTCCAGCTGAGCTGCCCGTCAGATGAGCGATCAGGCCGCCAGTTGCTTCAGGCGACGGGCCTCAAGCTTGTTGAGCGCATGGATGTAAGCTTTGGCGCTCGCGACAAGCGTATCAGGGTCCGAGGCGCGGCCGACGGCCATGAAGCCCTCTTCCTTCAGGCGGACGCTGACTTCAGCCTGTGCATCCGTGCCACCTGTGACCGCGTGAACCTGAAAGAGGTCAAGCTTTGCCCCGTGATCAATGATCGAACGGATCGCATTGAAGACCGCATCGACCGGGCCATTACCCGTGCAGCTAGCTGACTTCTCATCCCCATCGATCACGACGCTGAGATCTGCCGTCTGCGGGCCTTCAGAGCCGGCAATGACGCGCAGGCTCTTGAACGATACCCGCTCGCCCATGGCAGACAGCTGGTCATCAACAAGCGCCAGGATGTCATCATCGAACACGTGTTTCTTGCGGTCTGCGAGATCCTTGAAGCGGCGGAAGGCAGCGTTCAGGCCATCCTTGTCCAGCTCATAGCCGAGGCTGGCGAGCTTGTCGCGGAACGCATTGCGGCCCGACAGCTTGCCCATAACGAGGGAGCTTTTCGAGACGCCGACATCTTCCGGCTTCATGATCTCATACGTCTCGGTATTTTTCAGCATGCCATCCTGGTGGATGCCGCTTTCGTGAGCGAACGCATTCTTGCCGACGATGGCCTTGTTGTACTGAACGGGGAAACCGGTGATGCGGCTGACCATCTGGCTCGCCCGCGCAAGACGGGTCGAATCGACGCCGGTTTCAAATGGCAGGCTGTCACCGCGCACCTTGAAAGCCATGACGACCTCTTCCAGCGAGGCATTGCCGGCGCGCTCACCCAGACCATTGATCGTACACTCGATCTGACGCGCGCCATTGCTCGCCCCGGCGATGGAGTTTGCAACGGCCAGTCCGAGATCATTGTGGCAATGGGTCGACCAGATCACCTTGTCGGAATTCGGAATCGTCTCCCGAAGGCTGCGGATCAGCCCGCCATATTCATCCGGATGCGTGTAGCCGACCGTGTCGGGCACGTTGATCGTCGTCGCGCCGGCCACGATGGCGGCGTCGATGCACTTGCAGAGAAAATCAAACTCGGTGCGGGTCGCGTCCTCAGCGCTCCACTCAACATCGTCGACGAGGTTGCGCGCCTGTGCGACCGAGCGGCCCACCGCTTCCAGCACCGCGTTCGGCCCCATCTGGAGCTTGTGCTTCATGTGGACCGGGCTGGTCGAGATAAATGTATGGATGCGTGGCCGCGCAGCATGGCGGACAGCTTCGCCGCAGCGATCAATATCGCCGGGCGTTGAGCGAGCCAGGCCGGTAATCACCGATGAGCGCGAGCGGCGCGCTATTTCGCGAACGGCCTCGAAATCCCCCTGGGATGAGGCTGGAAACCCGGCTTCGATGATATCGACGCCCATCGTTTCGAGCAGTTCGGCAAGGTCGAGCTTTTCGGCATGTGTCATGGAGGCGCCGGGAGACTGTTCGCCGTCACGCATCGTGGTGTCAAAAATGAGGATTCTGTCTTTGTCTGTCGTCATTGGTCTGGCCTGTTGGAAACTTGGTGGCTGGTACGAGCGTACGAGGCTTGAAGTTTTCCCCTGACCAGGCGCCAGACAATTAGTGTCCGGCGGCGACCGGCCAGGGGCCGATAAGCAGCAGGTTGGTTAGCGTCAGCAGGGGCAGTTTCTTGCGCATGAGTGGTTATTCCGGCGTCCGGGTTTCGCTGTCAACCTTGCGGCGCTGCATTGACGCAATAATTTTGCCAGTTTTGTAGCGATGCTGTGCAAAAAACCAGACGGCTGCGAAAATTAGGACCGCGAGCGCAGCCAGTCCTGCCGCCAATAATGGTGATCCCTTCATGGCGGCCATCAGGCTTTGCCCGGCAAATGTCACCAGCAGAATTTTCGGAATGATACCGATTCCCATCCCGCCGAGAAAGGCGAGGAAATTTGCCCGCACCGCGCCAAAAGCCATGTTGACGATAAGGAACGGACCGGTCGGCACATTGCGGACGATGGCACTTGCCGCAAATGAATTGCGACTGACGAAGTCAGTAAAGCGCGCGGCCCGCCTGCCCGAAAAGCGCGCGACTGCCGCCTGCCCGCTCAGCCGCCCCAGCCAGAACGTCACCGCGCCGGAGACCATGGTCGCGATCCAGGAATAGAGCGCGCCATTGACCGGCCCGAAAGCCACGACGGCCGCGCCGATCAAGCCAAATTGCGGCAGCCCGACAAAGGCGGCCACAGTGAACAGGGCAATCACCGCCGGTAGCGCCCAAGGCGTATCGGCAAGCTCCTGCATCTGGGCGATGAAGGCCTCGAGCGAGCCGAGGACCCCTGTCTTTCCCAGAATGAAAAGCGTAATCACGCCTGCGCCAATGGCGAGGCCAAGATAGAGCGCGTTTCGTGAGCGCGCAGCTGGAATGCGGTCATCCGGCGTTTGCATGCGCGCTCCTCTCTGTCAGCCGGCGAGGATCGTCAAGCGGTTTGCCCAGCCAGACAAGGCCGCGAGACGAAACCGGATCGTTAAGGCGCTGGCGCCGTCGCAGGCTTTTCAAACATCATCATCACCTGATCGGTCCGCCCGCGGACGGCCTCTTCGAAGATATTGGCGCTGAGATCATCATCGGGATTGTCGAACAGATCGCTCTCGGCCACCAGAATAAAGCCGGCCTCCATGCCAAGATCGCGAATGATTTGCGGGTCGATCCGGTGCGTTTCACCGCCGACCGTCGCCGGTGAGCCTTCAGGCGCAGAATGGTCGATCACGACGAAACGGGCGCCGGGTTTCAGCACGCGGAAGATTTCCGGGAATGAGTCGTCAGGATTAGTGACGAGCGCATCGCTGCCTTCCGGGCTGTACCAGAGCTCATGCGGCCCCTGAAACCAGGTCGCGACATCCATGCTGGCGTCTTCCAGCGGCAGCTCGTCGAAATTGGCTTTGACGTATTCGACATTGTCCAGGCCATCGAGACGCTGCTCCAGCGCGTTGCCAAGGAAAGCATCGAAGGAGGCCGGGTTCTGCATGTAGACCTTGCCATCTTCGCCGACATAGCGCGAGAAAATCTCGGTGAAATATCCGCCGCCGGCTTCCATTTCCAGAATGCTGACGCCTGTCGGAATTCCCATGAAGGCGAGAACATCCATCGGACGGCGAAGATCGTCGCGCTCTGTATCCGTCTCAGGGCGGTTCGGATTATCGATCGCATTTGTCGCTGCGGCCGTATCCAGCTCGCTCACCATCGATGGCGGCGGGATAACATCTGCAGGCGCACGCCCCGCCATTTGATTGCCCGTCGCGCAGCCAGCCAGAGCCAGCGCGGCGCTTGCGAAAATCAGATGCTGTTTCATGTCAGTCTCCTTGAAGCGCGATGCGCCAGAATATTCCTTGCCTGTCATCGGTCCGGGCGAGGACGATGCTCGGTGCCCTCACCGGCTGTGATGAACACGGCAACGGCAGGCGCCTCGACCATATCGGCCGTATGCCAGACTCCGGGCTCGTTTATAATGTATTCGCCCGGTCCAATAGTGACTTTCTGGACTTTCCCGCCCGGAAATTCCTGAACCAGTGTCATGCGACCTGACACGCAAAGCACAACTTCATGGCCATTCGGGTGGACTTCCCAGCTGTCCCAGTCGCTCTCAAACGCATGCATGGAGATCAGGCGGCCATCGAGCCCATCATCTGGATGAAGCTTACCATAGGCCTCATACCATTCTATCCCGCCTGTAAACTCCGGCAGGATGTGGGCGGTGCCGCCTTTGCCGAGGTGCACGGGAAATCTCGCAAGTTTCATCGCCCTGCTCATCTCCCCCAGCCTAGGCGTCAGCGAGCATTTTTTCGCTCATCGACCAGAGCCGGTCGGCCTTGGCGTCGTCGGTGATCCATTCCCGTGCATGTTCCCAGCGCTGGCTGTTCTCGCCTGCGAGCTGAGCGATATCACAGTCTTCGCAATACTCCCCGCCGCGCCCGTCGAGCTTTGGTGATGTTGCTGCCCAGACCGCCGTTGCCGCGCCCTGCTCGGGTGTCTTGAACATCATCTTTATGGGCTCTGGAATCGTGCCGTCGGGGTTTTTCCAGCCGAGAGCGACCATCTCTTCATCCGGCAGGTGACGCTGGAGCGGCGTAAAAATACCGCCCGGATGAACCGAGAACGCCGTCACGCCCTTGTCTTTCCATTTTCGGTCCAGCGCGTTTGCAAAGAGGGCATCGGCGCTCTTGGCTTGCCCGTAAGCATCCCATTTGTCGTAGTCGTGAGTTTCAAAATGCGGATCATCCCAATGCACATCGCTTCTGATATGCGCGCTCGATGAAAGGGCGACGACACGGGACGTACCCGCCCGCGCGATGGCTGGCTCAAGCCCAAGGGTCATCGCCATATGCCCGAGATGGTTGATGCCAAACTGCGACTCCCAGCCCGGTCCAACCCGGTTCAGCGGACAGGCCATGATGCCCGCATTATTGATAAGGATGTGCAGCGGTCGCTCAGACGCGACATAGTCGGCTGCAAATGATTTCACGCTTGGAATGTCGGAGAGGTCCATGTGCGCCAGGACGATCTCACCCGGCATGTCCGAGAGCGCGTCTTTCGCGACGTCCGGCCGTCTTGCCGGCACCGTGACATGGGCGCCCGCGCCGGACAGCGCCCGCACCATTTCCAGTCCGATACCGCTATAGCCGCCCGTGACGATGGCATTCACGCCTGTAAGATCGCGCCCCTCCAGCACCTCACGCGCTGTCGACTTTGCGCCGAAGCCTGAGCCGATCGGTTTCTGACTTTGTGCCGTCATGTCTGGTATCCTTCCCTTATATACCAGGGAAGGTGACCTATTGTCGGCGCACTGGCAAGCAAACCCAGCTAGGCCTCGACCCTTCCCTTCGGGTCACGGAAGATCAGCGTAATCACCCAGATGCCCGCGCCGATCGCTATTGGGCCGATCACGCTCATAAGGAAGGCGATGAAAAACGGAAAGCGCATGCCGAGCTGGTAGAGTTTCCCTGTCGGTGAGCGCTTCACGCGATGTGTTGTGCCGGGCTCGAATTCTGCTGCCACATCATCGGCGCGCCCGGCTGTCTTGAGCGGCGCGGTCTCTCCGTCTGCATCTTCCACGACAATATTGGCCGTCCGGGCGATCCGTCCGCCCGCCCAGGGACGCTCAGTGATCTCGTTCGAGACAACTTCGACGGTCTCCTTCGGCCAGAAGAGCGAGACCGGCGGAGGGTCTCCGAATGTCCACATGAAGCGCAGCAGGATCAGCGGGAGCATGACAAAGCACGTGCCGACGCCGGCCAGAAACAGCGCGACACCGCCGCCTTCTCTGAAGAAGGAATAGACGAAAAAGATGAGGATCACGGCGGCGCCCGCTGTTATCACGATTGCCGTCCAAAGAACGGGCTGAGGATCGCTCAGCGCATAGGCGAAGTCTTTTTTGGGGTGAAGGCGCACAGAAACCTGATCGCCGAGCGGCCAGTTTTCCTTGACCAGTTCAAGGTCATGCCGGTTTTCGACCAGAAGCCGTCGCACTTCGCCGTCGGGCAGCGATACGACAGGATAGCTCAGATCGGCGGGGCCGTATCCGGTCTCCACTGTCTCGCTGATATAATCAGTAATTTCGCCCTTGCCCGTGTCCCAGAATACGCTTTTCGGAGCAGGCGCCCCGATGGACCAGACCAGGAAAACGGCAATCAAAGGCAGTATCGCCCCAAACAAAATACGCATCGTGTCCCCCGCAATATGAGGCCTCGCTGCGCCTCGAACCTGTTGTAATAGCGATACCGGAGTCCCCCTTCCGGTCAAACTGCATTACATCCGCCGACAGGAAACCGCCACAATTATCGTGCGTAGTTACTTCATAACAGAATTTCAGACTTCGAGGTTTACCATGTCCAGACGTCCTGCACTCATTGCCAGCCTCTGTGCTTTCGCGGCGATTACATTCAGCCTCCCGGCGTCTGCGCAGTTCGGCCGCGAGCAGATTGCGCGTCCCGACAAGGATGAAGTCTATGCTGACATGGCCGTGGAGCGCGGCTGGTACGACGACGCCATCGAGCGCTACAGCGCCACCTGCGAGGACCGGTCTCGCCAGAAAGCAACATGGTCTCGCAATTGCCGCAAGCTGGCCGACATCTATCGCCGCGGGCTTGAAGGCGGTCAGGACTATGACAAGGCCCAGGCTCTTTATGACGAAGCCTGCTTCACAGGCCGCGACGATGAAAGCTGCATGCAGCAGGCCAATGTCAGCTTCAAGGGCACCGATGGCAATCAGGACTATGCCTATGCGCGCAAGCTGTACAAGGAAGCCTGCTCGCTCGGCAACAAGACCGGATGCGCCGGTTATGGCTCAATGCTGTATCGCGGTCAGGGCGGCGCCATGAAACGCGATGAAGGCAAACGCTACATCCAGACAGCCTGCGCTGAAGGCGATAGCTGGGCGTGCGAGCGCGCGCGAGGATTTGGCCTGCCTGAACGCCGGGGGCTCTAATACTCAATTAATTGTTTGAAATTCAAACAATCGAGTTACGCGAATATTCGGTAACTGTGTGTATCTTCACAATATGAGCCACAATTATCGTCTTGAGCAGGCCGATCCAAACTCCGCGGTGCGGGCACTGAGCTTCTTTGGCTTTGTAATCGTCGCCGCGCTGTCTCTTGCAATAATTTTCGCGATCATTTTCTCATCCTATTTCGGCACGCCGCGAGATCAGTCGGACTTCATGATGATGACGATCATCATCACCGCCTGTGTCGCCGGACCGATGGGCGCACTCGCCGCGCAAAACCAGTATCGGGTCGACCGCTATCACGCGACACTAGAAGCGATGGCGTCGACCGACCCGCTCACCGGGCTTTTGAACCGCCGGGCATTCAAGATCCTCGCCAATGAGGAGATTAGTCGCATGCAGCGGACCGATCACGGCGTTTGCATCGTGACGTTCGACATCGACAATTTCAAACGTGTGAACGATGCTCATGGCCACGCCTTTGGCGACCGGGTTCTGACATCCATCGCAAATATCAGCCACGCCGCGCTGCGCGGCCCGTTCGACAGGCTTGGTCGTTGGGGCGGCGAGGAATTTGTCATCCTGCTGACAAACGTAAACATTGATCAGGCGCAAAGTGTCTGTGAACGCCTGCGCGAGCGCATTGCCTCCACGGACCTGACGTTCAACGGCACCACGGTGCGCGTCACCGCCAGTTTCGGCATTGCACCTCTGACCAAGGGGTGCCGGCTCGAGGAATCGCTCGAAGCGGCTGACCAGATGCTCTACCGGGCCAAAAGCGCCGGTCGCAACAAGGTGATGAGTGTCGCCCCGCTGAAGAGCGTCGCCTGAGATAACGCTCCTCGCCCATGCTGCGTATTGAGACGCGGCTCCGCCATACATACATGGTGGCGTATGATACCTTTTTCCGTTCTCGACCTCGCCCCGATTGTTGAAGGCGCCAGTGCGCAAGACGCAATCGAACGCGCCAGCCGGCTTGCAACCCATGTCGACAGGCTTGGCTATAATCGCTACTGGCTGGCCGAGCATCACAACATGCCCGGCATTGCGAGTGCTGCGACGGCGGTCATGATCGCCCGCGCCGGCCGCGACACGAAGACCATCCGGCTCGGTGCCGGTGGCATCATGCTGCCCAATCATGCGCCGATCATGATTGCCGAACAGTTCGGCACGCTCGACGCTATCTATCCGGGGCGTATCGATCTTGGCCTTGGCCGCGCACCGGGCGGTGACCAGTTGGTCGCGCAGGCCCTGCGCCGCACGATGGTCGGCGGAGAAGACCGCTTCCCGCGCGAAGTCATGGAGCTGCAAGCCTATCTTGGGCCGGTTCAGCCCGGTCAGCGCGTGCAGGCTGTTCCCGGCGGCGGCTCGAACGTTCCGCTCTGGATTCTCGGCTCCTCGACATTTGGCGCGCAGCTGGCCGCCCATCTTGGCCTGCCCTATGCCTTTGCCTCACACTTTGCGCCGCAGCAGATGATGCAGGCGATCTCGATTTACCGTGAAACCTTCCAGCCATCCGAGCAGCTGAAAAAGCCTTACGTCATGCTCGGTTTCAACATGATTGCCGCCGATACTGACGAAGAAGCCCATGTGCTCGCCTCGTCCCTGCGGCGGACCTTCGTCAATCTGAGACGCGGAACGCCGACACGCCTCTCACCGCCCGATCTCTCCTTCGATGAAGAGATCCAGCCGCACGAACACACCATGCTTGAGACGATCCTCAGCTGTTCAGCCGTCGGGTCGCCGCAAACGGTGGAAACCAAGCTCAAAAGCTTCCTTGAGAAGACCGGGGCAGACGAAATGATCCTGTCGGCCAATATCTATGATGAGAAGGCCCGTCACCGCTCATATGAGATCGCTGCAGAGGTGCGCGAGCGCCTGACGGTGCCGAAGGCTGCTGAATAGGATTTAGCGACCCCCGCATTTAATCCATGGAGTCAACGCGGCGGCTCGGTTAGATGGCCGGGCCATGCTGACACGATTTCTTGCCATGCCGGTCCTTGTTGCTGCCGTCGCCATATTCCTGGGGACGTGCGTCGACGCATTGGTGAAAGGCATCGCGCCGGGCGCCGGCCTGCATTATCTTCTGGCCTGGCGGTTCCTGTTTGGCGGCGTCCTCGCCTTTGCCGTGTTCCGCGCCAAGAAACGCCCTCGCCCGAGCAATGCCGCAATCCGGTTTCATACCGCGCGCGGGCTTCTGCAGCTGTTCTGCGCCTTCACTTTCTTCTACGCACTGACGCAACTTCGACTGGCTGAAGCGACCGCGCTTGGCTTTACCGCATCCTTGTTGGTCGCGCCGGTGGCACGTGTCGTCATCGGCGAAAGAATAAGCCCCATCGCGGTTGGTGCTGCTGTGCTTGGATTTGGCGGCGTTGCGCTTGCGGTTCTTGGCGCAGGCGGTGACCCCGAAGCGCAAACCGGCAATCGCGCGCTCGGCCTGATATCGCTGTTCTCCTCAACCGTCGGCTATGCATTTGTCCTGGTTCTGCTGCGGATGCGGGCGACGAAAGAAGACGCCACAACGATTGCGATGTTCACCAATGTTGTCCCGGCAGTTGCGCTTCTGCCGATCACACTCGGCTTGTTCGGCTTTCCGGCCCTTGCCAGCCTGCCGCTCTTCCTGATGCTTGGCGTCCTTGGCTATTCAGTCTGGTTCCTGATGACGCTCGCCTATGCCCGCGCGCCGGCCCAGAGACTGGCCCCGCTGGAATATTCGGCGCTTATCTGGAGCGCGGTGATCGGTCTCATCTTCTTCGATGAACTGCCCGGCTGGCCGTTATGGCTGGGCGCGGTGATCATCGTCGCCAGCTGTTTCATCGTCGCCTTTGAAGACCACTATCGCACGCGAAGGCTCGCGCAGATGCCTGCGAGCGACCTGCCGGAATAGAGCCTAGCCTTTGTCGCGTCCGATGCGGACAGCATCTCTCGCCTTGTCGGTGATGGCGTCCCAATCCCCGTTTGCCATGTCGGCTGGCGTCGCGATCCATGAGCCACCAATCGCAATTACATTTGGCAGGGCGAGATAGTCTGCCGCGTTCTTTGGTGTGATCCCCCCCGTCGGCATAAAGTCCATATGCGGCAACGGCCCGGCAAGCGATTTCAGGAAAGACGCGCCACCGGATGCCTCTGCAGGGAAGAACTTCATGACGCCATAGCCCTCATCGAAGCGCGCCATGGCTTCGCTCGCCGAGGAAATACCCGGCAGGATAACACCGTCATGATTGCTGAGCGCCTCCAGCAGCAGGGGTGATGTGCCCGGCGTCACCAGAAAGTCCGATCCGGCTTTCAACGCCGCATCGACATCGCCTTCAGAAATGATCGTACCCGCACCAACAAGCAGATCATTGTCCATGTCGCCCATGATGCGAATGACCTCCAGAGCCGCCGGCGTGCGCAATGTAACCTCAACCGAGGTCAGGCCGCCCTTGATAAGCGCGTCTGCCAGCGGCGCGGCGTATGCCACATCCTGCACGGTGAGAACCGGAACAATGGGAGCCTTGTCGATGGCGCGCCGGAACGCAGTCATTGTTTTCATTGTAAGCTCACCTCATCAAAATATAGAGCGGCCGCACCGACCAATGCTGCTTCACCCGCCAATAGAAGACGAATAGTGATTGGCTTCATATAGGCACTCATCGGTCCACGCTGGAAGAACCGCTCCAGCGCAGCGGGGGCTTCAAGCCAGTCTGCCAGACGTTCGGCCACCCCGCCGGTAATGACCACGCCGCCTTTGGTGCCATTCATCAGGGCCGCATCGCCGAGCGCATAGAGCGTACCGCGCGCGCGTATCTCACAGATGTCATTGCAGATCTGGTCGCCCTCGCGCGCCCGTTTCAGCATCTCGGCCGGCGGAATTTCCTGCCACGCCACACCGTCGATCCGGCAAAGGGCCTTGTGAACCTCGTTTAGTCCGGACCCGGACAGCACCAATTCACTCGAGACGTAACCATGCTTGTCTTTCAGCGCTTCATAGAGCGCCCATTCGCGGGGGGTTGCCGGGGCGAACGCCGCATGGCCGCCCTCCCCTGTCACAACGCGCCATCCGCTTTGCCCGACCGGCAGAAGCGTCGCCATGCCGAGCCCCGTTCCTGGCCCGGACACAAGAATGGGCTGGCGCCCGCCAGCCTCCTGTTCGCCATCGTGCAGAAGTTTGAAGTGACTATCCGGCAGCTCAGGAATCGAGCGCGCCATCGCCGCGTAATCGTTGACGAGCCGAACTGTCTCCAGCCCGCAATTGGCTTCGAGCCGCTTAGCATCAACGACCCAGTCGCGATTGGTCAGCTTGACGTGACCGTCGCTGACCGGTCCAGCAAGCGCAATGAGCGCGCGGGTGGGCTTCTTGTCGCCGAGGCTTTCGCAATAGGCGATGAGCGCATCGTCAAAGTCAGCAAAATCGTCGCCCGGCATCACGGACACGTCAGATATCACCGGATGACCGGCAAAGCCTTGCCGCGCGACTGCGAAGCGCACATTCGTGCCACCAATATCGCCGACGAGAACAGTCTCAACCAATGCCTGCTCCTGGGCCGGGAAGGAAAAACTCGAACAGGCTGCCGCCACTCTCCGGGCGACCGGCATTGTCACGGAACGCACTGAACAATTCGCGTCCAAGGCCCTGACCGCGCAGATTGGGCCTGAACTGGGCCGGCTCACGCGCGCTGAACACGGATGGGTCGACGTCTATATCCAGTCGCCCGGTGTCAGCATCCAGCCGGATGACATCCCCGTCCTGAACGCGCGCCAGTGGCCCGCCGCGCGCTGCCTCTGGGCCGACATGGATCGCCGCAGGGATCTTGCCGCTCGCGCCGGACATCCGTCCATCGGTGACCAGCGCCACACGGAAGCCCTTATCCTGCAGCGCGCCGAGCGCTGGCGACAGGGCATGCAGCTCTGGCATGCCATTGGCTGCCGGGCCCTGAAACCGCACAACAGCGACGACATCGCGATCCAGCTCGCCGGTCTTGAACGCCTCTTTCAGCGCCTCCTGGCTGTCGAACACGCGAGCGGGCGCCTCGATAACGCGCCGGTCCGGCTTGACCGAAGACACCTTGATAACGCCGCGCCCAAGCGGACCGTCCAGCATGCGTAGACCACCTTCCGCCTGAAACGGATCAGACACGGGGCGCACGATATCGAGATCGCCGCTTTCTTCTGCGGGCGCGCGGAAGGCAAGCTTGCCATCGTCCAGCCATGGCTCGCGCGCATGGTCTGCAATCGAGCCCATCACGCCGCGCGCCTCCGCATTGAGGAGGCCTGCTTTCAGCAGCTCGTTCATGACGAAGCTCATGCCGCCGGCGGCCTGGAAATGGTTCACATCGGCTGGGCCGTTCGGATAGATCCGGCAAAGAAGCGGGGTGATCTCGCTAATGTCGGAAAAGTCTTCAAGTTCAATCTGATAGCCCGAAGCTGCCGCCATCGCAGGAATGTGGAGTGCATGATTGGTCGAGCCACCGGTTGCCATCAGGCCGACCAGCGCATTGACCCAGCTTTTCGCATCGATCATCTCGCCCATCGGCGTGTAGTCGCGCTTCACAGTGAGACCGACGACTTGCTCGACCGAGGCCCGGGTCAGGGCTTCGCGCAGCGGCGTGCCCGGGTTTTCAAAGGCCGCACCTGGCAGGTGAAGCCCCATCACCTCCATCAGCATCTGGTTCGAATTTGCCGTGCCATAAAAGGTGCAGGTGCCAGGGCTATGATAGCTCTCGGATTCGGCCTTGAGCAGCGCTGCACGGTCGACCTTGCCGAGCGCGTATTCCTGTCGGATGCGTTGCTTTTCCGGGTTTGGCAGGCCCGATGGCATAGGCCCGCCCGGTACGAAGACATGCGGCAGCCAACCAAAGCGCAAAGCCGCGATCATCAGACCCGGCACGATCTTGTCACAGATGCCAAGATGCAGCGCACCATCGAACATGTCGTGGCTCAGCGAGACGGCCGAGGCCAGCGCGATCACATCACGCGAAAAGAGCGACAGCTCCATGCCTTCCTGGCCCTGGGTGACGCCATCACACATGGCCGGAACGCCGCCCGCGACCTGCGCGGTCGCGTTCACCTTGCGTGCGGCATCGCGGATGATCTCAGGGTAATGCTCATAGGGCGCATGCGCCGAGAGCATGTCATTATAGGCGGTGATGATGCCGATATTCGGCCATGACGCGCCCAGAAGCTGGGTCTTGTCGATGACAGCACACCCGGCCGAGGCATGCGCGAGATTGCCGTCGGCGAGCTTCTCACGCGCAAAGCCCTCCGGCTTTCGCGAGGCGATGAGATCAAGATAGGCGGCACGGGTCTCCTTGGACCGGTTTTCGATCCGCGCTGTGACCTCTGCGATTTTTGGGTGAAGATCGCTCATTTGCCGTTGCTCCACCAATCGCGTTCGTCCTGGCGAAGCAACATGCGGGCCTCAACCGGGCCGTCTTCGAGACCTGCGGAATACGTGTAGACCGGCACTTTTGCGTCCTGCCAGGCGTCCAGCAGACCATCCACCCATTCCCAAGCTTCCTCGACCTCTTCGCGCCGCATGAAGAGGGAGAGGTTGCCGCGCACGACATCCATCAGAAGACGCTCATAGGCGTCCGGATATCTCAGCTGAAAGGACTCTGCGTAGGACAGGTTCAACGGTAGAGACTGAACGCGGAGGCCGCCCGGTCCGGGTTCTTTGATCTGCACATAGAGCTGCACGCCCTCATCGGGCTGCAGCCGGATGATCAGCCGGTTAGAATGGGCTTGCTCCTCGCCAAACATGGCGTGTGGCGCCTCACGGAACTGCACCACGATCTCTGAGTGACGAGACCGCATGCGCTTGCCGGTCCGAAGATAGAACGGTACGCGCGCCCAGCGCCAATTATCCACCCATGCCTTGATCGCGACGAAGGTCTCGGTCTTGCTGTCCTGATTGTCGAGCTCTTCGAGATAGCCTTTGACCTGCTTGCCATCGACGGTGCCCGGCCCGTATTGCGCGCGCACGGTTTCCTGCGCCGCGCATTTCGCCTCAACCGGCCGAAGCGCATTCAGTACCTTGATCTTTTCCGTCCGGATCTCATCGGCGGTCACCGAATTTGGCGGCTCCATCGCGATGAGGCAAAGCAGTTGTAGCAGATGGTTCTGCAACATGTCCCGCACGGCGCCTGCGCTGTCGTAATAGCCCGCGCGATCACCGACGCCGACATCCTCAGACACGGTGATCTGGATGTGGTCGATGGCTGTGCGGTTCCAGAGCGGTTCGAACAGAGTGTTTCCAAAGCGCAGCACCAACAGGTTCTGGACGGTCTCTTTGCCGAGATAATGATCGATCCGGTAGATATGGTCTTCGCGGAAAACGGCGCCGACGCCCGCATTGATGGCGCGCGCGGACTCTAGATCAGTCCCGATCGGCTTTTCCAGCACGACGCGCGCATCGCCCTTCGACAGGCCCGCCTTGCCAAGCGCCTCGCAAATAGGAACGTAGATTTTAGGCGTCACTGCCAGATAGAAGATGGTGGGCCGATCATCATCGACGAGCTGGGCCTTGAGCTTATCCCAGTCGGCGTCCGGGTCTGTTGCGTCCATGCTGATATAGGACAGCATCTTCTCGAACTTGGCCCAGTCCTCCGGCTCAACGGTTTCGCCCGTGAAATTCTTACAGGCCTCAAGCGCAAACTCGCGAAACGCCTTGTTCGACATCGTGCTGCGCGAGGCGGCTACGAGCCTTGAATCTTCAGGGATCTGCCCGTCAAGAAAACGGTGGTACAGGGCCGGAAGCAGCTTGCGCTGACTGAGGTCGCCCGTCCCTCCGAAAATGACAAGGTCGAACGTATCTACAGGTATAAATTTGGCCATCTGTGCCACACCTATGGAAAACGCCGAAGGCTGTCAAAGCGACCTGACGAAGCTTCAACACCCTTCGGCGCGACTGCATGGATAGCAGTCAAACAGGGATATTTTCCGGGCATAAAGCGTCCGGAAAATGAAGTCCCGAAAATTTATTGGCAGGTCGTTGCGACCCGTGATGCAGACGCGGACAGAATAACCGGGACGTTCTCTTCGGTTGTTCCGGTCCATCCCGTGGCATTGAGTTGCGCCTGATCGCCGTTCACCGTCAGCCGTCCGCTCAATTCACCGTCCGGACCGCCAGCACAGCGCATCTTAAAGTGATAGCCATCGGTCTGGTAGGAACTGCTCGTCACCTCGCAATTGGCATTGATGTCATTCAGAAGCGCGTCATAGGACGATCCAGCCATGACCGGATCGATGCACTGGCTGCCCACGTCCTGCATCGGGATCGGACCGAGCGCAAAGCTCGCCTGATAGCTCCAGAGGCCAGGACGCACATTGGTGTCTGCAGACGCGGAAATCGGTAGCATTGCGAACATCGCGCAGGCTGTCAGTGTCTTGATTCTCATTTGCTCTCTCAAACTTCTGCTTGGCGGTCCCATGAAAATGGCGCCTGGCCACATCGGCCTCAACACAAAGCTTTTTAATTCGCCATTCAGGCGAAATTCAGACCGGGCAAATGAGAATTATGTCATGATGTTGCGTCGGGCACGAAGCCCGCGACAAACGCAATGACCTTGCTTGCAGGCATTTCGCAAGGCTTCAAACGGGCCTCGCCAGAAACCCGGTAGAGATTGAAGCTGACATGATCATTGCCGCCCAGCGCTTCGCCATAAAGCTTCACGCGCCGACCGTCCGAAGACCGCTCCACCGTCACGCCCCAGCGATTGCCTTCATAGCCCCCCTGACTGTAGCCAGTGGGTAGGCGCGACAAGGCTTGGTGGAAGTCGTCGATAGCGGGCAAATGCCTATTTGCCGCCTAGCATCTTGCGGAGGCCGCCACTGGTCAGCAGGGCAACATCGGCCAGCGCGAGGGCGATATTCATCCGCCCCGGCGCGGCGAGATAGACCGGCTCCCAATCAGGGTGGAACTTCTCCTTGTAGCGGCGCAGGCCTTCAAAGCCGTAGACGTTTTCGCCATGCGAATAGACGAAGGCACCGAGGCGGCTCAGCACATCGGCTTCGCGTTGGGTCGCAAGACCTGCGAGCGGCGCCATGCCGAGATCGAGCCGCTTGAAGCCTGCCGCGCGGCCCCAAAGGGCAAGCTCAGCAAATAGCGCATCCATCACGGGGCTTGGCGCGTCGGGATGGTGACGCATCAGGTCGATCATCAGGGTTTTGCGGTCGCCCGATTCCCAGACATTTGCGAACGCCATCAGCTGGTCGCCTTTCCAGATCGTCGCGAGGCTGAAGCGGCGCAGATAGTCCTCATCGAACTTGCCAAGCGTGAAGGCTTTCTCTGCGCCTGAGTGACGCGCGAGCCAGGCATCAGAGACCGACTTGTAGACCTCGGCATGCTCATCGAACGCGCCGGGCGGCAGCATTTCAAACCTGTTGTCTTCGCGCTTCAGCTTGTTGACCGCCTGGCGCAAGCGGGCCCGGTCACTGCCCTCCAGCGTGAAGTCTTCGAGATTTATGATCGCGGTCTCACCCACCTTCTGAGCGACCAGCCCAAGATCGAGCGCGACGGGCAGGAAGCTGGCCGGCACCGCATAAAAGATCACATTGGCGCGGGCGCGGTCTGCAAATCGTTTGAAGGCGAAGGCGAGCGTCTGGGCGGCATCTTTCGGCCCAACCGGAGGCCCCATGACGATCCAGTTTCGCCCGCGCACGCCATACATGACAAAGGCGCGACCATCTTCGGAAAACATGAAACGTTTGTCGTCCAGATAGGCGAGCGCACCTTCGGCCTGCGCTGTGCCGGGCGCGCTTAATACGGCGCTTATCTTTTCATCCAGTTCAGCGGTCCGCTCCGGCAGGCCCGGGGCGCCGCGCGGCTGCAAAAGGCGCCAGAAAATGAAGAGCGCCGCCGTAACAGCAACGGTGACGAGCGCCCGCAAGAAGCGAGAGGCATCTGCATCCAGCGCAAAAGTCCACCAGAGGTCATTGCGGTACTGGACGTTGCGATAGGCAAAGAAACCAAGCCAGGCGACCCCGGCCAGGAGCCCGACCAGCAACAGCACGCGCTCTGGCGAAACGGCGATCTCGGAGATCGACCCCTTACGGTAGAAGGCATGTCGCGAGGCGCCCATGGCAACCGTCGCGAGCGCCAGGAAAATCGCCAGGCCAACATGCCCGCCAGCCAGAACCGTCAGCACCGACAGCAAGGCGATGATGATGAGACCCGCAAGCCAGGCAGAGTGCAGGCGCTGCCCGAGGCCCATAGACAGCAGGATGAGAAGCGTGCCCGCAATCGAGGCGACGAAGTGAGAGACTTCGAGCAGGCCAAGCGGCAAGTCGAAGGGCAGATCCTCCAGACTGGCGGGGATCATCAGGGCGGCGAGCACCAGCACGCCTGCAATTGCAGCGAGACCCGCAAAGGTCCGCGGCGCCAGCAGGTAAACGGCCTCACCTGCCAGAAAGCGCACGGCAGACCCGCCGGTCGAAGGTTTTTGATCTTCGATCTTCGGATCTGCCATGTCTGTTTTCCCTGGAAGGTCGCCTAGTTACGCGACTTGTCTACCAGACGATCGTTCTGTGCCCAATGCATCATGCCACGCAATTTTTCGCCGACTTCCTCAATGAGGTGATCGTTCATACGGGCGCGTTTGGCGTGGAAGCCTGGCGCACCGGCCTGGTTTTCCAGCACCCAGTTGCGCGCGAACGTGCCGTCCTGGATGTCCGTCAGGATCTTCTTCATCTCCGACTTCGTCTTGCTGGTCACAACGCGTGGACCGGAGACGTATTCGCCATACTCAGCGGTGTTGGAAATCGAGTAGTTCATGTTGGCGATACCGCCTTCATATATCAGGTCGACGATCAGCTTGGTTTCGTGCAGGCACTCAAAGTAGGCCATCTCCGGGGCGTATCCTGCCTCGACGAGGGTCTCGAAGCCTGCCTTGATCAGCTCGACGATACCGCCGCAAAGCACGGCCTGTTCGCCAAAGAGGTCAGTTTCGGTTTCTTCGCGGAACGAGGTCTCGATGACCCCGGCGCGAGTGTTGCCGATGGCTTTGGAGTAAGAGAGCGCCACGTCTTTTGCGGTGCCCGTCGCGTCCTGATGGATCGCAACGAGACCTGGCAGGCCGAAGCCGCGCTGATACTGGTCACGCAGGGTGTGGCCGGGGCCTTTTGGCGCGGACAGCGAGACGTCAACGCCTTCCATCGGGCGGATGAGGTTGTAGTGAACGTTGAAGCCGTGGCCGAACATGATGTGCTGACCGGGGCGGACATGCGGCTCGATTTCATTCGCCCAGAGGACAGCCTGCTTCTCATCCGGAATGAGGATCATCACGACATCGGCCCACTTGGTGGCCTCGGCTGGCGTCATGACCGTCAGGCCTTCGGCTTCGCACTTCTTGCGGCTGGAAGAGCCTTCCTGAAGGCCGACAACCACATCTTTCACGCCGCTGTCGCGTGCGTTCAGAACATGCGCATGGCCCTGGCTGCCATAGCCAATGACAGCAACTTTTTTGGACTGGATAAGGCCGAGGTCGGCATCCTGCTCGTAATAGACTTTCACTTTGAGTTACTCCGTTAGTTGTATCGATGTCTGAGTGAGTTTTTAATTGTGGCCACAAGAGTAGTGACAAACTTTTCGGGGTTAGCTTCATCCCACATGATGGTCGTTCGGTGGTTGACGTCGAAATGTGGGCGAGTGCGGGGATCATCCCATACCGCTTGTTCGCACAAATAGATCACAGGTTTGCCGAGCCCTTCCGCCAAGCCCGCTTCCCAATACGCTCCCTTGTTGCCGTGACTGAGATCGACCAGCACAAAAGCGGCGTCTTCGATTGCTTCCCTCATTACGTTGTCAATGAGGCCCGCTTTAACTGTGTCAGGGCTGTCTACTCGATTCACGGCGACGCCCAGATGTTTATCGACTCCGGGCTTCAACACATCGTTGATGAATGCATCCAGTCGAGCATCTCCGAATTGCATTGCTATGAATCCGTCTTTCGATCGGGTGTCACCACGAGCCAATTGCTCCCACCGTTTCCAACCCGCCAAACTAAGTCGTGCCTGCAGCAAAGTCGGAGGAGCTCCCATCACCTCATCTAAGGTAGTACTGTCCGACAGTAGCCCTTCATCGACCATATCCATAGCCAACCTTCCAAGGGACTCTTCTGACGGCGCCCCTATAAGTCCCTGCAGCCCAATTGCTGCCTCGAAATCGGGAGAACCCTTTTCCAACTCTAGATCGCCAAGATATCTTACCAGATTGTCCATTTGAACGAGACGAGTGGGTAGTGAAATGTTTTCCTTCTTCAATCTCTCCAGCTCGGCATGGGAGATCCACGGAATTGTCGTATCTGAATAGAATGGCAGATTTCGTTTTGTTCTAATGAGGTGAGAAAGAGCTGCTCGACGAACCTCAGTCCACCACTTGTCAGATTCGAGAACTTCGAAACTCAAGTCACCCGCGAAGTAATCGCCGCAAGCGGGGCAATTTGCTTGGGTTACATCGCGGGAGCCTATGTACTGCGAGCCGCATGCACCTTCACCACAGATAGCGCATTCTGCCTCATCTTCCCAATTCATCCCGCATCCTTCCCGCGCCGAATGGAGAGGACGCCGGTGCGGCTGACCTCGACGAGGCCGAGCGGCTCCATCAGGTCGGTGAACTGGTCGATCTTGTCGGACGCGCCGGTGATCTCGAAGATGAAGCTCTCATTCGTCGTATCGATGACGCGGGCACGGAAAATCTCTGCGATGCGCAGCGCTTCGACGCGCGGTTCGCCCTGCCCCGCAACCTTCACCAGCGCCAGCTCACGCTCAATGCCGCGCTTGGACTTGGTGATGTCGATGACGGCAGCGACCGGCACCAGACGCAGCAGCTGCGCCTCGATCTGCTCGAGCATATGGGCGGTCCCGGTCGTCACGATGGTGATCCGCGAGCGATGTTTGCCCCGGTCCACTTCGGCGACAGTCAGGCTCTCAATATTGTAGCCACGCGCAGAGAACAGCCCGACGACACGGCCTAGGACGCCCGGCTCATTGTCGACAAGGACGGCGAGCGTGCGGCGCTCGTCGGCCTCTTCGGCGTGATCCATATCATAGGCGCTGGCGGGGATTGGCTCTTTGCTCATGCGCGGGCTCCGGAGGGATATCGGGTTTGTGCTTCATCCTTCGACAGGCTCAGGATGAGGGTGCGTATAGCTGCCGGGTCAGCAAAGAGAAACCTCATGCTGAGCTTGTCGAAGCCCGGATGTGTGATTGCCTGAAAAGTCATCGCTCAGACCATTTTCCGTCCGGCTTCATCGATCTCGTTTCCTGAGATCTTGCCGAGGATCATTTCATTATGCGGGGCGCCTGACGGGATCATGGGCAGGCAGTTCTCCGCCTTGGTGACAAGGCAGTCAAACACCACCGGACCATCATGATCGATCATCTCCATGATCTTCGTGTCGAGCTCCGCCGGGTCAGAACATTGTATGCCGTGCGCGCCATAGGCTTCTGCCAGTTTCACAAAGTCAGGCAGGCTATCACTATAGGAGTGCGAATAACGTTCCCCGTGCAGCAATTCCTGCCACTGGCGGACCATGCCCATCCACTCATTGTTCAGGATGAAAATCTTGATCGGCAATCTGTGCTGAACGGCCGTGGAAACTTCCTGCATCACCATCTGGACCGAAGCTTCGCCGGCAATGTCGATCACCAGACTGTCCGGGTGGGCCGCCTGAATGCCGACCGCTGCCGGCAGGCCATAGCCCATCGTGCCGAGGCCGCCACTGGTCATCCAGCGGTTCGGCTCTTCGAAATGATAGTGCTGGGCCGCCCACATCTGGTGCTGGCCAACCTCTGTCGAAATGTAGGTGTCGCGATCCTTGGTCAGCTCATAGAGCCGCTCAACCGCATATTGTGGGCGGATCGACCCGTCATTTTCAGGATAGGAAAAGCAATCGACCGCGCGCCATTTTGCGATCTGCTCTTGCCAGTCGGACAGGTCCGGCTTGGGCAGCTGGCGTTTCTTCCAGCCATCCAGCAGGGCCTGAAGCGCATTCTTGCAATCGGCGATGATCGGCACGTCGACCCGGATGATCTTGTTGATCGAGGACGGGTCGATATCGATGTGGATCTTGCGTGAACCCGGCGAGAAGGCCGAGACCTTGCCGGTCACCCGGTCATCAAACCGCGCGCCAACACAGATCATCAGATCGCAATCATGCATCGCATTATTGGCTTCATAGGCGCCGTGCATGCCAACCATGCCGAGCCAGTCTTCGTGGCTGGCCGGGAAGGCGCCAAGGCCCATCAAGGTCGATGTGACCGGAACACCCGTGACTGCCTGCAATTCCTGCAGCAGCCTGGAGGCTTCTGGCCCGGCATTGATGACCCCGCCGCCGGTATAGAAAACCGGGCGCCGCGCGGTGGCCATCATGTCGAGCGCATCGCGGATGGCGTGCTCGCTCGGTTCGGTCTTCGGCTGATAGGTTTTCTTCACAACGCCGGCCTTGCCGATATAGCGACCGGTCGCGAACTGGACGTCCTTCGGGATGTCGATCACGACGGGGCCGGGACGTCCGGATGTCGCGATCAGGAACGCTTCATGGATGACGCGGGCCAGATTATCGACGTCGGTGACGAGATAATTGTGCTTGGCGCAGCACCGCGTGATGCCGACCGTATCGCATTCCTGGAAGGCATCCGTGCCGATCAGGTGGCTCGGCACCTGGCCGGTGATGACGACCATTGGAATGGAGTCCATCATCGCATCTGTAATCGGCGTGACCATATTCGTCGCGCCGGGTCCGGAGGTGACGAGCACGACGCCGCACTTGCCCGTGGAACGGGCATAGCCTTCTGCGGCATGGCCTGCCCCCTGCTCATGTCGAACAAGGATGTGCCGGATCGACGGCTCTGAATAGAGCGCGTCATAAATGGGTAGAACCGCCCCGCCCGGATATCCGAACATCGTTTCCACGCCCTGCTCTTTCAGCGCGGTGATCACAATTTCGGCGCCCGTCATGATGCGGGGCGTCGTATCGGTCTGCGAAAGCGTGTGGGTGTCCATATTGCTGCTCATCTGTTTAGATTTCCGGCGAATGATCAGGGCTTAAAAAGAAAAAGGGCCTCGTTAGAGACCCTTCCATGCGCGCCCGCGCCGACATATGACATGTCGGTCACGGGTGCCTAAGTACGATTACCTTCTGCTGGCGCAAGGGTGTTTCCTCCAAAACTTGAAAGGGGCATAACGTGCCTCAAGCTAGCGGTCAACCTCCTTATAAAGGGCAGAAATAACCCTCATCCGCGTTGAAAGCTCTGTTCCCGGTATTCTCGGCCAGAACGGGAACTGACGTCCGATCCAGGTAAACTGACGTTTTGCATAGCGGCGCGTATCACGCTTGGCATTCTCCGCAGCGGTTTCAGAATCGATCTCACCGCGAATAAAGGCAGAGAGCCAGGGCATGCCATGCGCTTTCATGGCTGGCAGCTCAGGGTCGATGCCGAGGTCTACCAGCTTACGCGCCTCTTCCATCGCGCCTTCCATCAGCATGCCTTCGAACCGTTTGTCGATCCGCGCATAAAGCTTTGACCGGGGCGGGGTTAGCGCCACGCCCAGCCATTCATCGGGGTTGAGAACACCCTTTGTGCGCTGCTGCTGAAAGCTGGTCAGCGCGCGCCCAGTGGCCAGCCACACCTCATAGGCGCGCATCAGGCGCTGGCGATCATTATCATTTATCCGCTCGGCCGCTTCCGGGTCGACAGCTTGGAGGCGGATCTTGAGACCGCGCAGACCGTCCTTCTTGGAAATTTCCAGAACTTCGTGGCGGACATCCTCTGGCACGGGCGGGATATCGGAGAGGCCGTCCACCAGCGCCAAAAGATAAAGCCCCGTTCCGCCGACCACGACAGCCGTCTTCTCGCGCTTCTGAATGTCTTCGATGACGGCGCGCGCCTGCTCCAGCCAGATGCCGGTCGAATAGCGCTCACCTGCAGGCATGTGCCCAAACAGATGATGCGGGATCCCCTCCATCTCTTCTGCGTCGGGGCGCGCGGAAATAACTTTCAGCTCGCTGTAGACCTGCATGGAATCGGCGTTGACGATCTCGCCATTGTATTTACGTGCAACCTCAATTGAGAGGGCTGTTTTTCCGCTGGCAGTTGGTCCGTGGATCAGGATTGCAGGTTTCATCAATATAGACGTAGAGAGTTTGAACGCCCTCGTTAAGTAAGGACAGCCGCGATGGATAAAAAAACGTCAGATTTCAGCCACGTTGCCACGGTGGTCGCGAAGTCTTCGCACAGCCTCCAACATCTCGGTGATACGCTGGGGACGGCGCTGGCGAGCTGCAATATCAGCAATGTCGGCCCTGTCCGCCTGCTGAGCGGCGACGGTCACTTCACTGCGATCGAGCAGGCCGCAGACGTTGCAGACACAGCAGCTCTGCGCGACTCCCTTGAGAAAGTTTTCAAGGACAAGGCCGACATCTGCATCTCGCCGACCGCAAATCGGCGCAAGAAACTGCTCATCTGCGATATGGACTCCACCATCATCGAACAGGAATGCCTCGATGAGTTGGCAGACTTCGCCGGACTGAAAGCCGAGATCTCGGCAATCACCGAACGCGCCATGCGCGGCGAGCTGCAATTTGAGGACGCCCTAAGAGAACGTGTCGGCAAGCTGAAAGGCCTCGACCTCTCAGCGCTGGAGCGCTGCTACAAGGAACGCATCACACTGATGCCGGGCGCAGAAACGCTGGTCGCCTCGATGAAGGCGGAGGGCGCGCGCTGCATTCTGGTCTCCGGCGGGTTCACCTATTTCACGTCGCGAATCGCCAACGCGGCCGGTTTCGACAGCCATCGCGGCAATACGCTGATCGATGATGGCGTGCAGCTTACGGGCGAGGTCGGCACACCGATTCTCGGCCGCGAGGCCAAATTGGACGCCCTGAAATCAGAAGCGGCAGAGATGGATGTCACCGTCAGCGATGCTCTGGCGATGGGCGACGGCGCCAATGATCTGGCCATGATCGAAGCAGCCGGCCTCGGCGTCGCCTACCGCGCCAAGCCCGTGACGGCAGCCGCCTCAGACTGTGCGATCTCGGTCACTGACCTCACTGCTGCGCTTTATTTCCAAGGATATTCCGACAGCGAGATCGTCTGGAAGCATTAAGCCTCAACGCGCAAAGCGAAACCGCTCTGGATGGGCGGGGAACACGCCGATAATTTTCAGCGAGGTCGAGAAGAAGCCCAGCTCTTCAAGCGCGAGCTGCACATTGCGCTCATCGGGATGGCCTTCGATCTCGGCATAGAATTGCGTTGCCGTGAATGAGCCGTCGACCTGATAGCTTTCCAGCTTGGTCATGTTGACGCCATTCGTCGCGAACCCACCCATCGCCTTGTAAAGCGCGGCAGGAATGTTGCGGACCTGAAAAAGAAACGCAGTGACAGTCGGCCCGTCGGTGCGATCATGCTCAACCGGCTGCGGGGCCATAATCACAAAGCGCGTCGTGTTGTGCTCGGCATCCTCAATGTTGCGAGCGAGGATATCCAGCCCATAGACTTCTGCCGCAAGCTCAGGCGCAATGGCTGCAACTGTACGATCGCCGAGATCGCGCACAATGCGCGCGGCCCCTGCGGTATCGGCAGCAATCACCGCACTGATGCTCCGGTCGCGCAGATAACGACGGCACTGGCCGAGCGCCATGATATGCGAATGCGCCGTTTCAATCTCGTCGATGGTCACGCCCGGAAGCGCCATCAGCTGAAAGCGGATCGGCATGAAGTGCTCGGCAATCATATGCAGGCTGGTGCCGGGCAATAGATGGTGGATGTCGCCCACGCGGCCCGCAATCGTGTTTTCGACGGGGATCATGGCGAGATCGGCATCGCCGCGCTCGACCATGGTGATGACATCCTCAAATGTCTTGCAGGCCACCGGCTCCATGCCTGGATAGGTATCATTGCAGGCAATGTGCGAATTTGCGCCGGGTTCACCCTGATAGGCGATCCGGCCTGTTCGTGTTTCGCTCATGATTCGCCACTCCAACTTCAGCTCGGCGGCCCCAATTCGGGCTGCGGCGACATGCCTTGCGCGAGCCGAAGCGACAATTCAAGCCCCGTCTTTAGACCAGGACCTCGCAAACTGCGCCGTTTCGCCGCTATATCAGCCCGCGCATCCTGTGATGCATGCCGTTATATTGCCTACGACTCGATAGCGTGCCAGAAGGCGCGCACAAGGCTGATAATCATACAAGGACGATCCCTATGGGCGATCTCTTCTGGAACAAGGTATTTGGCGCAATCCTGGCCGTCGTACTCGGCGTCATGGGCTTGCAGCTACTTTCCGAAAGCGTTTTTGCTTCCGAAGGTGAAGGCGGTCATCACACCGAAGAGGAGGGCGGCACTCTTAACGATTGGGCCCACACCCGCTTCGCCTATTACACCGACATCGCCGAATCTTCGGCTGGCGGCGTAGAAGTCGAAGAGGTCTACGACCTCGGCGCCCTGCTGGCCTCCGCAGATGCTGGCAATGGCGAGCGGACCTTCAAGGCAAAGTGCTCGACCTGCCACACCATCACGGAGGGCGGCTCTAACGGCACAGGCCCTAATCTGCACGGCATTCTGGCAGAGGCCCACGCTCACCGCGCTGACTTTGGCTACTCCTCAGCCATGCAAGCCACCGCCGGAACGCAGTGGACCTATTCCAGCATCGATTCGTGGCTGGAAAATCCATCCTCCTACATCCGCGGCACCACGATGGCCTTCGCTGGTCTTCGCCGCGACGATGAGCGCGCAGACGTGATTGCCTACCTCGCATCCAATACGCCAAACGCACCGGACTTCCCTGAGCCTCTGCCTGAAGATAACGGCGCGGACGGCGAAGCTGTCGAAGGCCAGGACGCGTCAGCTGAAGGCGACGCGAGCGAAGGTGACGCCGTTGAAGCGACACTGGGTGCTGAGACCGTCGAAGACGCGCCTGCTCAGGCAACTGGCGAGATTGAAACCGTTGATTCCGTCGACGACACCAATCAGGCCAATGGCAATGAGGGCGAAGTCGAGCTTGCCCCTGCAGCGACAACACCGGACACGGACGCTGCAGCGCCAGCCGAGACCGACGAAACCGAAGAGTAAGGGATCAGGCCGTTAGCCAGTCCGGCTTACGGTGTCTCTCTTCAACAAGATCAATACGGCGGACCCCAACGGGTTCGCCGTTTGTTTTTGCGATCCGCTCGATCGCTTCTGACAGAGGCTCTTCAGCCACCGCCATATGATAGCCGTTCGCATGCAGCATCCGCTCAGCGTCGAGCATGATGGACACGTGGCCTTTCCAGAAGACCAGGTCATTGCGCTGAAGGGTGCCCGCCTCTCTCCAATTGTCGACCGACTTCCCGGACCAGGCAAACTGCATGTCGCTGTCGCGCGGCAGGCTCACGCCGCAGGCATCGTAAGCCGCGCGCGTGAGCCCGGTACAATCAAGGCCAAGGCTTTCGCAACCGCCCCAGAAATAAGGTGCGCCGAGATAGCGGAGGGCCACGCCCGCAGGGTCATCTTCGAAATCATTGATGGGCGCCACGTGCTGCTTTGGCAGCCATCCAGCCCGTTCTGCCTTGAGAAACTCGCCCGCCTCAGCCGTGATATGGATCCGGGCTCCCAGCGAGATCAGCATGTTCGGCACTGACTTCAGATCCGCCGCCGAAAAGGCATAGGTCCGTAGGGCACTGACTTTGTGGGTGGGCTTTATGATGGGCGCGGACAGGCCTTCCAGAGGCGCCCAGCCGACATATCGGTCGCGGTGCATCTGGATCAGTCCAAATTCGCCCTCTTCCCTCAGCAGCGTTACGGTTTCGCCGTGCAGGGCTTGTGTCACCTGTTGTGCATCGGCGCGCGGCGCATCACGCATCGGCACGACAGCGGCGCTCACCTGGAACTGCCCTATAGGGTTTGCGTCGGGAATGCTGAGGCGGCGGTCGTCAAATGACGGCATAGCTTGGCCTTTCGTCAGGCGGCCGCTTCAGCCGACTTGCTGGCGACCAGGGGCGCTGGCTCTTCACCGGCTTCGGCTGCCATGATCAGGCCGGCGAACCCGCGCAGCCAGTTCATGCCTTCGACCGTCCGCTCAATAAACACACTGCGAAGATCGTTTTCGTCACGGCGCCGGCGCACGAAGCCCGCTTTCTCAAGCGCATCGAGGGCGCGGGTGACAGCGGGTTTTGCGAGGTTCAAATCTGCAGAGAGGCCGCGAACGGTATGCGGGCCCGCAGAGAGAGCAACAGTCATGAAGATGGCTTGTTGGCGCGCCGAGAGATCGCTCTCGGAGGAGCGCACATAGGCCGTCATTGTCCGGCGCCAAAGCTCGAGAGACTGTCGCTCACTCAGTGCCATGTTCCACGCTCCCTGACGGCTGTTTACCTTCACCTCAAATGTGAATCTGATTTGGGACCGAGGTAAAGTGCTGTCAGGCGACCGAATCCGCCTGCGCGGCCTAACGCTCTGTCTTGATTGTGAAAAACATTGTCTGCCCTGTGCGGTTGATCCGCACCAGTAGCGGCTTTCCTGGAGGTGCCTTGCCTGGCTCAAGTGCGGTATAGGCATCGTCCAGATTGGCAATTTTCTCAAAGCCCATCTCGGTGATCACATCGCCCTTGCGCAGCTTGCCAAAGCTCGGCCCGCTCGCCGCGACGGAGTTGACAAGAACGCCATCGACATCGCGCGCAATCCCGTAGCGACGACGCGCATCATCATCGATTGTTTTCAATTCGGCGCCGAGCGGGTTCTGCGCGAGCGCATTTTCCGGCAGCGGTTCACGGGCCTCTACCTCGTCATCAGAGGTCAGCTCGCCAATCTTGAAAGACACCGTCTTGCGCTTGCGGTCGCGGATAATGTCGACGCTGACCGTCTTGCCGATTTCGGTATCTGCGACGACGCGCGTCAGGCCGCGTACATTCTCGACCGTCTTGCCATCAAACCGAAGCACAAGGTCGCCAACCTCGAAATCGGCGCTGGCCGCAGGGCCTTCGCTGTCGATCGATGTAATGATCACACCGCTGGCCTTGTTCAGGCCGTAGGCGCCGGCCAGATCATCATCGATGCCCTGGACGTTGACGCCAAACCAGCCGCGGCGCGGCTTGCCATACTCGATCAGCTGCCCGGAAATTTGCTCAACCAGATTGGACGGGATCGAAAAGCCAAGGCCGACTGAGCCGCCGGTTGGCGAAATGATCGCCGTGTTCACGCCCACAACTTCACCGTTGAGATTGAACAGCGGTCCGCCGGAGTTACCGCGGTTAATGGCGGCATCGGTCTGGATGAAGTCGTCATAGCGGCCGGACTGGATGTCGCGGTTACGCGCGGAAATAATGCCGGCTGAAACAGAGCCGCCGAACCCGAACGGGTTGCCAATCGCCATCACCCAGTCGCCAACTTCAGCATTGTCGCTGTCAGCAAACTCGACAAAAGGCAGATCAGTATCGCTCTCGACTTTCAGGACGGCGACGTCGGTTTCCGGATCGGTGCCAACCAGCTGTGCCTGAAGGGTGCGGCCGGAGTTGAAGACCACATTGATTTCATCGGCGCCCTCGATGACGTGATTATTCGTCACGACGATGCCATCAGCAGAAATCACAAAACCGGAGCCGAGCGAGCCCTCGCGGCGAAAGCCTTCAGGGTCTCGGCCAAAAAATTCATTGAACCGCTCCAGCGGCGAGCCGTCCGGAAATTCTGGCAGGCCTTCGGGGGCAACGGTCTGGCTGGTGGTGATGTTGACGACAGATGGCATCAGGCGTTTCGCCAGGCCGGAAAAGGAATCCGGCGCCTGCTTCTGATTGATCTGCGATACCTTATCGGAAAGCGAGCTGTCCGCGCCACTGGCTCGTTGGGCGACGGCGGGCGCAGCTAGAATGAGCGCGCTGGCCATCATGCCCATCAAGGGTGTCGCAAGTCGTTTCATCAACCGGTCTCCAATACTCAACTGCCCGCTAAAGTAGCGCAAGAATATGACGCTTCGCGGGCAAAGTGCAACGCGTCAGCAAAACCGCACGGCGACATAAAATAGAACCAGCCCGAGCAGGGCCGACCACATACCGCCGCTACGAATACTCTCGACCGGCAATCGCGCCAGAAATTCGGCCATGCGCTTCATCGTGTCTGGCGCAGCAGCATAGAGGATGCCCTCTATCGCGAACCATAAACCGAAAGCGGCGAGCAGGATTTGCCAGCTCATGCTGACACGCCCTGCTCGCCAGAGTCAGTGACTGATTTAACGGCGCGAACCGTTCCGTCGGGCCTGTTCAATGAAATCATTGCAAAGTCCAAGCTGATCCGGGGCCACAACAACACGCGTGCCTTCCGTGAATGCCTCTTCACAGGCAATCAGCGCGCGCTGAAAGCGGAAGAACTCGGCATCACGCTCATACGCTTCTGCGTAAATCTCGTTCCGCTTCGCATCGCCTTCACCACGGATCTCTTCCGATTGCTGACGCGCTTCAGCCAACAGCACTGTACGTTCACGTTCGGCCGTGGCGCGCACCAGCTGGGCGCGTTCGTCGCCCTTGGCGCGAATTTCCTCAGCTTCCTGCTCACGTGTGGCTTCCATACGTTGGAAAACGCGGTCGGACACATCGTCCGGCAGGTCTGCGCGGCGGATACGCACATCGATGATCTCAATACCCCGGCCTGCGATATTGCCAGCCAGATTATCGCGGATTTGATCCATCAACTCGGAGCGCTGACCGGAGATAATCTCCTCCGGCAGGCGCGAAGCCAGCGCGTTCCGGATCGCAGCATCGGTAAAGTTCGTCAGCTGCTCACGGGCTTCACGCTCCGTGTTGAGGCGCTGATAGAAGGCAAGTGGATCTGAAATCTGCCAGCGCACAAACGCGTCGACGATGAGTTGCTCCTGGTTCGAGGCATAGGCCTCAATGCCCGGAACGTTCAGACCAAGATTGCGGCGGTCATACATCACCACATTCTGCACGAGCGGAATTTTCAATTTGAGGCCAGCTTCATCTGTGCCCGGCTCATTATAAGCCTGGACAGCACGACCCACCTGCAGAAGCAGGGCCTGCTTGCGCTGGTCGACAATGAAGAATGAATTGAACAGCACGATCAGTACGAGAACGATCGCGACAACTCCAAGAATACCAAACGGTCTCATGTCTAGTTCTCCTGATTGCGGCGATTGACGCTGTCCAGCGGCAGATAAGGCACTGCACCGGATTCACTGTCGAGGATGAGCTTGTCGCTGCGTTGCAGGACGCGCTCCATGGTTTCGAGATACATACGTTCGCGTGTCACCTGTGGGGCCTGCTGATACTCAGCAAGGATTTGCTTGAAGCGGTTGGCCTGACCGGCAGCGTCTGCAATCACCTGATCGCGGTAAGCTTCGGCGTTTTGCAGGATTTGCTGGGCTTCACCACGCGCACGCGGGATGATGTCATTCGCATAGCGATTGGCAACCTGGACCGCACGTTCGGCGTCCTGACCGGCATTCACCACGTCAATAAATGCTGCGCGCACTTCAGACGGCGCCTGGGCTTCCTGAATTTCAACGTTCAGGATTTCCACACCGGCGCGGTAATCGTTGAGCAGAGCCTGCAATTGCTCACGCACTTGCTGCTGCAGCTCGTTACGGCCGGTTGTGATGACATCGTTGAGGTTCGACTTGCCGACCACTTCGCGCATGACGCTTTCCGCAGCGGCTTTGACGAGGTCTTCGCCGTCTTCAACGTTGAGAATGAAGTCCTCTGGGTCTTCTTCGTCGTAATACCAGAAGATGCGGTACTGGACGTCGACGATATTCTCATCGCCCGTCAGCATCAGACGCTCTTCTTCATTGGCACCGATCTGCGTGACCTGTTGCTTCTGCGAAGGCATGATTTCATGCGCTTCGATCGGCGTTGGCAGGTGAACGTGAAGGCCTGGGCCGAAATTCTTTTCCCATTTGCCGAACCGGAAAACAGCAGCCGTCTCACCTTCGTCTACAACAACGACACCGGTGAAAAGCCACGCCAGCAGCGCAACAAAGCCGAGAACGACGAAGCTGAACGGGCCAAAATTCTGCCCGCCGCGTCCGCCGCCACCACCGCCGCTGCCGTTATTGCCGCGACCACGGCGAAAGCGTTCCTGCATGCGGCGCATCTGTTCTTCCAGATCCGGGCGATTCTTATCACCGCCTCCGCCGCCGCCATTGTTGCCGCCTCCGGAGCCGCCGGGGCGGTTCCAGGGAGAATCAGGCTTTTTGTTACCAGACCCCCACGGGCTGCCACTGCCTTTGGACGAACCTTCGCCGTCCTTATTATCATTCCAGGGCATTGCCCCTCCTTCATGACTGTCCGTCTCTGGCCATATAGGCACTACGCAGATATGTGCACCCCATGGCCTGCGCATCAAGGAGTTACCCGCATGTTTCGCCGTAAACAGCGACAATCTGGCAATCTCGAACAAGAAATCCGCCGCGCCCTGGGCGAGCCCGACTGGTTACAGGGGGTCCGCGTGAAGGATGGCGGTGAGGTGACACTCATCCTCGAGGGTGACCCGAACGATCTCCAGGCGTCCGAAATCCGGCGCGTGGAAGCCGAAGCCCGTGCGATGAATGTCAAAGGCGTGAGCGATGTGCGAGCCATGCTGACCGCTGAACGCGCGCCCGGCCAGACGCCGCCAAACCATCAACACAGCCATGCAGGCGAGCCCCCGCTACGGGCTGGCAGTCAACGCGTGCGCAAGGGCGCGCGTCTGTCGGATGAAGCGCTCAGCCAGGGACAACCCGGCGCAGAGCGCGCTGGCGGTATCCCGGGCATCTCAAGAATTCTGGTCGTCGCCAGCGCCAAGGGCGGGGTCGGCAAATCGACCGTTGCAATCAACCTAGCGGCGTCCTTTGCGAAACTCGGTCTGAAAACCGGGCTGCTCGACGCAGATATTTACGGCCCAAGCGCGCCAACCATGCTCGGCACAACTGATCGCGCGCCGGAAACAGACGCCAATGGCAAGCTCATTCCGGTTGACGCACATGGCATCCGGTCGCTCTCCATCGGTTATCTGTCCGACCCGGATTCGCCGATGATCTGGCGCGGGCCGATCGTCATGTCAGCCATCACGCAGATGCTGAACGATGCGGCCTGGGGCACGCCCGAAGATCCGCTTGACCTGCTCATCATTGATACCCCGCCCGGCACCGGTGACGCCCAGCTCGCCATCGCGCAGAAAGTGCCTGTGACGGCGGCTGTGCTTGTGACCACCCCGCAGGAAGTCGCCTTGGCAGATGTGCGCCGCGGCGCCGCGATGTTTGCCAAGACGGCCGTTCCGGTGCTCGGCATCGTCGAAACAATGAGCTGGTTCGAGGACCCGGCCGGCAACCGCCACTATCTGATGGGCGAAGGGGGCGGCGCGAGAATGGCCGAGACGCTCGGTCTGCCCCTTCTCGGGCAGCTTCCTATGATGGCTTCCATTCGCGAGGGCGGAGACGCTGGCAAACCCGCAGCCATTACAGATGACGCGGCAGGCACACTGTTTCACGAGCTTGCCCGCGCTGTCGCGCTGAACCTGGACAGCCTGCAGACAAAGGCGCCGCCTACAATCATTTTCGAGGACTAATACAATGGCTGACACACTCTATCTGCTGCTTCCCGGCGAAGACCCCGACATGCCCGGTGAGATCTATTTCTGCCCCCCCTGCGCCATGGTCGAAGGGGTTCTTGCCTCCGCGCCGCAGCACGGCAAAAACCTTCAAGTCGAACGCATTCAATGGCCGCGTCCGCGCACGAAGATCGTTGAGCTTATAGGTGAGGAAAACCAGTCCCTGCCGATGTTGCTGTTGGCCGAAGGGGAAACCTCACCGCACCAGACGGGCACAGTCAACGGGCGGGCCTTCATCAACGACCGCGATGCGATCCTTGAAGCCCTCGCCGAACGTCACGGCTTTCCCCGCCCGCACCCCTGAGCGCAGAGACGCGCTCAGGCATTGAAGTTCAACTTCAGTCCCGCTTCGGGCCAGCGGCATTTGATGAGTTGCCCTGTCCCTGACAGGGTAATGTAGGCGTCGCGCATATCCTCACCGCCAAAGGCGATATTCGTCACGAACGGATCAGGCAGCGCGATGTGCGAGTGATTGCCGTCGGGCTGAACCGTCGTGATACCGCCCTTGATGATCGAGGCGACGCAGACATTGCCCGCCGCCGAGATCGCGAGACTGTCGAAATAGCGGAGGTCCGGCATACCCGCCACGACGCGGCCCTTGGTGAAAGGGGTTGCCTGTTTCGCCACGCCCGGGCTTTCCAGATCATACGCCCAGACGCGGCCCGTCATCGTATCGGCAAAATAGACCGTCTGCTCATCCGGCGAGAGACCGATGCCATTCGGGGAGATGTGATTGTAATCCAGCTCCTCAACCGTGCTCGACCCGGCGGCCATATAGTAGATTCCGCCGGTATCGCGGCTGGTCGCATAGGTTTTGCCGAGGTCTGTGAAATAGAGGTTTCCGGCCTTGTCGAAGACAAGATCGTTCGGGCCTTTCAGGGGCCTGTCACCGCAATGGGTGGCAACGACATCTACCTTGCCGGTGTCCAGATCGATCCGCTCAATACGGCCACCCGAATAATCCTTGGGGCAATGACCGGGAATAAGAAGTCCGTCGCGCTCATGATAGAGAAACCCGCCATTATTGGTGCACCAGAGCGCCCCATCTGGCCCGATCGCGAGGCCATTCGGGCCGCCGCCCGGCTCGGCGACGGTTTCAGTTTTGCCGCCCGGCCAGCAGCGGGTAATCTTCTTGCTCTCGATCTCAACGACGATCACCGAGCCATCCGCCATCACGACGGGACCTTCGGGAAACCTCAATCCGTCAGCAAAAACTTCAAAATCCATGTCACTTCGCCTCCTGTTTTTATGCAGGAAGCTTTGCGCGGGAGATGGATCGTTACAAGGCGCGCCCTTGCGGAAAGCCGAAAGGTTTAATTAGCGCTGACCCGCTCAAGAATTCGATAGGTGAAGTCATGGTCATTGCGACGGCTTTTCTTGTAGCTCGTAGAGCCCACCTCACGAAATTCGCCCTCGTCAAATTCCGGGAACCGGGCATCGCCCTCCATCTCAACGTCGACTTCTGTAATGTAGAGAATATCTGAAATGGGCAGGGCCTTGGCATAGACGCTTTGCCCGCCGATGATGAACACTTCATCCTGGCCGTCCTTGGCCGCAATCGCACGCGCGGCAGCGATAGATGCCGTAAGACTTGAATACACGCGCGCGCCAAGCGCCGCATAGGACCAGTCTCGCGTCAGGACGATATTCTGTCGGCCAGGCAGCGGCTTGCGCGGAAGACTCTCCCACGTTGCACGGCCCATAATGATCGGCTTGCCAGCCGTAGCTTGCTTGAACAGCGCCATGTCATCGGCCAGATGCCAAGGCAGATCCCCATCGCGACCGATTACGCCGTTGCGCGCTCGCGCTACGATCAGCGACAACTTTACCTGGTGTGGCATACACCAATATCCTTGCTTTTCCGCCCCCACCTGCGACGGTAATGATTAGGCCACCCAGTACCCTCTTGGGCCAGCCATATAGCAATATCAATGGCGCACATCACAAATAAGAGCAGTTTCTACTGATGATGGATTTCTTGAATGGTATCGTAGACGCAATAACAAACCAGCAACCGGGAAATCTAGTTCCTGTATTGATTGGCCTCTGCATTACATTGGGGCTAATATATTACTTCAAAGGTCGCTTCTGGGCGTTTTTATATTTCGCAACCATTCCATTTTTGAATTGGTCATTTGGCGTTATTGACAGCATGACGCTGGTTTCACCGAATGAGACTTTTCAGAACGGCATAGAGCTGCACCCGCTTACCATGGTGACAGGTCTGGTTTTTGTGTTTCGTGACTTCGTTCAAAGGCGAATGGGTCACTACGTTCTTATCGTCATGGCGCTCGCGATTGGCTGGTCGTTTTACTATGCTTGGCCAGTGATAGCGCTAGCATCCGGCCTCGCCTTTGCTGTCTCGGAAATCGCGGACTGGTTGATTTTCACTTTTACTAGATACCGGCTGTCCACCCGAATCATTCTGTCCAGCGCCGTCGCTGCGCCGATTGACACGACGATCTTCCTCTATGGCGCAGATCTGGCGCGCCAGATCCGGCTGGGAGATGAGCCGGGCAATATGTTGCACTGGGCAAACTGGATTGTGTTTATCATCGGCAAGATGGTTGGCGCGGTGATTGTGTCATGGCTGATCCGGCGCCGGGAGGATGCCGGCAAGGTGGACCCCTACGACGATGATGGCTTCTCGCCGGCTTCCAGCCCTGCCCCGGCAGACTGACCCGGCGACACCGCTTCCCCCTCTGTTTGCGTCGCTCTAACCTGAACCAAAACGCATAAACAGGGAGACACGCATGAAAATCGGATCAAACACACCCGCCATCGTCACAGGCGGCGCATCAGGGCTCGGCCGCGCAACGGCAGAGGCGCTTGCCGCCCATGGCGTGAAAGTCGCCATCTTCGATATTCAGGAAGACAAGGGCGAGGAAGTTGCCAAGGCCATTGGCGGCGTCTTCTGCAATGTGAACATCCTGGATGAGGCGTCCTGCGAAGCTGGCTTCGAGAAGGCCCGCGCGGCGCACGGTCAGGAGCGGATCACCGTCCATTGCGCCATGACGTCCGGACGCGGCAAGACGCTCTCCTTCGACAAGGAGACGATGAGCTATAAGCGCACGCCGACAGAGCAATATGATCGCGGCGCACAGGGCATCCTGGTTTCGTCTTACCGCATCGCCTCCATGTCTGCAGAGGGCATGGCAAACTCAGAGCCGCTGAACGATGATGACGAACGCGGCTCAATTACGCTGACGGCGTCAGTCGCAGCCCAGGACGCGCAGATCGGCCAGGTTATTTACGGCTCGTGCAAGGCGGGTGTGAACGGCCTCGTCCTGCCTATGGCGCGCGACATGATGGACGTCGGCATCCGCGTGAACTCGATCATGCCAGGCATCTTCGCGACACCGCTCATGCTGGGCGCGCCACAGAAAGTGCTGGACAGTCTGGCCGCATCTGTTCCCTTCCCCAAACGTCTCGGCAAACCTGAGGAGTTCGGCTCGCTCGCGGTGGAGATCGCGCGCAACACGTATCTCAACGGGCACAATTTCCGGCTCGACGGCTCCATCCGCATGGCGCCGCGCTAAACAGCAAAGCCGGTTTCCGTATTTTCCCTTATGGCGTCCTGCCTGCCCCGACCCGAGATCAGCAGGACGCCAGACAGGAAAGGGAAACCGCTCATGGCCACGGGAAAGAAAGACTACGCAGCGATCACCGACGGGGTGAATGAGGGCCTGTCCGGCCTCAGCAAGGTGGCAGGTGGCACGCTGAGCGCGTTCAGCAGCCTATCCAAAGCCGCGAATGCCGATGGCGCAATCGATCACAAGACCAAGGAATTGATCGCGCTCGCGATCGGCGTCGCCAAACAGTGCGATGCCTGTATCGGCTTTCACACCAAAGCTCTGAAGAAACTCGGCGCGAGCGACGAAGAAGTCGCCGATGCGCTCGGCGTCTGCGTCTATATGGGCGGCGGACCGTCCCTGATGTATGCGGCCGATGCCTGGACGGCGTGGACGCAGCTGAAGGACGCCGGATAAGACCCTCCGGCGCCCCCAACAGTAGTATGCGGCCTAGTCTTCCTTCTCGACGATGCCTGCTCTCAGAACGAGGCCGGCAAGGCCCGCCCCGATCAGCGGCGCGACGATAAACAGCCAGAGCTGCGTCAGGGCGGCCCCGCCGACGAAGACAGCCGGTCCGAAGCTGCGGGCCGGGTTGACCGACACGCCGGTCACTTGAATGCCGGTAATGTGGATCAAGGTCAGCGTCAGGCCGATCGCCATACCAGCGACCGCGCCGGGCGCGGCCTTCTGGGTCGAGCCGAAAATTACGATCAGAAAGATGAACGTCGCCACGACTTCGAACACAAAGCCCGAAAGCAGGCTGTAACCGCCCGGTGAGTGCTCGCCAAAGCCGTTCTGGCCGAGACCGCCCGTGGCGAGCTCATAACCGGCCTTACCGCTGGCGATCAGGTAGAGCACGCCGGCCGCGATCACCGCGCCGACGAATTGCGCGGCCCAGTAGAGCAGCATTTCATTGAGCGGCATCCGCCCGGAGACGAAGCTGCCAAAGGAGACAGCCGGATTGATATGGCAGCCCGAAATCGGGCCGATGCCATAGGCCATGCCGGTAATGGTCAGGCCGAAGGCAAAGGCGATGCCGAGCTGACCAACCTGCGCGCCCGCAAGCACAGCGGCCCCGCAACCAAACAGAACGAGCGTAAATGTGCCGATAAGTTCGGCCACAAACTTCTTCATGATGTATTCCCCTCATGGGCGGCCCCACGCCGCGCCCGAGAGATTTGGCAAAATTTACGTGATTTGTCGCGAAAACTTTGTGCTGCACTGCGTCAGACAGCAACAGGCGCCTTGATGTGCTTATGGGCCTCGTAGCCGACGAGCTCGAAATCTTCATACTCCCATGAGAAGAGGTCCGTCTTCTCAGGATTGAGGATCATCTGCGGCGGGGCCAATGGCTCACGCGTCAGCTGCAGTTTGGTCTGCTCGAGATGGTTTGAGTAGAGATGCGCGTCGCCCAGCGTATGGACGAACTCACCGGGCTTCAGCCCCGTCGCGCGCGCCATCATCATGGTCAGCAGCGCATAGGACGCGATGTTGAACGGCACACCGAGAAAGATGTCGGCCGAGCGCTGGTAAAGCTGGCAGTTCAGCTTGCCGTCCATGACATTGAACTGAAACAGGCAGTGACAGGGCGGCAGCGCCATCTCGTTCACGTCCGCCGGGTTCCAGGCGGAGACAATCAGACGGCGCGAGTTCGGATTTGTCCGGATCTCGTTCAGCACCCATTCGATCTGATCGATGACACGCCCGTCCGGCGCAGCCCAGCTTCTCCACTGCTTGCCATAGACGGGGCCAAGATCACCATTTTCATCGGCCCATTCATCCCAGATCGAAACACCATTATCTTTCAGATACTTGATGTTCGTATCGCCCTTCAGGAACCACAGAAGCTCAATGATGATAGAGCGTAGATGCAGTTTCTTGGTGGTTAGCAGCGGAAAGCTTGAGCCGAGATCGAAGCGAAGCTGACGGCCGAAAACGCCGAGCGTGCCGGTCCCCGTCCGGTCATCGCGGGCGATCCCGTTGTCGAGCACATCCTGAAGCAGATCTAGATACTGGCGCATATGCAGATCAATGGCGACTCGCACCGCGAAGTCCAGACCAGACGGTCATTTATCCCCAGCATCTGCAGCACCAGCATGGCTAATGCGAGATGAACGTGCACGGACAATCTTCCCCTCTCAGAATAGAACCTGCGAAATCTATTCCCTCTAAAAGTGTTAACGGGCTGACCAGATGGTTTAACGGAACGCGCAATGGTATCCATAATCAAAGCGTCTTCCTCTCAATGGGTCAGGCGCCTTAAATGTTTGAGGCGCGACACCTCCGGCAAGGTCGCGGCCATTGCCTCGCTCTCTACCCTGCCCTTCTTCTGGGTGATTTCCGTCACGCTGGACGTCCGCAACGTTGCAAATACCAAAGCAGAAATGCAGTCGGCTGCGGACAAGGCGGCCATCATGGCGACGCTCGCGCTCATGGATGATGAACCGGATGAGGACATCCGCGCCATTGCTGAACATGCCATGCAGCAGAAAGTCTCAGAGCATACAGACGGCCTGACCTGCGAATTGACGGATTTCTCGCTCACCAATACGCGCACACGCGTCAATGCCAGCTGGTCGTGCACGGAACCGTCGCCTTTCGCGGCATTGGCCGGGTCTGAGGCCATGCAGTTCACAGTGGCGACGGCCACGCAGTTCAACGTCGCCGCAGATGGATGCGTGCTTGCGCTCGGCACCAGCAACTGGACGGGCGTTGATGTGACCGGCTCAGCCAATGTCTCATTGAGCTGCGCGGTGATCTCCAACTCCCGCAGCACCGAAAGCATTGCTCTTTCCGGCTCAGGCTCATTGACGGCATCGTGCGCCTATGCCGCCGGCGGCATCCCCAATGCAGCCGCGATCACGACAACAAATTGCCTCGACCCCATCCCCAATGGCCGGGCACTGGTCGATCCTTATAATGATATCAGCGTCCCGGACGATATAGAGGACTGGCCATGCCAGACGCCGACAAAAATCGACTCCAGGGACCTCTTCCTGCAATCTGGCAAATACTGCTCGACCGTCTCAGCCAAAGGCGATCTGGAACTGGAAACCGGCGGCACGTTCGTCTTCGACGGGGCCGATCTGGAAATGAAGTCCGGCTGGGCTGCCATCCATGGGGATAACGTCACCCTGATCTTCATGAATGCAGGAGAATTTCAGAACGCGAATGGTGGCGCGATCGATCTGTCGGCGAAATTGACCGGGGAATATGCTGGCATCCTGATGTATGGCGACCGTGAAACCATGCCCTCGTCAATCGATATCCAGATGAACGGCAACGCCACCAGTATCCTGGAAGGCGTTCTCTATTTCCCGAACAATCATCTGACCTTCAATGGCGGCGCGGCATCCGGCTCCCCCTGCACCATGCTGGTGGCAGACACGGTGACCTTTTCGGGCAATGCGGACCTCGCCTCCGACTGTGCGCATCTCAATGCCAAGACATTTGGCAGCCTGAGCGACATTCGCATCGTTCACTAAGCAGGAGGGCTGCGAGCAGTCCTAATCAAGCGTAAACAATCGCCACCATTTTTCTTACCAATCCAAACGTCCCGGCAATCTCGTTCCGGTACAACAAAACCTCAAAATTCAAACTTTCTTTGCGGGGGGAAACCGCCAGTTATGGGATTCTCAGGAACCATCGCTCAATTCTGGGCTGACAAGCGCGCGAATATCTCGATGATATTTGCCCTGACGCTACTGCCAATCATTGCGGTCGCTGGCTTTGCCATCGACTCGCAGATCGGCTTCACGAAGAAAGAGCACGTCCAGCAAGCAGCCGACTCCGCCGCGCTTGCCGCAGCACGGATGATGCAAAAGACGTCAGATAAGGATGACATACGCGGCTTCGCCCAGTCATACTTTGACGCCATGTCCAGATCCGGCAGCGGCGGCCTCACTTGCGACGGTTTGCAAGTCCAGCTTCCATCAAAAGACGAAATCAGGGTCAGCGCCAACTGTAGTCAGGCGACAATCCTCACCCAGATCATTGGCAACAAGAAGCTCGATTTCCAGGTTGCATCCACTGTCGTTTTTGGCGTGAGCAAACTCGATGTCGCCTTTGTTTTCGATATTTCCGGTTCGATGAATAGTCATGGCCGGCTGGCTGATCTGAAAGTGGCTGCCAAGGACGCCGCCGACACGCTTCTGCCAGAGCCTGGCTCGTCAAGCTCTGGTGATGTTCGCATCGCCATGGTGGCCTATAATAGCATGATCGACGCTGGCGAATTCTTTGAAGAGGTCACAGGCCTCAAGAAAGTTCGCAAATACGTTCACACTGAAATGGAAACGGTTGAGGAAACCTACACCGACCGCGAAGAGGAATGCGGTTATCCGTGCATCAGTTCCTTTTGGGGAATCTGCCTTCGCTACGGCCCATATCAATGTGAGTGGAAGAACGTTGAGAAAACACGCTGGGTCGAAAAACCGGTCGATAAAGAATATACGATGAATTCGACCTGCGTCTATGAGCGCAATGGCGACGAAGCGTTCACCGATAAGCAGCCCAAGCAGCTTCAATCCGGCGCGCTGGTCAATCGCCTTCCAGAAGGCTCCTACAATGCAAGTACAGATCCGGACAATCCTGAGGGCTACCTTACTTCAGCCTATGCCTACTGGCATCCGGGTAGCCGCTATGAATCGGCCGGTTTCCGGACAGTTGGAACAGACTGCAGCGATGTCGCGCCATTCGAATTGAGCAACAACGCAACACAGATCGAGAAGTATATTGATCGTTTGAAGGCTGGCGGTGGCACAGCTGGCCACCAGGGCATTGCCTGGGGCTGGTACATGATTTCCGACAAGTGGGGCAATGTCTTCGACTACAGCGCCAAGCCGCTGGAACATGACCGCGCTGGCGTCGTCAAATCGATCATCATCATGACCGACGGCGAATTTAACTCGGAATTTCACAATTCGCAGGGCAATTCCTTTGCCCAGTCCAAGAAAATCTGTGATGCAATCAAGGACGACAACGTCACGGTCTACACGATCGCCTTCGACGCGCCTAAGGCGGGTAAGGAGATCATGGAATACTGTGCCTCCGGACCGGAGTTCGCATTTGAGGCTGATAATGGTGCAGAGCTGCTGGAGAGCTATCAGCAAATTGCAACGTCGATCTCAAACCTGCGCATCAAGTTCTGATCCATACCCAAAGACAGCAAACCGGCCCCTCTCATCTGCAGCGGGGCCGGACTGCTGACTGAATTGGCCCTTTCAACGGGCGCCCCCTTTGCCTATATTGAAGATGTTCCTTCGGGGACTATGGCGATAAACGTGCGTGCAATAAGCGGTTCGGACCCGGGGGCGGTACCCGGCGGCTCCACCAAATTTCTTCTGCTCATTAGGCAGATCGGGATGGGGCCGAAATAGGATCGACGGACGTGTAAAGACGATGCTTTCGCCCGCATGAGCTGCGTTAGAAGCTCAATTCACAATAGTTGCTAATGACAACTTTGCTGAAGGCGAACTGCTCGCAGCCTAGTCTGCGCTCGGTTTACCGAACTTAACTCCTAGGGCTTCAGCGCCTTAGGCGGGGCCCGGAGGCGCCTGGCAACAGAAGCCTCCACTTTCTCTCCCCCGCACAGCAATCCATCGCGATGTTCGGAACGCTATGGCCCCCGCCCGCGTTGAAGCTGCAAAATGGAGAGAAACAAATGTCATCATTCATGATCTACGTCATCGGCTTTATGCTATTTCTTGGCGGCCTTATCTGGGCGGCTGTCGCGCTCGGCCTTCCAACACAATGGGTTGTCATCGGCGCTGTCATCCTTGGCGGTATCGGCCTCATCGCTGCGGTCACCAATACGCGTGCCAAGGACGAGACGGTCACATCGGAAGGTGAACAGAGCGGCTAACGCTTATTCGCATCATTTCGGTCGGCAAGGCGCAGTCGCGTCTTGCCTTTCCGTCGTCAGTGTCGGAAAAATGCCCAAGTTCGCGAGCTGCGAGAGCGGCGCTCGCTTTATAAATGAAGCATGTTGAACCTTGCGGAATCGCAGCTACAACGTGACATCTGAAAAGGGATGGACCGTATGACTGACTATATCGGATACGAAGCTCTGACGCGCGCAGCGATGCGCGGGGTCGTTCGTGAAGCGCTCCGGCAGACGGCCAGCAATGGCGCAGCCCCCGGCGAGCACCATTTCTATATCAGCTTTCGGACCAAGGCACCGGGCGTGCGTATGGCCGACCATCTGGTCGAGCGTTTCCCCGAGGAAATGACGATCGTGGTCCAGCATCAGTTCTGGGACCTCGAAGTTCATGACGGCCATTTCGAAGTCATTCTGAAATTCAACGGCGTGCCACAACACCTGTCGATCCCGTTTGCGGCGATGACCCGTTTCGTTGACCCGGCAGTGAATTTCGGCCTGTCCTTCGACAAGGACGAGAAATCCACCGGTCAGGATGTCGTCGCGCCCGCTATGGAAGACGCAGATTCCGACTACGCCGCCCAGGAAGAGCGTCCGCGCGCTTCGGGCGACGATACCGGATCGACCGTCGTCAGCATCGACGCCTTCCGCCGGAAATAGTCCGGTTTGACTGGCCCAGTCGAAAAACCACGCCTCAGCGATGCCGAAATGCTGGCGCGCTTCCAGAACTCGAAAAAGCGGCCGGCCTGTTCGGATACGCTCGGCATGCATCTGGCTGAAGTCCATCAGGACGAGATGCGGGTCGTTGTCGAGTTCACGGCCAATGAGAGCTTCGCCAACCCGACAGGCGCAATCCAGGGCGGCTTCATCGCCGCCATGCTGGACGAGGCCATTTCGACCAACATCATCATCGCATCAAACGTCACGATGACGGCGCCGACGCTGGAAATGAAAGTGTCCTACCTCGCGCCGCTCTTTGTCGGCAAAGCGACGGTCGAGGCGAAAATCCTGAAATTCGGCAAGACGGTCTGCTTCTCTGAAGCGCGTTGTCTCACCCCCGACGGAAAGCTTGTCGCAACCGCCACAGCGACCGCAGCGCCGAAGCCATTCAAGCGGTTCTGACCGTCCCAATAAATTCACTTGAATAAATCCAAATCGGGCGCAATTAGGAAATTGCGCGACGCCAGCGCGGGCAAAACCCTGATTCGCCACCGGGCGGCGCCCCGGTCTTGTTGGGAGCTGTCCGGCCATGATGCTGGTGCCCTGTTACCTCGCCGCCTCTGAAATCGAGGGTCTTGGCGTTTTTTCTCGCGAACCTGTCAGACGTGGTGAGCTTATCTGGAGATTTGACCCGCGCGTTGATCGCATGATCTCGCTGGACAGCTTCAGCGATGCTGATGAGCGTCTGTCTGATTTCCTGAAGCGCTACACCTACATCCCGCCCTATGACACCAGCGTGTGCATTCTGGACGGCGATGAAGGTCGCTATATGAACCATAGCGAACAGCCAAACACGGACTTCTCGTCGATTGATGCCGGCTACGCGCTGTTCGACATCCCTGCCGGCGTCGAACTGACCTGCGACTATCGCGAATTCGACACAACGGCCGACAATATGATGGCCTCGATCACACCGCTTGGACGGCAGCTATCGCAGGACGTGCTGAACATTGCATTCGCAAGCAAGTCATCTGAAATCCGGTGCGCTGGCTAGTCCGATGCGGCAAGACCCAATGGGGGCCGCGCCTTAAAAAGCGGCAACTCCAATGACGTAATAGACAATCAGCGTGCCGATCAGGCCGACTGTCCAGACGATTGTGCGGATCCATGGAACGCCCAGCAGATAGATCGGCCCATAGGCAAGCCGTGCCCAGAAATAGAGGGCCGCGCCCATCGTCGACAGGCCGGAATTCAGGCCGCTCACTTCGAGGATAAGGATCGCAAAGCCAAACAGCGCGAGGCCTTCCATATGGTTGGCCACGGCCCGCTTGGCCCGTCCGCCAAACGCATTTGTCTCGGCAGGCTCATCACGGGGGCCTACCCCGTAGCTAATTCCGTTTGTGATGACCGTATTCGCCGCTTGCGCGACAATCAGCACCAGCAGGATCAGCAAAGACCCATAGAGATAGAGAAGTTCCTGAGACATTCCGATAGCCCTCCATTAGAAGACCCCCATTCTATACCGGCACGACCCGTACGACCATGGAAAAAATTTAGTCCTTTCAATCAGTCCATCGCCTCGACACGCATATAAATGCCTTCGCGCTCGCCGACGCGGCGCTCAACCAGCAGGCGCGCGACCTGATGGTCATCTACGAACGCATTGCCGGACACACTGTCGAGCAAGGCCTTGGCGAGATTGTCGAGATCCATCCATGGCGGATCGCCGGTATATTCCATCACGATGTGCACGTAATAGTCGCCATGGCCCGGCCGCAGGCGCGTGAAGTCCTTGCGGAAAAACTCCTTGAGAAGCGGCTTGTAGTATTTCGCCTGCGTCGTCAGGCCAGAGCAGCGCACTTCCAGCGCACCGTCTTCAGTGATGCGGCCGCGCACTTTGCCGGATTTGATCCAGTCATCCATCCTATTCAGCTATGCCGCCACGCTGATATTGGAAAGAGGCATTCGCCGGTTCGACAGTATTTCGCAGTCATTGTCAGTGCCCCCAGACGCACAGGCTGCAGGCCCATTTTTCGAATAGGTGCAATCGTCTTCCCACTGTCGTGAAAGCGTCGTCGCGCTGTCGCAGAGCACACCTAAGAGCGCCGCCAGACCATACTCAAATGGCGGAGCCTCCCAATGAAATCTATTTATGTTTGCACAACCGCGATTGCCCTGACGGCGATCGTATCCGGACCCGCGAGCGCCCAGGAAACCAATGAGGGTGAACTGCGCCAGTCTACGGTGACCGTCACCGTTCAGAAGCGTGAAGAAAACCTGCGCGACGTGCCCGTCGCCGTTTCCGCAATCGACGAGCAGTTCATGGACGATCTCGGCCTCGACGAATTCAGCGAACTTGCGCGCTACGTGCCCGGCTTCGAGGTGCAGGAGCAAAGCCCGAACAATCCGGGCTTTGTCATCCGGGGCATCACATCCGATAGCGGCGAATCCAATATCGAGCCGCGCATCGCCATCTTTCAGGACGGTGTTTCCATCTCCCGCTCTCGCGGCTCCATCGTCGAGCTTTTCGACCTTGAGCGCGTCGAAGTTGCCAAGGGCCCACAACCTACCCTGTTCGGGCGCGGCGCCTTGATCGGCGGCGTCAACATCATCCAGGCCAAGCCAGAGTTCGATTTTTCCGGCCAGGTGACAGCGGGTATCGGCAATTACGATGAGCGATATCTCGACGGCTATGTGACCGGCCCGATCGCAGGTGACAAGCTTGCTTTCCGGCTCGCTGGCCGGCTGCGTGAGCGCGACGGCTATGTCGAAAGCCTCAATCCTGACGAAGAGGATTTCAACAGCCAGGACATGCGCGCGGTCCGGGCCTCGCTCGCCTTCGAGCCAAGCTCGACGCTGCGCTTCGATCTCATTGCCAATTATCAGGAAGACAATCCCTCAGGCACCAGCTTCAAGTCGAAAGCCTTCGCCCCGCTTCCAAACCGTTCGACCGCGCCATGGGACCCTGCCAACCTCAACACATTCGGCGATTTTCTCGGCGGCAAGAAGCTAGGATTGAACCGCGAGGTACGAAGTGTGACCTTGCTGGGCGACTGGCAGATCAGTGACAGTCTCTCCCTGTCGTCGATCAGCGGCTGGCGCGACTTTGACAGCCTCGAAGTCTTTGATCCGGACGGATTCGGGCTCGACCTCATGATCTTTGCCGAAGGCGCGAAAGGCGAACAGTACAGCCAGGAGCTGCGCCTCAACTACGATAATGGCGGGCGGGCCCGCGGGTTTGTCGGTGCGAGCTATTTCGACGAGACGGGCGAGCAATACGTCCCGCTGACCTTTGACGAGCGTGCCGTGCAGGCCCTGCTCGGCGGCTTCCTTGTTCCGCCAAATGCCCCCGATGTCAGCCAGCTTCCAGACATTAACCTGACGGTGTTCCAGCAATCTGGCGGCACCGTGATTGTCCCGCTGAAGCCCATCCACAATGAGGCCTTCACCAATTTCGGGGACACCCAGGCCGTTGAACTTTTCGCAGATGGCACCGTCGATGTGACAGACCGCCTGCAACTCACCGCCGGTCTTCGCTACACAACGGAAGACAAGACGAGCGGCCTCAATGTCGAACTCTTGAACGGGCCGAGTGCACTAACCGGTGCGGGGCTGTTTGTTCAACCGTCCGGCGGTCTCATCTCACGGTCAGAAACATTTGATGATTTCACCTGGCGGGCGGCCGCCAAGTTTGAGCTGACCGACAACGTCAACCTGTTCGCCAACTATGCCCGCGGTCGCCGACCGGAAGTTATCACCGCCTCGGGCTCCCAGCCAGCGGCTGGCTTTGCGATCCTCGATGCGGAAATCGTTGATGCCATAGAAGGCGGCATCAAAGGCGTCTTCCTCAACGGCGACCTCAATTTAGATGCGTCGGTGTTCTATTACGACTACACAAATTTCCAGACGACCGTAGTCCAAGACGGCCTGATTGCGCCGATCAATGCTGGCGACGCCACGGCTGAGGGTTTCGAGACCCAGGCCAACTGGTTGGTCAATGACGCGATCAATCTTGTCGCCTCATATGGCTACAACAAGGCTCGCTTCGAGGACGGATCCTTTAAAGGCAACAAGCTTCGCCTATCGCCGGACCACACGGCAGCCGTCTCGGCGATCTTCACGCTGGCTGACGCCGGTTTCGGCGAGGTCGTCCTGGTGCCGAGCTACACTTGGCAGTCGCGCGTCTACTTCGATAATGAGCAGCGCGACGAAATCAGTCAGGACGCGTATGGTCTGCTGAACCTCAAGCTGCAGCTCAACCTCGAGAATGGCTACGGTGTCGAAGCCTACATCACCAACGTCACAGGCGAAGACTATATCATCGACGCCGGCAACACAGGTGACAGTTTCAACATCCCGACCTTCATTTCAGGCACGCCAACCTTCTTCGGGGCTCGCCTGAGCAAGTCGTTCTGATCGGATCGTAAAAATCCGGGAGACGTTGAGGGCCACGCAGAATGCGTGGCTCTTTTTTTCTATCGCACGGTCTAAATAAAATGGTGAAATGGCTACTTTTTATATTTTGCGGTAACTAATGTCTGCCACACCCGCCGACATGAAGATCGCACTCAAGACCCTCCTGCTTCAGCCGGACCACAAGCCTGCACTCATTCCAGTTTTGATAAGCTGTGCGTCCGTCGCGCTTGCGGGAATACTGGCGTCGATCATGGTTCTGTTCGGCCTCAACGAGAATGGGCTTTTGTTCATCTGCGTGACTGTCTTTATCGGCATCTGCGTCACCATCCCTGCAGGTTACACCCACTACCTACGAGACCGGCGCATTCTCGAGCAGCGCGAAAGCCTGAGAATTCTGGCATCAACGGACTCCCTTACCGGCACCCTTAACCGGCGCTCATTCGAAGCGTTGATCGAAGCTCAGCAAAAACTGATGCAGAACACCGGTCAGGATGCATCCGTCATCCTGTTTGACATCGACTGGTTCAAGACGATCAATGACACGTTCGGGCATGTTGTCGGCGACCAGGTCCTGACAAAGGTGGCTGACACCGCCCGCAAATCGCTTCGCCAGCCGAGCGATGTCATCGCCCGTTGGGGCGGTGAGGAATTCGCAATTCTGCTGACCAATGTGACACCCCGGCAGGCCTATTTTATCGCGGACCGGCTTCGCCAGTCTTTTGCCGATACCAGTTTCTCAGAGATCGCGCCGGGTTTGACGCTCACGGCCAGTTTCGGCGTTGCGGCGCTGTCTTCTAACGCGAAATTGACACGTGTGTTGGCCGATGCAGATCAGGCATTGTACGAAGCCAAAGCTGCGGGGCGCAACACCACACGGACGCTCAACACCACAGATCGTATGCGGCAGGCCGTCTAACATGCACTCATAGTTATATGTGTTAGATTAAAAGTTTTCCTCGCATTTTCAACAACCCCTTGAGCAAAAACACTAATGCTGAGTAGTTTGAACGAGCCCCTAAACTATATACTAGCTTTTGCAATGTTTAGGCATTTACGGATCAGCCATATTCCCAATATGGCCAAACATTCATGTTCAACTCTTTGTAGAACTTATTGATCATCTCTCCTAATGCAAGATCGTCAGAACTATAAGGCGCCCAGTGCAAAAATCCTGATTGCTTGAGTCTATTAACCAAATCTCGATTATGTGTGTCCAGCTCGTCGTCTTCAGCAAAATGCATGAACAGGTGAGCCTCGTTCCAATCGGTCGAATTTAACATTCTTCGGCTGACGGGGGCGGAAACTTTCGTATCTGCGTTCCCAAACGTTTTCTGGACGACATTTTTAGGTCCCAAATAACTCAACCCTAGTAAGTTCGCTCCAACAAAGGTTACCCCCTCGATGTCCGCGCCAGCAAACCCAAACACGCCATTACATTTCTCGAGTACGATGCGATCCATATTGGCGCCTCTAAAATTGGCGCGGCGGAAGTCGGCGAAATTAAGTAAGCAATCTACAAAAATGCAGCCCTCAAAATTCGCGGAAGCTAAGACAGCCCCTTCGAATCGAGAGCGTCCAAAATTGACCGCCCTAAAGCACCCCTCCGAGAAATGAACGCCGTCAAAGTTGCAATCCTTTAGATCTAATCGCCACTCTGAGCTATCGTACTGTGCAGCTAGGGGAAGCACTCTACCAATTGAAGCGATCGCCCTCTCCATATCCATCCGGGGGAGGGGGCGACTAGCAAAGTTCGGCGTAGGTTGTTTGCTCAAACATGGAAAGTTTCCGCGAACATAATTTGCTAGCAAGCGCACGACCCTTACTGAGGCATCAGGGCGCTCAAAGGCCAAGCCTTCTAATCGGTCAATTGCGGCTGATCGAGCCACCAAATCGTCCTGCCATTCCACGTATCGTTCACCGCTCGTAATATCTTTGCAGCTTACTTGATGCCGAGAGACCAAACCTTGTGCGGCCGAGTTAACTTTATCATTGAAAAGAGCCTCTGCTGCGGTTTTGGATTGTTCTGCGGCCACAACCGAGCGCCAAACGATGAATGGAGCACCTAGCAACGCTGCTAGAACCAGACCGTAATTTCTAATGCCTTCACTTCGGTTGATACCGAGATCAACTTCAGCTCCGAGCATTGTTATAAATAATAGAAAAATCGTTGCGATGATCATCGCAACGCCCGTCAAGAGCAGTAGTATGGCCAACGCACAAACAATAGGGCCAAGCCACGCTACTGCAGCGTAGTCAGTGGACTTCTTCAAACCCAACCAGTCTTGGAGGTCTTTAGGCTTACTCAATTTATCACCGCGACAACTCAATAAACTCTGACGAGTGTATATACTACGGCGGAAATTGCACCACATCCTTCGTGATCGTTAGCGTAGAGTTTGAGCGGAGCGCGCAAGATCGTCAACTAGGTCTGCAAATTCGTCCAACCTGCCAGCTCGCGGGCGACCAGCGTTTCAAGCAGGTCAATGGCGTGGTCAGTGTCGTTCAGGCATGGCGCCACAGAGAAATGCGTTCCGCCTGCTTCCATGAAGCCGTCGCGGCCCTCCATCGCAATTTCCTCCAGCGTCTCCAGACAATCAGAGACAAAGGCTGGCGACACAACAACCAGCTTTTTCACGCCCTCACCTGGCAGCGCTTCAAGGGTCTTGTCCGTGTAAGGCTGTAGCCATTCCATCGGGCCAAACCGGCTCTGGAATGTCGTCATCGCAAAATCGCTGTCCCAGCCCAGCTTTTCAGCGACGAGCCGGGTCGTCTTGTAGCACTGGCAATGATACGGATCGCCCTTGTCGAGATAGGATTTCGGCAGCCCGTGATAGCTCATCAAGACGCGCTCAGGTACAAAATCCAGCCCGGAAATATGCTGCTGGATCGAGTCTGAAAGCGCCTGGACATAAGCCGGATGCTCGCAGAATGGCGGGGCTGTGCGGACCGCTGGCTGCCAGCGCATCTTCTTCAGCGCAGCAAATGTCCGGTCGTAAACGCTCGCTGTCGTGGTTGCCGAATATTGCGGATAGAGCGCGACCACAGCGATACGGTCACACCCCTCATCTTTCAGCTTCTCGATTTTCGACGCGATCGACGGATTGCCGTAATTCATCGCAAAATCGACGATCAGGTTTTCGTGTCCGATGCGCGCGGCAAGCTTCTCGGCCTGGCGTTTGGTATAGACCAGAAGCGGAGAGCCCTCTTCCATCCAGACCTTCTCATAAGCGCGGCCGGATTTCTTCGGCCGGAAGGTCAGGATCGGCCCCTGCAGGATGGGCTGCCAGAGGAGCGGCGTCAGCTCAATCACACGCCGGTCAGACAGGAATTCCGACAGATAGCGTCGCATCGACCAGTAATCGGTCCCGTCAGGCGTGCCGAGATTGACCAGCAGAACGCCGGTCTTGCCCTGCGACACAACCGGATGATCAGCCGGTGCATGTGGCGGTCTCTGCGCGCTGAGCGCGGTTCGAGTATCTGGCATGTCCGTCGAAGCCCCTCAGTTTCTTTTACCGGCCTATAGATAGAGCGCATCTCGCCGCGGCAAGCACTTCGGCGCATTTGCGTGATGGTGCACCCATGTTAAAGCCCGCTGGCAACCTAAATCAAAAAATCACAGACAGGAGCCTTCCATGGGCATTTTTGGCGACAAGCAGCCGAAACCACGCACCGAAACTGACACAATGGGGCCAGTTGAAGTCCCCGGTGACAAGTATTGGGGGGCCCAGGCAGAGCGCTCACTTGGCAATTTCAAGATCGGCTGGGAAAAACAGCCAGAGCCGATCGTCCGCGCCCTCGGCATCGTGAAGAAAGCCGCCGCCGAAACCAATATGGCGCTCGGCAAGCTCGACCCGAAGCTCGGCGCCGCCATCATCCAGGCGGCGGACGAGGTGATCGAAGGCAAGCTCAACGAACATTTCCCGCTCGTTGTCTGGCAGACCGGGTCCGGCACCCAGTCCAACATGAACGCCAATGAAGTGATCTCCAATCGCGCCATTGAGATCCTCGGCGGCGAGATGGGCTCGAAAAAGCCCGTCCACCCGAACGATCACTGCAACATGTCGCAGTCCTCGAACGACACCTTCCCGACCGCGATGCACATTGCCTGCGCCGAGGAAGTCAGCCACCGTCTCATCCCTGCCCTGCAACAGCTCCACAAGGCGCTGAATGACAAGGCAGAGGCCTGGAAAGACATCATCAAGATCGGCCGCACGCACACGCAGGACGCCACACCCGTCACGCTCGGCCAGGAATTCTCCGGCTATGCGACGCAGCTGAAGAACGGCATTGAGCGGATCGAGAGCACGCTGCCCAAGCTGATGGAACTGGCCCAAGGCGGCACGGCCGTCGGCACCGGCCTTGCCTCACCTGAAGGCTTCGATACCATGGTAGCCGAGAAGATCGCCCAGATTACTGGCCTCCAATTCAAGACCGCTCCGAACAAGTTCGAAGCGCTCGCCGCGCATGACGCGATGGTGTTCGGTCATGGCGCGATCCACACGGTCGCCATGTCCTGCTTCAAGATCGCCAATGACATCCGCTTCCTCGGCTCAGGCCCACGCTCGGGCCTCGGTGAGCTCGCCCTGCCAGAGAACGAGCCGGGCAGCTCGATCATGCCGGGTAAGGTCAACCCGACCCAGTGCGAGGCGATGACGCAGGTGTGCGCGCACATTCACGGCAACAATGCCGCGATTGCCTTTGCCGGCAGCCAGGGCCAATTTGAGCTCAACGTCTTCAATCCGATGATGGCCTACAACTTCCTGCAATCGGTCCGCCTGCTGGCAGACGCTGCGGTGTCCTTCACCGACAATTGCGTCGTCGGCATTGAGCCACGCCTCGACAATATCGAACGCGGCCTCAAAAACTCCCTGATGCTGGTCACCCCGCTGAAGGAAAAATACGGCTATGACCGCGCCGCCAAGATCGCCAAGACCGCCCACAAGAACGGGACGACCTTGCGCGAAGAAGCCATCAAGGACGGCATCCCCGAAGAGGATTTCGACGCCATCGTTGACCCGAGCAAGATGATCTCGCCGGGGTGATGTAGATTGACAGCATCTACGGAATTCCGTAATTTCCGTAGATGCTGCATCCTGACGCGCTCCGCGAAGCTATCAGCGCTTCTAAGCTACCTGTTTCCGGTATTGCGGAACGCGCCGGTATTGCGCCGACTACGTTGTACAGCTTCATGTCAGGCGCGACCGGCAGCCTCCGGGCATCCTCGCATGCCGCCGTAGAAGCGGCCCTATCGGGCCAGGCCGGCGGACTGGCGGAAGACCGCGCCACATTTCAGCGCGGCGAACTCGACTTGCATCCCGCGCTTCTTCAGGAAGCGGCATCCTACGGGCTGGATGCGACCGAAATCGCGCGAACTGCAGTCGAGCGCGCGGTTAAGACCGAGCGGATGAAGCGCTTCTCTGAAGAAAACCGCGAAGCCATTGAGAGCTGGAACGACCTGGTAAAACGCGAAGGCCTTTGGTCCGACGGGTATCGGGCGTTCTGATCGATGAGACATCTCGCCGTTTTTCGGGCAGCAGATAATCGACCGCCCATCGTGGTCCTGCAATATCCCGGCATTGATACTGGCGATTACGTCCTCGCCGCACCGCTTTATCCAGCTGGCGCTGCGAAACCCATCGACGTCGTGACGCCGAATGTAACGCTGAACGGCGAGGCATACCTGCTCGGCACGCATCTGCTTGCCAGTGTTCATGTCTCGGCTCTGGGTGATGAAATCGGCTCACTCCTCGCCCACGAATACGAGATACAGCGCGCCCTCGCCCGGCTTTTCTTCGGAAATTAGCGCTAGCGCGCTCCATCCACTTGCCCCCGCGCGCGTCCTCCGTCAAAAGCTTCACCAGTGAAGCATAGGAGGAAACGCTCATGGCAACCGATTTCAGCAATCTCTATTCGGTCAAAGACAAGACCGTCGTCATCACCGGCGGGTCGCGTGGCATCGGCGAGATGCTCGCGGCGGGCTATCTCGCGAATGGCGCCAAGGTCATCATCTCCTCCCGCAAGGAAAAGGCCTGCGAAGAAACCGTTGAGCGCCTCAAGAACCAATATGGCGGCGAGATCTACGCGATCCCGTCAGACGTGGGCCAGATGGTCGGCATCCAGCATCTCGCCGATGAGATTGCCAAGCGTGAAGACAAGGTCGACGTGCTGATCAACAATGCCGGCGTTGCCTGGGGCGCGACACTGGAAGAGTTCCCGGAAAGCGGCTGGGACAAGGTGATGGATGTCAACGTCAAAGGCATCTTCTTCCTGTTCCAGAAGCTGATCCCGCTCCTGCGCAAGTCCGCCAGCGCTGAAGACCCGGCCCGCGTGATCAACATCGCCTCAATCGATGGCCTGCATACCTCGCCCTTCAGCGGCTATGCCTATGGCACATCGAAAGCCGCCGTCATTCACCTGACGCGCTTCATGGCCGCCCAGCATGTTGGCGAACATATCCTCGTCAACGGTATCGCGCCGGGCCCCTTCCCGACCTGGATGCTGTCCACCGGCGTTGGCTTTGGCGGCGAAACCGAAGGCGTTGACTGGGACTCTGTCGCTGAGCGCAACCCATCAGGCCGCGTCGGCACGCCAGAGGATATTGCGGGTCTCGCCATGTTCCTCTCATCGCGCGCAGGGTCCTTCATTTCCGGTCACACCATCCCGTGCGATGGCGGAATCGTCTCGTCCAGCTAGGCACGCACGGCCGAGAAAATTCAGCTCCAATGACGGTCTTCGTGTTGCGCCGCAGCATGAAGGCCGTCATAGGCATGCCATGACTTTGAAACTGAACGGGTGGGCTGCCGCGTGACGACCAAGACAACCTTCCAGACATTCGCAGATCGCCTCGGCGCGCAGAATTTCTCACAGGCGAACCTCGCCAAGTTCACGCCGGGCCGCATCAAGACCGAAGTGCTCTCCGGCCTCACCGTCGCGCTGGCGCTCGTGCCGGAAGCGGTTGCCTTTGCCTTTGTCGCCGGTGTGCACCCGCTTGTCGGGCTCTATGCCGCTTTCATCGTTGGCCTCATCACCGCCTGCATTGGCGGGCGTCCAGGCATGATCTCCGGCGCAACCGGCGCGCTTGCCGTCGTCATGGTCGCTCTCGTCTCCCAGCACGGCGTCGAATACCTCTTCGCCACTGTTGTCCTGATGGGCATCCTTCAGCTTGGCGCGGGTATCTTTAAGCTCGGCAAGTTCATCCGGCTGGTCCCGCACCCAGTCATGCTGGGCTTTGTGAACGGCCTCGCCATCGTCATCTTCCTTGCTCAACTGTCCCAGTTTCAGGTGCCTGGCACCGCCGCTGCGTCCGGCCACGGCATGGCGGGCGGCGAATGGATGACTGGCTGGCCGCTGATCCTGATGCTCGGCCTCGTTGCCCTCACCATGGCGATCATCTGGGGCACGCCAAAACTGACCAAAGCCATCCCTGCCCCGCTTGCCGGCATCGGCCTTGTCGCCGCACTCGTCATCGGTCTCGGCCTCGACGTGCCACGCGTGGGTGATCTTGCCTCCATCCAGGGCGGCCTGCCCACCTTCCACATCCCGATGGTGCCACTCAATCTCGAAACACTTCAGATCATTCTGCCCTATTCGGTGATCCTCGCCGCCATCGGCCTCATTGAAAGCCTGTTGACGCTCAACCTTGTTGGCGAAATGACCAATAAGCGCGGCGGCGCCAGCCAGGAGTGTATCGCCCAGGGCACCGCAAACCTCGTCACCGGCTTCTTCGGCGGCATGGGCGGCTGCGCCATGATCGGCCAGTCGATGATCAATGTGAAATCCGGCGGTCGCACACGCCTTTCCGGCATCACTGCGGCGCTCTTCCTGCTCGCCTTTATCCTTGTCGGCTCCGGCATCATTGAGCTGATCCCGCTCGCCGCGCTTGTCGGCGTCATGTTCATGGTCGTCATCGGCACATTCGCCTGGAATAGCCTTCGCATCATGACGCGCATCCCGTTCACCGATGCGCTGGTCATCGTGCTCGTGACCGGCGTCACCGTCGCCTATGACCTTGCCACGGCCGTCGTCGTCGGCGTGATCGTGTCCGCCCTCGCTTATGCTTGGAATAATGCCCGCCGCATTCGCATTATCGAGCGCGATTCGGTGCACACCCCCGGCGCGCACGTCTATGAAATCGAAGGCCCGCTCTTCTTCGGCTCGACCGATGGCTTTGCCGAACTCTTCCACCCGGAGACAGACCCGGACGTGGTCATCGTGGACTTCATGCGCTCCCGCGTTGTCGATCAGTCAGCCTTGCAGGCCATTGAAGACCTCGCCGCCAAGTATGAAGCCCACGGCAAGACACTGCGTCTACGTCACCTGTCCCGTGACTGTCACAAGCTCCTGAAAAGAGCCGGCCAACTCATGGTCGATAGCGATGATGACCCCGATTATACCCTCGCAGCGGACTATTCGGTGCGCACGGGCGTTTTCGGCGGCGGGCACTAGAAGTCCCGTCAGGCGGCTGTACAGCCGTACAGTAGTCGATAATGTAGGTCCCAGATGTTGCATCGGGCAGCATTTAGGGGGCGTGATCGCCCTTGATGGGGGACTAACAGAAATGACATCAAATACTCACCGGCTGGCGGGCCGCATCCGTATGGCTCTGGGCGCAACAGCCCTTGGCGCTATCACCGCCACCACGCTTGCCGCACCCGCAGCAGCGCAGGAGAAATATCTCGGCGAAATCTTCATGACCGCCAGCAACTTCTGTCCACGCGGCTCGGCGCCGGCAGATGGAACTCTCCTTGGGATAAACAAGAACACGGCGCTGTTCTCGCTCCTTGGAACAACGTATGGCGGCGATGGCCTCACGACCTTCGCCCTGCCGGACCTTCGCGGTCGCTCGCCTGTCCATCAGGGTAAGGGCCCAGGCCTCTCCGAGATCAAACCTGGATCGCGCGGAGGGCAAGAGGAGGTCACGCTCGACGGGAGGCAAGTACCCTCGCACGGGGAGCTCGCGGTCGTTGAAAATCAGGCGTCCGCTGTGACCGTGGCTAGCGGCAATGACGTCAAACTCGGTTATAAAGAGGGAGGCGGCGCTCAGCCAATAGCGATCCGCGACCCCTATCTGGCGGTCAAGATGTGCGTCGTCATGCAGGGGATTTATCCATCCCGAAACTAGGCTTCTGCCTGTCCCGGCCGCCCTCGACCGGCGGCCGGGCATTGGCTGAGACATGGGCGTGACGCATTCGGAGATTCTGCCTGAGTTTGCGCCACCTGTCCCGCAACTGCCACCAGGGTCTGAAGCGCGCAGACCAGCTGATGGTCGATGGCGAAGATGATCCTGACGACGCCCTCGCCGTGGACTATGATGTCCGCACCGGCGTGTTCGGCAGTGGACACTAGGCTCAGGGCAACCCCCGGATACAGCCAGCCGGCCGCTTGAGGTCGCAGAGAATGAAGATCGTTATTGTATCCGGTTCGCTTCCAGACGGGATGGACCGCTTGCTGTCCGCCGCCCGGTCCGAAGGCGTACGCAACATGGACCTGCTGCAGGCTCAATGGACCTCCGGCGAGCAGCGCTTCGACCGCGATGGCGCTGCCCTGTTTGCCGCCCATGAGGGGGAAGAGCTGGTCGCGGTCGGCGGGGTCACGCCGCAAACCGGTCTGGCCGAGCCGGCAATGCGGATGCGCCGCTTCTACGTCCATCCAGCCCACCGCCGCGTCGGCCACGGCCGCGCGCTGGCCAGGGCCGCAATGAGGCGGGGCTTCGAGCAGGCCCCGCTTCTCACCTGCAATGCCCGGGCAACAGCGCTGGCCGCCCCCTTCTGGGAATCACTCGGCTTCGAGCCTGTAAGAATGCCGGACATCACGCATATCTGCCGCAGACGCTGAGGGCGCAAAAGGAAAGACGACCCGTCGCGGTGTTCTAGACCGGTCTCCTCGCAAGCATCCGTGACAGGCGAATGCCGTCGCGCATGTTCAGTCCCATAAGCGTGATGTTGGTTGCGCCAGCAGCGAGCTCCATGGCCTGAACCACCGCAAAGGAAAGATCGAACTCGCCCTGTCCCGCTTTCCACCAGAGGAAGACAGCGCTGGGGACGAGGATCAGCAGACCGTTCAGCGCAATGAACGGCATCCGCTTTTTCTTGGCGCTCACAAGCCGCCCGACCCGCTTGCCAGCCAGGGCAAAGCCGCTGCCGGCCGTGATCATGAGCGCCGGAATGAGCAATACCATTGCGTAAAGAATGCTCCGCTTGGCCAGAAAGATCGCCTCTTCGCGGCCGCTAAGCTCGGTCAGAATTGTCGCCAGCCAGAAACTGCTGATCAGTAAGAGCGCCAGCGTGCCCGCCAGACGATGCACGATCTGTTTCATTGTGCCCCTCCTTTCCCCTTTGAGGGCAAGGCAGGGCGTCTCGTCGCGCCGCAGAGCGCCGAAAGCGCCTTTAACGTCTCGAGCGCGGCCCGCGCCTGCTCACCGTCGATCTTGGCCGCAAGCTCGCTGGCCCAGTCGTCCTGTCGCTTGATGGCGTCACCATAGGCGGCCTCTCCTTCAGGCGTCAGTGTGATCAGGGGCGCGCGCTTGTGGTCGGGGTTCTCCCTCGGCTCGACTAGGCCCTGCGCCGTCAGATCGTGGACGACACGTTGAACCGCCTGTCTCGAAAGCCCCATGCGTCTGGCAATCTGCGCCACGGTCTGCGGTGCGCCCTCCAACATGACGGCGCCGAGCACCTGCCAGCGGGCGCTCGTCAGGCCGAGGTCCTTGACCAGTTGGTCCCCCGCCTCGAGCAGAGCTCCATTCAGGCGGAAAACCTCCAGCATGAGGTCCGTGATCACCGGCCCATGAGTTTGATCCATCTTCATCATCCACGCTCCATTTGACTGCTTGTTGTCACTTTGACAGCATGTTGTCAAATGGATATTTCAACCGGGACCAGCGGCGCCCATCCCCTGAAAACGCACCCGGGCTCGCCTCCGGTGATGGGGCCCGGTCTTTCCCTGGGCGAAAACCGGAAAGTCGAATATCGACGGCCGCCGTGAACAAGACCCGGATGTCGTGATTGTCGACTTCATGCGCTGGCAGTGGATTACAGCAGCGCACCGGCGCCCTCGGCACCAGGCACTAGTCTGGCGTCACCGGAGACGCCAGAATATCAGACCTGTTCGGTTTCTTTCTCCACCGGAGGACAGTTTCGAACAGGACCTGCGACGTCGCCAGTCCGATCAGAATCAAAGCTCCGCCATTGCTGAAAATCATGTTGCTGACAAACCAGTAGGCGGTTTTTTGGACCGAAAAGTCGAGAACAATCTCGGCATAGCGCTGAACGGCATCCGGCGGCGCAGATTTCAGATTGGCGCCATACGCTTCCAGCGCATGCATATAGGCATTCACTGTGGGATAGTATGAAACGCTGTATAGCCAGACACACACGGCACCGAGCGTAATGAGCGCCACCATGAGAGACCACAGCGTTTGGTGGGTTTGGCCAATAGCAGACATCCAGCGCAAGGGCGTCATCAGGACAAACAGGTTGATGACAAATATGCCGACGGCGAAGACCAGGGTCGGATCGAGTATGTCGTAATTGCTGCGCAACAGCATCTGCATATCGAGCGCAGACCACTCCAGCGTCGTGACAAATGTCTCGATGTTTGCCGGCATGCGGTTCTCGAGTTTCGCGCGGGGCGCTTCAGCAAGCTGTTCGAATGCCAGCAGCTGGACCGATGCGTGATCATAGAGAATGAGTAAGGCCGCCAGCACTCCGGTCAGAAATATCGACGCATATATGCGATAACACAAAAGCGCAGAGGCGAGCCGCACGCTTTTGCTGCCCTCCGTCGTTTTGCCCCCAATTCCCCAGCCGGACAGACTCTGGAAGACAAGGAGGCCGAAGAAGAAGGCCGTCAATAGCAGCCCGTAAGTGGCGACGATCTGTGTGATGGAGCTGTGATGACTGACTGCCCCAAGGATAAGGAGAAGAAGGCTACACAGAATGAAGACGGTCAACTCTCCCAATGCGCCACTTATGGCCAACCTCTGGCCCCTGATCCTGAGCAAGACCGCGTGCGGACCCCAGTCGCGACCGGCAATCGCGTAGGACGCGATGAGCGCGACGATCGCCGCGGCGAACCCGGCCCAGAATATGATCATGCGTGCCTCTCCCGTTTCCCCGTATTGCCAACACGATAGCGTGCTCGACGGGAAGTGAAAGCGTTGGCTATATCGGCACGCGCAAAGTGCGCTACGGTGCGCGAAGGGAATCAATGCTGTCAGAAAGGTCCGCCCAAATGTCCAAAGCCCCCGTCGGCTCGAAAGCCAATCCATCTGAATTCGATGTCCTGTCGAAACTTGCAGAAGACGAACCCTATTTCGTTATCCGCGCCCATGACCCGCTTTCCTCGGCGCTGGTTGAGCTGCATGCCTATATTGGCGCCGGCCAGTCGGGCGCCGCGCACAACAAGCTCGCGGAGATCATGGCCATGACATCGGCGCGCGCGCCTCGGCCCGCCTCCAGCCCAAAATACCGTGAGACCTTTGCTATCTCGCTCGCCATGGAGCAGTGGCGCGACACGCATCAGGACTAGCCATATGCAATTGTCGGTCGGCCTGCTGGAGGACAAATTCGTCCGCCTCGTCCCGTTCGATCTAGAGCGTCACGCTCCGCTTCTGCGCGATATGGCAGAACGCTCGGGCGAGCGGCTTGCGACCTGGCCCTTCTACAACCCGCCGGGTGACTGGATCACGCCGTGGACAAGGACCATCCGCCAGCGCACCGAGGCGGGCACGCTGATCCCTTTCGCAGTGCTGACGCCGGATGGGCAGTTCGCCGGCATGACGTCCTATCTCAATCCCAACCCGGAGTGGCGCAATGTCGAAGTCGGCATGACCATTTATGCGCCGGAGTTTCAGGGCCGGGCCATCAATCCAGCCTGCAAGCGGCTGCTGCTGACCCATGCCTTCAACGCCGGGGCGATCCGGGTCTATTTTCATGTGGACGAGCGCAATGTCCGCTCGCGCCGTGCCGTGCTGAAACTCGGGGCACAGCAGGAAGGGCTTCTTCGCCACAACCGCATTCTGCCGGATGGTTTTCTACGCAGCACTGTGGTGTTCTCGATCCTCGAAGCCGAATGGCCTGCCGTGCGTGAAACGCTGGACACCCGGCTCGCAGCTTTTGAGTGAGGACCGAATGACGACCCCGATCAACCTCAACAAGGCCCGCAAAGCCAAGGCAAAAGCCGAAAAAAGCCGCACCGCCGCCGAAAATCGCGAAAAATTCGGGCGCACCAAGTCCCAGAAAAATGCCGAGAAATTGGCCGCGACAAAGCTCCAGACCACGATCGACCAGGCCAAGCGGGAACGCTGAGCATATATCTTGCGTTCATCTTCTGTTAATGTGTCGCAGGGCGCCCGAAAGCGCCCCCGCGTCCTTTCAGAAAGGGAAACGCTTCATGGCAAAGGTTCTATACAAGACGACAATCATCGCGGCCTTTTTCGCCGGTGCAACGGCACTCGGCTTCCTCATGGCCACCATGTAGTCACTGAGGCCGGATCAGCTGCGCGCCGGTTGTCCCAGCAGCCGGTCCAGAACTTCCAGCCCACGCCGATAGGCGGACAACCGCGACAATGATCGCGCAATGTCCGGATTCACCGCACCATTCAACGCGACCGACTGGTCTGCCGCTTCAGCATAAAGCGAATGGGCCCCCAGAAAGTCCCTGGATGACTCAAGGCACGCGCCCAGATTGTGGGTGACCGCCGGGGCCTGAGGATAGGCCACCCTCAAATCCCGCCACATCGCGCACGAGACACCCGGATCGTTTTTCGCGGCTTTCAAGGCCTGCTTAAACCGCGGATCGGCCGCCACCACCGGATCAGATGCCTCATCGAGGAAGGTCGCTTTCATCGTTGCGTTGCGCGGCGCGATATCGTTGCGCACCTGTTGCAGCGTGCTGGCCAATGCATCCTGGACCAGGCCGTGCGGCGGCTGAACACCGGCCCGCATGCCATAATCCCAACCTGCCCCAGACCGTCTGCCCCGCCGCGAAAGATAATAGTTTTCCTCGCAGCTCTCTGATGTTGCTTCTCCGAAATAGGTGTTCTGGAAAAGAAGCCGCCCAGAGCCATACTCTATGAGGCGCGGCGTCGCTGACACTTTCACGGTTTCGCGCAGGCAGATCTGTTCCACATCCACGCGGCGCTCACAGTCGAAGGGGCCATCCCATTCAACGCACTCGCTTGTGGTTTCACCATACTCCTCGGCGAAATAATCCTCGATATCGATTGTGCCCTCATAGATCCCGGCCCGCTCATTCTGTGGCACATAGCCATCACTATAGCGAGCGATGCGGAACCAGGGGCGTCCGTCGAAAAGCGCGCTGGAGATCATCTGTTCGAAGCGGCTCGCATACCAGTTGCCTGCCGGCCCATCGAAACGCCCAACATCGACAGAACGTGTTTCTACGGCGGCGGTATTCTCAGGAACGAGGCGCCCGGAATAGCTGATCCCCGGCGTTGAGCAGGCCGCCAGAGCCGCCGCAAAAAGCAAAACCATTGTCGTTTTCATTGTTCCCTCCCATCCACGGGCCTATTCATGTCATCAGGGTTAGAATTTCTCAAGTGAACGGCCACTGAATAATTTGGGCGGTGGTTTTTAGTTGAACCGGCTTCGCGGATATCCCAGATGCTTGCCTAGTGAAATATAACGGAGTTGCCCAATGTCCTCAGCTGCCCCCCTGTTCGAGCCGTTCAAAGTCAAATCGCTTGAACTGGAAAACCGCATCGTCATGGCCCCCATGACACGGGGCTTCAGCCCCAATGGTGTGCCCACCGATGATGTGCGCGACTATTATGCCCGCCGCGCCGAAGCTGATGTCGGCCTGATCGTCTCCGAAGGCACGCTGGTCCCTCGTAAGGGCGCGTCCGACAATCCGAACTACCCCCTCTTCCATACAGAGCCTGCGCTCGCCGGCTGGAAGAAGGTCATCGATGCCGTTCACGACAAGGGCGGCAAGATGGCGCCGCAGATCTGGCACCAGGGCCTCCTGCGCAAGGCTGGCACTGGCCACTACCCGGACGCCCCGTCCGACAGCCCGTCCGGCGTCACCCATAAGGGCAAGCAGATTTTCGAAGAGCCTTCAGAATCCGAAGTCGCCGACATGGTCGCCGCCTACGCAACCGCCGCGGCTAGCGCCAAGGAGCTCGGCTTCGACAGCGTGGAAATCCACGGCGCACACGGCTATCTCATCGACGAGTTCTTCTGGGAGGTCATGAACCGCCGCGCAGACAAGTATGGCGGCTCGCTGGCTGACCGCGCCACATTCGGCGGCGAGGTCATCTCCGAAGTGCGCAAGGCGGTCGGCCCCGACATGCCGATCATCCTGCGCTTCTCGCAATGGAAACAGCAGGACTACGACGCCAAGCTTGCCCAGACCCCGCAGGAGTTTGAAGCCTTCCTGAAAGTCTTCGTCGATGCAGGCGTTGATATCCTGCACGCCTCGCAACGCCGCTTCTGGGAAGCCGAATTCCCGGACGTTGACGGCGAGAACGGCCTCAACACCGCCGGCTGGGCGAAGAAGCTCACCGGTCTTCCAACCATCACAGTTGGCTCGGTCGGTCTCTCGGGTGAGTTCATCGGCGGCATGCGCGGCGAAGACTCCAAGACCCGTCCGCTGACAGACCTCATCGAACGTCTCGACAAGGGCGAGTTTGACCTCGTCGCCGTCGGCCGCGCCTTGCTTCAGGACCCGCTCTGGGCCCAGAAGGTCAAGGAAGGCCGCATGGACGAGCTTGAAGGCTATGACGCCGAAGCGATGAAAACGCTTTACTAGGGGGCACCCGCCCATTCGATTGACGCGCGGTGGCTTTCGTGGACTACTCAGCCTTCCAGTTCATTGGGGGACCGAAATATGAAGTACACGATCGCCATCGCCGCAATTGCCCTGCTCGTCGCTTGCGGCGAGACAAACACGACCGGCGTGCAACCCGCCGAAGCGCAGGCTCCACCCGTAGATGCGCAGATGGAAGTCACCGATAATGCGGAGGCCCCGGAAGAGGCCGAGACATCCACCGACAGCACCGCCATCGTGAAAACCGTCTATGACGGCTTCGCTGCCGGTGACATCGCACTCGCCACATCTGAATTCGCCGACGATGTCGTCTGGAACGAGGCCGAGAACAGCCCCTATTCTGACCAGAACCCTTATGAAGGCACGAACGAGATCGTCACCGGCCTCTTTGCGCGCCTCGGCGCTGAGTGGGACTATTTCAAAGCCACGCCTGACGAGTTTCTGCCAAGCGGCGACAAGGTCATCACGATCGGTCGCTACACCGCAAAGAACAAGGCCACCGGCAAGGAAATGGACATTCCCTTCGTCCACGTCTGGACGCTTGAAGACGGCAAGATCAAAAGCTTCCAGCAATACACCGACACGCTGGCGCACGCCGAAGTGATGGAAGACTAGCGGGGCGGAACGCGCTGCACCCGCAAAATTTGATCGTGACTACCCTTGCGGCACGGCGTCTAATCTCTCCCAAAAGATATCGGGAGAAACGCCATGCCATATGAACAGATCACGGTTGAAACACGCGGCGCTGTTTGCCTCATCACGCTGAACAGGCCCGAAAAGCTTAATGCCTGGACGCCTGATATGAGCCGCGAGCTCGGTCAGGCGATCACGGCTGCCAATGAGGACGACGCCATTGGCACAATCGTGATGACGGGCGCCGGCCGCGGCTTCTGCGCCGGGGCCGACATGTCCTACTTCCAGTCCAACATCGATGCGTCCGAGACAAAGGCCCACAAGCGTGATGGCGGCATTGACTGGATCAGCCTCATCCGCTCATCCAAGCCCTGCATCGCCGCCGTCAACGGCCCGGCCTTCGGCATTGGCGTGACGCAAATCCTGCCCTTCGACATGATTGTCGCGTCGACGGCGGCGAAGTTCGGCCTCGTCTTCGTAAAGGTTGGCATCGTGCCGGAACTCGCAAGCTCGCACTTCCTCGTCCAGCGCGTCGGCTGGGGCACGGCGCATGATCTGCTTCTGACCGCCCGTCCCGTCTCTGGGGAGGAAGCTGTCAGCATCCGACTAGCTGATCGCCTGTCAGACCCGGAGACCCTGCTGGATGACGCTCTGGAGCTGGCCGAGCAGATCGCGGCCAATCCATCACCAATGCTGCGGATGACGAAAGAACTGCTCAGCGCCAATGCCTGCGACACCGATACGGCCCGCATTCAGGCGCGCGAGCACGAAAAGCTCGAGACGTGTTTCACCCTCCCAGAGCATACAGAAGCGGTCGCCGCCTTTGCGGAAAAGCGCAAACCCGACTTCAACGCCGCGCGCCATAAAGCGCAGGCGCGGATCGACTAGTCGGCGTTTGAAAGCTCTGAATTAGCCCCGCATGGTGAGCGAAGTCGAACCACGCAGGGGCGCGGACATCACCGCATCAACAATCAAGCCCGCTCATACGCGGCTTTCAGCCAGGCCTTCACTTCGTCATCGACCTCTTCGGCCGCCTGCAGCTTGATCTTGTGCGTGCACATGCTGCCCGGCTTTTCCTCGGCGAGACGCAGCGTGCCAGTCTCGCCCTTGAGATTGAGGCCAAGATCAACGCGGGTCTTGGTCGCCGGCGTAACCACAGCGAAATTCTTTGACCGTCGGAACGCCACCGCCGTCTTCTTCGGCGCGATCTCGACATCATCGCCAAGTGTCTTCGCAAAGGCTTCGAGGGCGTCGTAGATCGGCCGGAGGCTTTCCTTCCCCTCATACTGGCCCGACAGCATGTCGCCTTCATCGGCCTCAAACCGGCCCTTCGCTGCCTGGCAGACCATATTGGCGTGGCCATGACCGAAGCCGTGCTGCTCCTTCAGCATCTTCACCTGCTCGCCATGTTTTTCCAGTCCGCTGGACTGGACCAGCTTCACCCAATGCGCCAGCGGCTTGCCGGTCTTGGCCTCCATGCCGGCAATGTGCGCGGCCAGAATCTCTTCCTGCGTCTTCGCCATACCTGCCCCCCCTCCTTCTCCTGTGCCCCAACGTTAAGGCCTCTCATCAAGCCGTCGCGGGCTCGCACCTGTCAAGCTGATCCAAAAGTCGAACCGGCGCGTAGACTCCAGACACGCCTCAGGAGTTGCCCCGATGAAATTGTCCATGCTGTTCGCCCCCGCCGCCATCACGCTTGCTGTCTCGACGACGGGCTGCGTGTCCGCCTCGCTGGATGATTTCTCACAAGCTGAGCAGACACTACGTCTCGAAAACTATTTTGAGGGAGAGACCAAAGCCTACGGCATTTTCGAGGATCGCTTTGGCAAGGTCCGGCGACAGTTTGATGTCGACATTACCGGCACAGTTGATGGCAACACGCTCACCCTGGTGGAAGAGTTCGACTATTATGACGGCGAGCAGGACACCCGCACCTGGACCATCGAAATCCTCGGCGACGGGCGCTATCGCGGCACCGCCAATGACGTGCCGGACATGGCCGAAGGCCGCGCTGTCGGAAACGCCTTCAACTGGAAATACAAGGTCGACCTGAAAGTCGGCGACGACACCTGGAATGTCGGTTTCGATGACTGGATGTACCTGCTGCAGGACGATGTGATGATCAACCGCGCCTATGTGACCCGCTATGGCATCCGCATTGGCCAAGTCACAATCGCTTTCCAGAAATAGTCTGCGCGCGCCTGCGCTTTTTACATCGGCCCCTTATCAGGACCGCAGGCTATCCTGCGGCCAGGATGGCGGACGCGTTGGCCAGATAACAGGAATGCCCTGCCGGCCTTCAGCCTGCTCAAGCCGGGTCAGCCCCAGCCCGGAGGCCGCGCTGATGGCATTTGCGGCCCGTCCGACGGTCCCGAAATCCGCGGTGCCCTGTTCGGATGGCGCGCGGTCTTCCCCGAGCAGAATGCGCTGTCCGTCATGCAGGACCAGCCAGTAAGGCATCGTCGTCCCCATGATGCCCACATTGGAATAGACCTCTTCGCGGCGGACGATTGCGCGAATATCGCGATAGCTGATCTCGCCTTCAAACCAGTCTGTTGGATAATGGCGGGCCCGATTGGCCGGCAAAACCAGGGTCGCATGTCCACGTCTGAGACACACGCGCCACTCCTGGCGCATACGCGCGCGGCGATGCGTAGCAATCGTGTAAGGAAGAAAGAGGAGCGCCAGCACGGCGCAGACCGCACTTTCCGTCCTATAGCCGAAATAAAGCAGCGTTGCTGCGCCTGCCACTGCTACTGCGAAGAGCAGCCACATCAGCAAGGCGCCGCCCATTGCGCCGATCCTCGAGCGATATCCGTATTCAAATATGGCTTGGTCGATAGTCATTGATCTTGCGTCCACTTCCCACGTCAGAACAAATACCTGTCATGAGCCGCAAGAAGCATGCCGGATTAACGAAACCTCTGAAATTCAACGCAATTCGAGCATGAAATTTTGATGACGATTATTGCGGAGCCTGTGCGCTCGCCTCAGCCTCAGCCAGCAAGGCCCCGCACGGCGCATCGCTTGCCATACCGGGCTCGATGAAGGGCAAAGCCGCGAGGCCGCCACTCAAGGATCCAAGCACTGCGGCAATCCCAAATTGTGCCAGAGTGGACGCGCTGATCGGCTGAATTTGGGGGTTACGCAAAGTGCCACCAATCGAAACATCCCCAATCAAGGTGCCAAGCGAAGCATCTTTTGCGTCTGATCGCAGGCTAAGCTTCAGGGTCTCGTCGCCAAGATTTATATCGCCGCGCAGGACCACCACACTGTCATCTGTATCAACGACGGCAGGGTCCAGCGTTCCAATGCCACCTGTGAAATCAATCGCAACGGCAGCGCAGCGCGCATTTGCATAGGTGCGGTTGTCCGCGCTTTCACCAAGCAGCGTTATCGCCTCACCGATATCGAGCGCGGCCCCTTCTGCCGCAAGCGCCAGAATGTCAGCGTCCCTGGACCAGAGAGCGACATTTCCCTCAAGCCCGGCGGCCGCTTGCTGAAACCCGTTGCCCGGCGCACTGATATTGAACTTCCCATCGGCGGTTCCGCGCAGATAGGGCGACAGCGAAAGGTTGTCGAACGGAACGCCGTCCAGCGTGCCTTGCGCCGTCGTGAAGGCTGGCGATTGTGACCCGTCCAGCGTGGCATAGGCGGTCAAGACGCCTTCAACAAATGACATCTGAAGCAGTGGAGCGCGGACAACCCGGCCATCAATATCGAAATCCATTTTGAGCCCGCGCACATCGAACACGGAGTCCGTGACGCTCTCGGCGGTATATTTGATCGTGCCATCCACAGCGTCGAGCCGCGAGAAATCGATCACGCCATTGGGGATTAGCCGGTCGCTGCGCTCATAGGCAGCGCGCGCCTTCTGCTGCACGGGTCCGCTGGTTTCTGCTTCGCCCACGCCGATCGGAATACCGAAGACGATACCAAGATCGTCTGCGTCGAGCGTCTGAGACGTCAGATCAGCGCGAATAAAGGGCGTATCGCGCGCCGGGTCCACATCGACCTTGCCGGACAGATCGCTATCGCCAATTCTGGTCTCGGGCAAAATCTCGAACGCCCAGGATTTTTCGCCGACATCCACCATCATCACGATATCGAAGGGCGGTGTATCCGGCGCGGCCAGCCCGGCGAGGCTTGCGAGATCGGCGAAATTTTCGCCGGTCATTTTCAGACGCCCATCAATATGGCTCGCCGCCTGCTTTGTCCCACCTTCAAATTCCAGCGTTGAGTTCGCGCCAGTCGCATAGACGCTCAGCGTGCCTGACCTCAGCGACCCGGCGCCGTCGCGTACATAGATGGTCCGCCGCCCATCGGCGTCCTCGATCCGCACCTCGATGTCGGCCACATTGATCTCGTCGACAATGCGGCTGTAGTCATTAAGGCTCTTATCGTCCTTGCCGTTGTCTTCGCTGTCGCTCGCAAAGCGCACATATCCGTCATTGGCCTTCAGCCGTGAAACCCAGCTGATAAATGGCAGGAAGCCGAGCGGGTTTGTCCGCATCTCCAGCTCCGCCACTTGCAGACGGTCTGGCAGGCTGACCTCATCGGCAACGACCGTGGTAATGGCCGGAAACTTCGCATGCGCCTGCCCGACGCTGGAGCCTTCAGGCCCCCATTGGCCGAGCGCCCAGTTCGCCATCGGCGTGCCAAAGCGCGGCTGGGTCATGGCCAGAAGAAAGAGGACCGCGATCACCAGCAGCGCCGCGATGACCATCAAAATGATCTTGAATGTCCTGATGACGGTGGCCTGCATACAAGGGATAACGCATCGGCAGCGCGTCGGTTCTCGCCAATTGACTGTCGCCGCCCATTAAAGACCTGCCGCAGCTTGCCCCTGCCATTGGCGGCGGTTCCTGCTATATGTTCTCTATGAGTTCCAGCCCGAATCGACAGCCTTCCATCTCCGAGATGGCCTCCGCCCGCGCGCCGCGCCCTGACACTGGCGCGAGCTATCTCGATGGCCTCAACCCCGAGCAGCGCGAAGCGGTCGAGACGACTGAAGGCCCACTGCTCGTGCTGGCCGGTGCGGGCACAGGCAAGACGCGCGTTCTGACGACCCGTCTCGCCCATATCATCGCCAACAAGCTCGCCTGGCCGAGCCAGACGCTGACCGTCACCTTCACCAACAAGGCCGCCCGCGAAATGCGCGAACGCGCCATGCATCTCATTGGCGATGCCGGTGAGGGCCTTCGATGGCTCGGTACGTTCCACTCGATCAGCGCGCAGATCCTTCGCCGTCACGCCGAACTGGCGGGCCTCAAATCCAGCTTCACCATCCTCGACACAGATGACGTCATCCGCCTCTGCAAGCAGATCATCGAAGCCGAAGGCATCGACACCAAGCGCTGGACGCCGCGCCACCTCGCCGCCACCATCGACGGCTGGAAAAACCGCGCCCTCGTCCCAGCCAAAGTCCCCAAGGATGAGGCCTGGAACTTCGCCGACGGCAAGGCCATCAAGCTCTACGACATCTACCAGTCACGCCTGAAAGTCCTCAATGCCTGCGACTTTGGCGACTTGCTGATCCACAACATCACCATCTTCCAGGACAATCCGGACCTGCTCGCAGACTATCATAAGCGGTTCAAATACATCCTGGTTGACGAGTATCAGGATACCAACGTCGCCCAGTATCTCTGGCTGCGCCTGCTCGCGCGCGGCTCCAGTAACATCTGCTGCGTCGGCGATGACGACCAGTCGATCTATGGCTGGCGCGGCGCCGAGGTCGACAACATCCTGCGCTTCGAGAAGGATTTTCCGGGCGCCAAAGTCATCCGGCTTGAGCGCAATTACCGCTCGACCAAGCATATCCTTGCGGCCGCCTCCTCCGTCATCGGCTACAATAAGGGCCGGCTCGGCAAGACGCTCTATGTCGGCGAGGAAACCTCCGCAGACCCGGACGCCGACAAGGTCAAGGTCCGCGGCCTCTGGGATGGGGAGGCAGAGTCGCGGCTCATCTGCGACGATATCGAAAACTATGTGAACAAGGGCGGCCAGTATGAAGACTGCGCCATCCTGGTGCGCGCTTCCTGGCAGATGCGCCTCTTCGAAGAGCGCCTCATCATGCTGGGCATCCCCTACCGCGTCATCGGCGGCCCGCGCTTCTTTGAGCGCGCCGAGATCCGCGATGCCCTCGCCTATCTCCGCCTCGTCCGCAGCCCCGATGATGACCTCGCCTTTGAGCGCGTCGTCAATCAGCCCAAGCGCGGCATTGGCGCAACCACGATCCAGAAACTGCAGACCTTCGCACGCGCGGATGGCCGCTCGCTCTTCACGCTGACGCCCATGGTGCTGCAGACCGATGAGATCAAAGGCCCCGCCAAGCGCGGCCTCGTCACTTTCATCGACCAGATCAATCTCTGGCGCGACCGCCTCAATAATGGCATGCCTCACCACGAACTCGCGCAGGTCATCCTCGACGAGAGCGGCTATACCGACATGCTCCAGAAGGACAGGTCCCCGCAGGCGCAGACCCGCCTCGACAATTTGAAAGAGCTGATCCACGCCATCGGCCAGTTCGACAGCCTCGCAGGCTTTCTCGAACATGTGCAGCTGGTCATGGATGTCGGTGGGCAATCGTCCGGCAATGAAGTCCAGATCCTCACCCTGCACGCCGCCAAGGGACTTGAATGGCCGATGGTCTTCCTGCCGGGCTGGGAGGAAGAGGTCTTCCCGTCCCGCCGCTCGCTCGATGAAAGCGGCATGAAGGGCCTCGAGGAAGAACGCCGCCTCGCCTATGTCGGCATCACCCGCGCGCGCGAAAAATGCTCGATCAGCTTCGTCGCCAACCGCATGATTTTCGGGCGTTGGCAATCGGTCCTGCCGTCCCGCTTTGTAGACGAGCTACCGCATGAGCATGTCGAAGCCGTCAGCGAGACCGGCTATTCCACCATGCCGGGCGGCGATACCGGCTTTCAGGGCACGATCGAGGATCTGGGTGAGCGCAGCTCCTACAACTCCCCCGGCTGGCGCCGCCTGAAAGAGAACGCCAATAAAGGCTCAAAGACCGGCCCCATCATCGACGGCAAGGCCGAACTCATCGCCACAAGCGCCGGCAAATCCGGCTTCCGCATCGGCCAACGCGTCCACCACGACAAATTCGGCTACGGCCAAGTGCTCGCGGCGGACGGGACAAAGCTACAGGTGAACTTCGAGAAAGCCGGGTTGAAGAAGGTGATCTCCACGTTTGTGACGGGGGTATAGGTGGCAGTCAACAAGAACGATTCAAATGACTATGAGACGTCTTCCTTCTTTTCTGTAACGGCTCAGGATCTTGATCCGAACAATGTTACCAGGCTTCTAGGAATACAGCCCCGGAAGTCGTCAAACACGCTTGAACAACGGAAGAAATCGATCAACCCGGCGCACCGCTTCTGGCACTTCAGCACACCTGAAAGCGCTGCCCTCAAACACCGTTCAGTTGAAGATGCGATACTGGCGCTCTTTGAAAAAGGAGCGCTCAACGTGGATTTGGTCGCTCAGCTGCCCGCAACGTGGGACAAAGAGATCATCATCACAGCTTTCACCGATGAGCGACCTTGCTTCGCACTTTCGCCGGCTACTGCGGCGCTGCTCGGAAAAGCTGGAATTCTGATTGTAATATCAGTCTATGCTGGTCCGGAAAGCGAAGATTGATGACAGACTCATCGAGTCCGGCTTCCGCGTCGGCCAACGCGTCCACCATGACAAATTCGGCTACGGACAGGTGCTGGCCGCTGACGGCACAAAGCTGCAGGTGAACTTTGAGAAGGCCGGGCTGAAGAAGGTGATCTCTACGTTTGTGACGGGGGTATAGGTGGCATTCATACCTGTGGAGAAGAGGCTCGATGAGCAGCTGCAAGTTCCTGATCTGTGGCGGCCAGCATTGAAACAGCTCGCTGATTTCATGGTACTGGGATTGTCACCCGGCGCAGACCCGCTTGTAGCGATGGGTTCCATTGACGAGGACATCCTCAAAATCAGCCGAGGCAACATCAAAGCGTATCCTGATCCGCTCGGTGAACTGGCTGAAAGTGCGTGGAGCACGTCCGTTTCTTACTGGATAGGCGATTGCTGGAAGTTGCTAATCGATCTCACCGCCGCGGACGGCACTGTCACCGATCTGGTTCTTCATGCGGAAGTCAAGGAAACTGAGAGCGGCTACGCGATTGAGCCGGGACTGATTTATGTGCCTTAGGCCCGGACGGTTTTAGCCGCTTCATCCTTCGACAAGCTCAGGATGAGGGTGCATGTTGGAAGGCCCCCATAGGCCTCACCCTGAGCCTGTCGAAGGGCGAGGCCCATCCCCCGGCCACAGGCAAAACGCTTTCTCTTCTCCCGCACCCGGGAGAAGGGAGCTCAGCCGGCCACCAACGCGCTTACAAACCAACGCCCCACAGCCCGCATGGTGAGCGAAGTCGAACCACACGGGCGCGCGCGCCAAGATCTCACCCCACCCGCCGGTAAATCTCCGTGCGCAGCTCTGCCTCCGGCACCACGCCAGGATCGTCGACATAGAGCTCCCACATTGGCAGGCCCTTGGTGATGCCCCAGTCGAGCATGTCATCCCAGAGCTGTTTGTGGCTCACATGCAGGGTCTGATAAGAGCCGACATGGGTATCCATCGCCGCGTCGCCTTCGGGGATGAATCCCTGCTTCACATTGCCAGACGCCTTGAGCGCATCCTTCTCGCTGACGAAAATACCGGTGCGGAACGCCAGACGTTCATTGCCAGGCATCTCGACATAGACGGCAACCGGCATGCTAAGCGGCGCAATGTCGTGCGCCTGCAGAAAAGCGCCGACTTCGGCAAATCCACGGCCCATCGCTTCGGCCACGGCGGCCGCGTCGAGCTGTTCGGCATGGTCGGTATAAAGGTAATGCAGCGCGGGCAATGTGCGTCGTTCAATAGCCATACGACTCTCCAGGTGTCGCCGAGAGACTACCCTAAAGACTTGCCATCCACCAGCCAGCCAGAACGTTCATCAGGCTAGTTTTACTGCCCTCTACGAGACCGTCTTATGGCGCGCCATCGGTGAAAACAAATTCGCGATTTTCATAACGAACCGGGCGCGGCTCCGTCCCAGGGGCCTGATACGTGCCGACCGTTGGCAAATCGTTGACCCATGTGCCGGTAAAAACCTGTCCATCTGGATAGGTCAGCGTCCCCTGCCCCTGTCGATTGTCGTCCTCAAAATCGCCGACATAGACCATGCCATCAGCGTCGGTTTCAGTGCCGCTGACACGCTGGCCATCAACCCATTGGCCCGTAAAAACCCGGCCATCAGGCCATTTATAGGTCCCTGTTCCGGACCGGACGCCCTCAGCCCATCCGCCTGTATAGAGATTGCCATTGGAATAGCGCATTTCACCCTGTCCGCTGCGCGACCAACCATCCCATTCACCGGTATAAGTCTGCCCGTTTGCCCAACGATACGTGCCCTCAACGGGGGCATCATCGGCAAATGTGGCCGTCAGCGTATCGCCTTCAAATTCGCCGGGCCCCCAGGTGTAGACGCCCTTGCCAGACATCTGGTCTTGCTTGAACGTGCCGACATATTTGTTGCCATTGGTGAAGTTCAACTCACCTTGACCGTCAAACCGCCAGGCCTCGAACCATCCTTGATAAACACGGCCATCTGACGCGCGATAGGTGCCCTGAAGCGGAAATCCTTCCACGAATGTTCCCGTCAGAACGTCGCCTGCATAGTCGCCCTCGCCAAAAGTATAGGTGCCTTGGCCGGAGTACTTTTCTTTCTTGAGCGCTCCGACATAAACGTCGCCGTCGGGGTAGGTCAGCGTGCCGTGGGTCAAGTCACCTTTGTCCAGGTTTCCCACGAAGGTGATGCCGGTCGCAAATGTGATGTTGCCCTCGCCATGCGGGATGCCGTCGACGAATCTGCCCCGATAGTCGAACAGCCAGTCACCATCGCGCTGATATCGCGCCACACCATCACCTGAGGTGCAATCGCCACTGTTGCAGGTTTTTGTAACGGAGTCGCCGGACTGATCTTCGGTCGTATCGTCCGCCATGGCCGGCCCGGCCATCAAGCCCGTCATCGATATCAACGCCAAAAAGGCGCCGGCCAGCTTGGCGCGCAAAGCGGTCTCGGTTTTCATAATGTCCCCTTGTGAAAATGTTGATGCGTCCCGCGTCAAATCTAGCGCACCGCGAGGTGGCAATCAAATGAACTTGAAGGGGGTGTCTCAGCGGGGGGACTGTTCCCGCCCCCGCCAGAACCAGGCAATCACTGACAGGGCGACGAGCGTGCCGGACATGATCATGGCCAGAACCGCGTTGCCCGCCCAGCCAAAGGCATCATAAACCGCCGTGCCCGCAGAGCTGGAAATGCCGCCGCCAATGAACATCATCACAATATAGACCGTCATCAAACGGGTGCGGATATTTGGCGCCAGAGACAGGAAGGTCATGCGGCTGCAGATGTCGACGGCCGGGCCCACCAGCGTCATCAACATGATCGGGATGATCAGCAACCAGAGCGAATTGCCCATCGGCCATAACAGGCAGACGCCGGAGAAATTGATCGCTGCAAAAGCAAGGCGGGCCTTGTACGGCCCGATATTGTCAGCCCAGCGACCAAGGAAGGGCGTTGTAAACAGATTGAGAATGGTAAGCCCGGCCAGATAGCCCACCACATCGACGCCGTAGCCCATATCCGGCAGATGCAGGCCGATGCCCATCCAGACCGACAGGAACACCCCGAAGCCAAGTCCCTGTATGGTGCCTGACAGAAGGATTTCCGGATTCTTGCGCACCAGACCAAGCATGGAAAAGAGCAGGCTAAAATAGCTTTGCCTGGGTTGATCATCGGCGCCAGCCTCGCGCTCATCCATGATGAACGGCAACAGGATCGACACCAGCAACATCAGGCCTGAAGCGATGTAGTACACATTCCGCCAGCCCAGTGTCTCGGCGATGATGCCCGCCCCGGCGCGCGCCACCAGAATGCCGCCGACCACACCGGTCGTCAGCATTGCGGTGACCGCGCCCAGCCTCGCCGGGTCAACGCGCTTGGACGCATAGGTCGGCAGAAGATAAGGCGCGATGGTGAAAAAGCCGAGCACCGTCGAAGCCAGGGTGAACAGCCTGAAATCCTGCGCAAACGCCATGCAGGCGATCGAGATGAACTGACCGGCCACCGTCACTGTCACCAGCTTGCGGTTCGAAATCCGATCACCGAGTGGCAGGAGAAGCAGCACACCCAGCGCCAGCGCAATCTGATTGGCCCCCGGCACGATACCAATCAGGCCGTGGCCAACATCGAACGTATTGGCCACCTCGGAAATGATCGGGTGAATATAATAGGCATTCGCGGTGACAACTGCGCACGCCAGGGTGAGCAAAAGCGTCTCGGTTTTCGATAATCTCCGCTCAGGCGGCGCAGGCTTTCCGGCCGGGGCGGCGATCACCTCGACGTCGTCAGACCCATCTTGTTGTCCGGAGGGGGGCAAAGAACTCATTCGCGATGGAGATAGAACACTTCACGCGTGAAGCAAATATGACGCGTGCGTCAACTGAGCGGCGCTTTGGACGCGGAATCGCCGTCAGATGCTCCAGAAAAACACTGCCACGACACTAAAAGGCCGCTCTGCGACACCGCTACGATACCGTGTTTTGCGAGGGCTAATCGATAATTTGCACCATCGCGTATCGATTCAAAGGTGCCTCGTCGATGCCGAAACCAGTGTCTTCCAGCTGGCGGTAGCGCCCATAGCTCTGGCTCGCCAGAAACGCAGATTGCGGCACGCCCTGGCTGACGAGAAACTGCTCAACATTATTGGCACGTTCGCGGCAAAGACTGCCGGATTTCTCGTCCTTTGAGCAGCCTGCAACGACCTTCACATGCGTTCCTTCCGGCAGCGACCCCGCCGTATAGCGTGCGTAAAGCCCAAGGTTGGTGGCGCCCTCTTCATCGAGCGCGCTGGAGCCTTCCTCAAAGAACACGAACAGGCTGTCATCATTGATCCGTGTCGTGTCTTCCGACACCGGTGTGCGCGCCAGAACGGCTGCGCGCGCTGCGGTTTGCATGACATCCTTGCGCCATGGCGCGACGAGATCACTGATCAGCGTGCTGACGCCGAGAATGGCTTTGACCTCGCCCTCGGTGCGCTGGGGCGGTGCCTCTTCTTCAGGCCCATCTTCTGTTTTGGGAAGGGATCGACCGAGGATCGGCCCCGTTGAGACGGATGAATTTCCATCAAGCTCATCAATCCTCGCCTCGACGAGGCTTCGGCTGCGCGATTTGGGGAAAGCGGCGAGGAAACTCTGCAGCACCACCGCGCTGTCAGAGCCGAGCGAGGCGGCCAGCGCCGCAGCTTCATCGCGGCCTTCCTCATCGGTCTCACAGCCCGCAAAGCAGAAGTCGGCATCTCCGCGCAGACCGCTCTCGATCCAGGGCTGCTGACGATATCCCGTCCGCGTCTCTACCCGCGTCGCAACCCGGCGAAAAAGGGTCTCCGCTGACAGTCCCGGCTGGCTGATAAGTTCGGCAAGCGCCAGGGTGAATTCGCTATTTCTCCCGGCGCCTTCCTCGGCAACGGCGCCCGGCGCGGTTGAGTAGGCGATCAGTGTTCCCCGCACCCGTCCCGTTGCGGCCAGACCGCCACCGGTGGTGCGAACCGCCGATGGCAGCGGGTTATTCCGGCACGCATCGAGCACAATGAAATTGGCCGCGTTTCCCGCATTTTCGAGGTAACGGAACAGCAGCTCAAGCCGCGGCGCATTCGCCCAGACATCGGCCTCTGTATAAGCAACAAGTTCTGTCGGAATGAGGTAATTGAGACCTTCGGACTGAACCCCATGACCGGCAAAGAAAAAGAACCCCGTCGCATTGGGACCGGCCTCTTTCAGGCGGGCCCCAAAGCTCGCAAACGCCTCTTCCATCTCATCTTCATCGGCATTCGTGATCGCCTCAACCTCAAAGCCGAGTCCCTCAAGCGCAGCCTTCATCAGCCGGGCATCGCGCGCGCCGTTCTGTAGCTTCCAACCCGTTGTTTCATAGTCAGAATTGCCGATGACAAGCGCGATACGCGGCTCAGCAATCGCCGGCATGGCAAGCGCGATAACAGCAAAGACAATTGCGATCAGTCTGATCATTCAGTCCCCCATCCGCCGGTCCGGCAAGGGGAAGATAGCGGCGGCGTGGCAAAGCCTGCAAGCCCTGCCACGCCGGAGGCGATGGGCGCTAGACCGTTTTCGGGTCTGCCAGGCTACGCGCCGCTGGCTTTGCTGCCTTATGATGCCCGATCCGAAGGAAGGCTGGACGGACATAGAGGAAGCTGAGCGGCGTCGACTTGATCATCCAATGGAAGATCAGAGGCGTTGCGACAGCAAACACCAGGATCACCAGCGAAGCCGTGCCGATGTCCGGAATGAGGCCAGTCGCGGCAAGCCCCTTCTGCGCCACCTTCATCGGAATGAAGAAGGTGAGATAGATGACAATCGAATTCTTACCTGCATAGCGAAGCACGTGTCCCAATTCGAAACGGGCCAGCAGGGCCGCGACTGTGACGATCGCGAAGGCCCCCGCAAAGCCGAGAACAAGGCTGACGACGGGAAGATCGGCATAGCCCATATGAACGAGGGCCGCATTCCAGACACCCCAGGTCAGAAGGCTGGCAAGCGCCACAGGCCAATGGTTGCGCATCTTCTCGGCGAAGCTGAAGATCAGCGGCGCGAAGGCATAGCCAGCGAAGAAGAAGACATACCAGTTCGCAAACCGTTCAATGACGGACCATGGGGCCGTAAACAGCTCTGCATAGAGCGCACTGTGAGCGACCGCGGCGACGCCGAAAACAAGTAGGACCGGCACACGGCGCAAGAGGCGCGTCGCGACATAGAAGAACAGAAGCTGATGGATAAACCAGAGGCTACTGGCTGGAAAAATAAGCTGTTTTAAGAAGATCATGCCAACAGCGGCCGGATCACTCAGCAACAGGTTTGCCTCAAACGCCGCTGTCTGCAGGACGAGCCATAGGATGTAGAAGTAGGCAAAGTGGATGACCTTGCGGTCAATATAGTCTGTCAGAGGTCCGTTGATGGACTTTGACAGGAACAGCCCCGCAATCAGGAAGAAATCCGGCATGCGGAACGGGCGCGCGAAGGCGACCACATCATGCATCCAGCCGGTGCCATGCACCATCTCTCCATAGTTGAGTGTCGAGTGCATCATCACCACGAGAATGATGCAGATACCCTTGCCGTAATCGACCCAATCAATGCGATTCTTGGTCATTTGCCTGTCCTTGCAAAACTAGCCTGACAGGCGAGAAGCAAGAATCGTGCTCAATTATCAGGATGTATAGACCGGCAATTGTGGCAAAGCGGGACAGCGCTTGCCCAGAAATGGTCCAGCTCTCACCGAAGGACGGCCACACGATGACGTTTTAGTAATCGGCGGTCGGGGGCTTCCGATGCGGCGAGAACCATGGTTCAACGCGTCGCAAGAGATTTTCCGGTCGGTCCAAGGCGGGTTTAAAGGAGGCGATCATGGCAACATTGGCCCTGGTAGATGACGACGAGAACATTGTCGCATCGCTCAAGATATTTTTTGAAGCTGAAGGCTATACGGTCAAGACGTATCATGACGGCCTGTCGGCGCTGTCCGGTCTGACCGAAGTTCCGCCAGATCTCGCCATCCTTGACGTGAAGATGCCAAAGATGGACGGCATGGAGCTGCTACGGCGCCTGCGCCAGACATCTGAGCTTCCGGTCATCTTTCTTACGTCCAAGGACGAGGAGATCGATGAGGTCATCGGTTTCAATATCGGCGCGGACGACTTTGTTCGTAAGCCCTGCTCCAACCGTCTCCTGTCCGAACGCGTCAAGGCGGTCCTGCGCCGGTCACGCGGCGGCGAAGCGGCTGCCGACGAGAGTGACCAGAAGCCGATTGTTCGCGGGCGTCTGACGCTCGATCCAAACCGGCATGCCTGCTCCTGGGATGGAGAGCCCGTTCGCCTGACGGTCACCGAATTTCTGATCCTGCAATCGCTCGCCCAGCGGCCCGGCTATGTCAAAAGCCGCGACCAGCTGATGGACGCAGCCTATGACGACCAGATCTATGTCGATGACCGCACGATCGACAGCCACATCAAGCGGCTTCGCAAGAAGTTCCGCGAAACCGATGATGAATTCGACGCGATCGAGACGCTGTACGGCGTTGGCTATCGCTACAATGAGAGCTGATCGGCGCTTCTGAGAAAGAATTATTCGTTTTCTCTCGCGATCTGCTATGATCAGCGTCGAGGAAACAATAGATGGCCGATACAAGCCGCTCAAATTCAGCATCGCATGCTGACCGCGTGCGTGAAGCCGCCGAGTCCAAAAATGGCGCGGCCAGCTCTTCGCTTGTTGCCTCCTGGCGCCGCTCGTTGAAGCGATACGGGCTGGAGCCGGAAGAGCGCCGCGGCCCTGATCTCCTGACGCAACAGGCCCTTACCGAGGCGCGTCTTCCGCTTGAACAATTGCTGCGCGTGGCGTCGCCCTCTCTCGACCGCCTGTTTGGGTCTGTTGGTGAAGCAGGCTGCAGCGTTCTGATGACCAATGCGGACGGCATCATTCTCGAACGGCGCGGCATGGCCGGCGATGAGGCCGCCTTCCGCTCATGGGGATTATGGGAAGGCGCCGACTGGTCCGAAGCGCGCGAAGGCACCAATGGCATCGGCACCTGCCTTGCCGAGAAACGCGCTGTCACCATTCACCAGGACCAGCATTTCCATAGCCGCAATACGGGCATGAGCTGTATCGACGCGCCGATCTATGACCATCAGGGAGAGCTTGTCGCGGCGCTCGACGTCTCGTCCTGCCGCGCTGATCTCACCGGCACCTTCTCGCAGCTGATCGCCGCGAGCGTCTGCGATACGGCAAGACGTATCGAGAGCGACAATTTCCGCGCTCATTTCGAGGGCGCCCGGATCGTCATGGGTGAACGGCATGGCCGCGCGGGCGCAGTCCTGCTTGCCATAGACAGTGACGATGTCGTGATCGGCGCGACCCGCGCCGCACGCGCTGAATTCGGCCTCGGCGACACACCTGCCTTTGAGCCGCGCCCAGCCGCCGACGTGCTGGCTGGAACGCCTGCGAAAAGCGACCTCGCGGCCGCAGAACGCGCCGAGCTGAAACGCGCCATCCTGCGCGCCAATGGCAATATGTCCGAGGCGGCCCGCTCGCTCGGTGTTGGCCGCGCAACGCTTTACCGGCGCCTAAATCGCCTCGGCATGGATACGTCCACAAACAATTAGGGGGCGCCTGTCTCAGAGCTGAGACAGATAGAGCCCCGTCCATAAAGCCGGCCTGATGACGCCGCCCGCGCGCCGCCGGATATTGCTCCCATCGGCTGCCCAATAGAGGAGGCAGCCAGAAAAGGGAGATCAGATATGGACACGCAGACACTCGGCCACGGCATCATGAAAGCGCCTTTTAAAGAGCGCTACGGCAATTTCATCGGCGGCAAATGGGCAGAGCCAAAGGCTGGCCGCTACTTCGATAATGTTTCACCGGTCAATGGACGGGTCATCTGCCAGATTGCCCGGTCAGACGCGAGCGATGTTGAAGCAGCGCTCGATGCCGCTCATGCCGCTGCAGATAGCTGGGGCCGGACATCGGTTGCGGAACGCGCGCTCGCCCTCCACCGGATCGCAGACCGGATGGAAGAGAACCTCGAAACCCTCGCCATCGCGGAGACATGGGACAATGGCAAGCCGATCCGCGAGACCATGGCGGCCGACCTGCCCCTCGCCATTGATCATTTCCGCTATTTCGCCGGCGCCATCCGCGGCCAGGAAGGCGGCATCAGCGAGATCGACCATGATACGGTCGCCTACCACTTCCATGAGCCACTTGGCGTCGTCGGCCAGATCATTCCCTGGAACTTCCCGCTGCTGATGGCGACCTGGAAACTGGCCCCGGCCCTTGCAGCCGGCAATTGCGTGGTGATGAAGCCGGCCGAACAGACACCGGCCTCGATCTGCGTCCTGCTTGAGCTGATTGGCGATCTTCTGCCGCCCGGCGTTCTCAACGTCGTGCAAGGTTTTGGCCTTGAAGCTGGCAAGCCGCTCGCCTCATCGAACCGGATCGCAAAAATCGCCTTCACCGGCGAGACGACAACCGGACGCCTCATCATGCAATATGCGTCGGAAAACCTCATCCCGGTCACGCTGGAGCTCGGCGGCAAGTCGCCGAACATCTTCTTCCCGGATGTCTGCCGCGAGGATGACGACTATTTCGACAAGGCGATCGAAGGCTTTGTCATGTTCGCCCTCAATCAGGGCGAGGTATGCACCTGCCCGTCGCGCGCCCTCATCCATGAGTCAATCTATGACGAGTTCATGGAACGGGCCCTGAGGCGTGTTGCCGCGATCAAGCAGGGCAACCCGCTCGACATCGACACCATGGTCGGCGCGCAGGCCTCATCCGAGCAGAAAGACAAGATCCTCTCCTATTTCGACATTGGCCGTCAGGAAGGCGCCGAAGTGCTGATCGGCGGCGAAGGCCTGACCCTGCCGGGCGATCTTGAGGGCGGCTTCTATGTGAAGCCAACCGTGTTCAAGGGCCACAACAAGATGCGGGTCTTCCAGGAAGAAATCTTCGGGCCGGTCGTGTCCGTGACCACGTTCAAGGACAATGAGGAAGCCCTCTCCATCGCCAATGACACGCTCTATGGTCTTGGCGCCGGCGTCTGGTCCCGCGAAGCAGACACCTGTTACCGCTTTGGCCGCGCCATCAAGGCTGGCCGGGTGTGGACCAATTGCTACCACGCCTATCCAGCCCACGCGGCCTTTGGCGGATACAAGCAGTCCGGTATCGGGCGTGAAAACCACCGCATGATGCTGGATCACTACCAGCAGACCAAGAACATGCTGGTGAGTTACGCGCCGCAGAAGCTCGGCTTCTTCTAGGACACAGTCTGATGCGTGGCGGCCCTGGGGCAGATCTCCAGAGCCGCCACGTAGGCGCCTGACGGAGAAATTCCCCCTATTCCAGTACCTTAAAGAAAGACACCCCCATGACAGAGTCGACAATGAAGGCTGCGGTTGTGCGTGAATTCGGCAAGCCGCTTGTCCTTGAAGAAGTGAAGACACCGGAGCCAGGCCCCGGCGAAATCCAGGTAAAGATCGAAGCTTGCGGGGTCTGCCATACCGATCTGCACGCTGCGCATGGTGACTGGCCTGTCAAACCCGAGCCGCCTTTCATTCCGGGCCATGAGGGTGTCGGCTATGCCTCCGGCGTAGGAAAAGGCGTCACCCATGTGAAGGAAGGCGACCGGGTGGGCGTGCCGTGGCTCTATTCTGCCTGCGGCCATTGTGAACATTGCCTCGGCGGATGGGAAACCCTCTGCGAGAGCCAGCAAAATACCGGCTATTCGGTCAATGGCGGATTTGCGGAATATGTGATCGCCGACCCGAACTATGTCGGCCACCTGCCAAAGGATATTTCCTTTGTGGAGATTGCCCCCGTCCTCTGTGCAGGCGTGACCGTCTATAAGGGCCTGAAGATGACGGACACCAAACCCGGCGACTGGGTGGTGATTTCCGGTATTGGCGGCCTCGGCCATATGGCTGTGCAATATGCCAAAGCGATGGGCCGCCGGGTGGCGGCGGTAGATATCGACCCGTCAAAACTGGCTTTGGCCAGCCAGCTCGGCGCCGATGTGACAGTAAATGCCATGGAGACCGACCCGGCGATATTCCTGCGCAAGGAAATTGGCGGTGCGCACGGCGCACTCGTGACGGCCGTCTCGCCGAAAGCGTTTGAACAAGCCCTTGGAATGGTGCGCCGCGGCGGGACAGTTTCGCTGAATGGCCTGCCGCCTGGCGATTTCCCCCTGCCTATCTTTGACATGGTGCTGAACGGGATCACCGTGCGCGGGTCAATTGTCGGCACGCGGCTGGACCTCCAGGAATCGCTCGACTTTGCGGCAGCGGGCGCTGTGCGGGCCCATACAGCGACAGCACGCCTGGAAGAGATCAATGATGTCTTCGGCAAGATGGTGGAAGGAAAAATTGATGGCCGGATCGTCCTCGACTTCGCCTGAAACGCCTGCCCGTGTCCTTGCGACGCAGGCCGCACATGATCTGATTGAGGAAATCCAGGCAGACTATCCTGACATCATTTTCCATCAGTCGGGCGGCTGCTGCGACGGGTCCAGCCCGATGTGCTATCCGGCCGACGATTTCAGGATCGGTGAGCGGGACGTGAAGCTGGGTGAGGTGGCGGGTGTGCCGGTCTACATTTCCGGCAGCCAGTTCGAGGCCTGGAAACACACCCAGCTCATCCTGGATGTCGTGGCGGGCCGCGGCGGGATGTTCTCGCTCGACAATGGCCGGGAAAAGCGCTTCCTGACCCGCTCACGCGTTTTCACCGAGGACGAGCTTGCCGCCCTCGGTGGACACCAGGCGGCCTAGCCCTTCAGCTGAAGTTGGCCAAGGAAGTCCCGCTTGCCAAGCGGCACGCCCTTCATGCGAAGAATGTCATAGGCGGTTGTCGCGTGGAAATAGAGGTTGGGCTTTGAGAATGAGAAGAGAAAGCCTTCAGCGGTAAACGGCATGCGCATCTCACCAAATTTGAACATCACGTCCTTGCCGGCAAGTGCGTTCACGTCGTCAGCCGAAAGATCGGCCAGCGATTGCGCTGCTTTGGCCAGATTTGCCTGAAAACCGGCATAGTCTGGCGTATCGAGCCCGGAGACGGCATTGAACTCGCCGGCCTGCACGCCTTCGATGGCGCCAAAGGAATGATGGATCACCGAATTGAGCTGAAAGGTCAGCGGCAGCATTGTCTCGTGAATGCAGTCGGTCAGCAGGCTGTCTGGCGACTCGCCCTTGCCTTCATAGTGCTGAGCGCCTTTTTCAAGCACGCCCTGAATACTCCCGACCATCTGCTTCATGGATGGGATGACGGCATCGTAAAGTGAAAGGCTCATTGTCTGGTTTCCTCCGATTGGTTGGCCTGAGGCTTAGTTTGTCGCCCCAAGTGACGCAAGCGAATGCGATGGGGGGTTTGCTCACTCGCTTCAGGGCCTTATGCCGGGGGGCAGATTATCAATGGAGACTACACATGGCTGACGCCGAGAACACAATTCTGATGGAAACCACCAAGGGCCCGGTGAAGATCGAACTTCGCCCGGACCTCGCGCCCAACCATGTTGCGCGCATCAAGGAACTGGCCCGCGAAGGCTTTTATGACGGCATCGTCTTTCACCGCGTGATCGACGGTTTCATGGCGCAGGTTGGCTGCCCGAATGGCACCGGCACAGGCGGCTCCGACAAGCCGGACCTGAAGCAGGAGTTCAACAATGAGCCGCACGTTCGCGGCACCTGCTCAATGGCCCGGACGAACAATCCAAACTCGGCCAACTCGCAATTCTTCATCTGCTTCGACGATGCCAGCTTCCTGAACAAGCAGTACACCGTCTGGGGCCAGGTTGTGGAAGGCATGGACAATGTCGACCAGTTGAAGCGCGGCGAACCTGTGCGCGACCCGGACTCGATTGTCTCGATGAAAGTCGCTGCTGACGCCTGATATCGGCGCAGCAAAGGCAACACGGCATGGCGCGCAAGGATCACACCGGTAGACGTGTCCCTAAACCCAGCAAGCATTTGCTGAGTTCGCGCATCGCACGGCTGATCTTTGCGTCCAATCTGGCGGGGCTCGCCATTCTCATTATCGGCGCCATGGTGCTGAACGAGATGCGGGCGAGCTTTGTCGTTGCCAAGAAACAGGACCTCGTCGGACAGGCGCAGGTCTTCTCAAATCTGCTGGCCGAAGGCGCAACCTTTGGCCAGCCAGAGCCTGTCATGGATGAGGAACTGGCCCGCGCGACGCTCGCTGACCTTTCCTTGCCGGTTTCTGTTCGCGGGAAGGTCTATGACCCGGATGGTGAGCTGGTCGGTGACAGCTATTTCCTGTCTGACCGCGTCATCGTTTCCGGGCTTCCGCCGCTGCAGGAGCCGAGCCAGCTCTCACGCTGGAGTCGCAGTCTTTCGGAATGGGCCGTTTCGACCTTCGGGGCGCTGGTGCCGAATCGCGGTGGTGATGCAGTTCGAACACAGACATTCGAGCAGGAATACGCCGTCGCAATGGCGGGCGGTGAGGCCGCGAGCCAGCGGTTCAATGATCGCGGCCAACGCATTATTTCGGTCTCCCTGCCCGTGCAGCATGTTTCGGCTGTCGTCGGCGTCCTGACGCTGGAATCGAACGATATTGACGAGATTATCCGGGCTGAGCGCGCCGCGCTTATCCCGTTCATTGGCGTGGCTGTTCTCGTCGCACTCATAACATCTGCCTTGCTGACAATCGGGATTGCCCGTCCACTGAGGCGCCTCTCTGAGGAAGCGGACAGGGTGCGGTCAGGCAGCAGCCAGGAATTGAACCTGCCGCGCATCACTCGAAGGCGCGACGAAATTGGCGCGCTCGCCAGCTCAATGGAAGCGATGACCGAGGCCTTGTTCGAACGGATCACCTCCAATGAGCGGTTTGCCGCCGACGTCGCCCATGAGATCAAGAACCCACTGACCTCCATCCGTTCCGCCGTTGAGACCGCCGAACGCGTGCAGGACAATCCCGAGGCCATGCGAAAGCTGCACAAGGTCATCGCGCATGATGTCGGGCGGCTGGACCGGCTGATCACCGACATCTCGAATGCGTCACGGCTGGAAGCCGAGATCACGCGGGTACCGACGGAGACGCTCAACATTGCGCGCTTTGTCGCCGATATTGTCGCGACTTATGAGTATCTGGCCATCGAGGACGATCAGGCGAGTGTCGTCTATGAGGATGCCACCATGGGCGCGGGCCTTCGCGTGCGTGGCCGAGAGGGCCCACTCGGACAGGTCATCCGCAATCTGATCGATAACGGCCTGTCTTTCTCACCGCCCGCTGGCAAGGTATTTGTCCGCGTCGAACAGGGCCGCATCGGCCCACAGACAACGGCCCGCATCATTGTTGAAGATGAAGGCCCCGGCATACCGGATGACAAATTCGAGAAGATCTTTGAGCGCTTCTATACTGACCGACCCAAGGGATCTGCGTTCGGACGCAATTCAGGGCTCGGCCTTTCAATCGTTCGCCAGATCGCCAATACACATCTGGGCCATGTCTGGGCCGAGAACCGCGCCGAGGGCGGTGCGCGATTTATCGTAGAACTTCCCGCAACATAACCCATCTTCGTCACGAAACCGTCTTGACGTATACGCCTCGTCTGTCAGCATCCGTTTTGCGGGAAACGTGTTGAGGGCGCATGATCGGGATCGTTGTGGTCAGCCATGGAAAACTGGCGCGAGAACTTGTTCGCGCGACCGAGCATGTCGTCGGCGAACAGGACTATTTCCGTTCGATCTCTATTGAAGCTGAAGACGATATCGATGCGCGCCGTGAGCAGATCAGAGAAACGGTCGCGGCTTGCAACACGGGTAAAGGCGTCATCATCGTGACCGACATGTTCGGCGGGACTCCCTCGAACCTCGCGATTTCAGTCATGCCCGATGCAAAGATCGACGTCATCGCCGGGGTAAATTTACCGATGCTGATCAAGCTGATCGAAGTGCGCGAGACCGTGAAGCTGGACGAAGCTGTCCGGGTCGGCCGCGATGCAGGCCAGAACTATATTCGGGTCGCGTCAGAAGTCATGGATCGGACGGCGTGAGCGACCAGGGAACAACGGTTGAGCGGCGGGTTCAGATCGTCAATCGCAAAGGTCTGCACGCGCGGGCCTCTGCGAAACTGGCGCGACTGGCAAGCACACTTCCGGCGCAGGTCTTTGTCGTCCGTAATGGTGATGTGGCGCATGCGCATTCCATTATGGATCTGCTGATGCTGGCGGCTCACCAAGGCAGCGAGGTCGACGTGCGCGCCAGCGGGCCGAATGCGGCGGCCGCCGTCGACGCGGTTAGCGCGATGATTGCTGACGGCTTCGGCGAGCGCGACGAGGACGACTAGTCCCCCATCAGAGAACCATTGGCGCGATATAGTAGCCGATGACGCTGATAATCACGACGCCTATCAAATTCACCCAAAGACCGCGGCGGATCATCTGTCCAATCGTCACCTCTCCGCTCGCATAGATGATCGCATTGGGCGCGGTGGCGACCGGCAGCATGAAGGCGCAAGAGGCTGCTACGGCGGCAGGGGCCAGCAGGCTTTCAGGGGCAGCTCCGACCGCGATGGACAAAGCACCAAGAATGGGCGCCAGCGTCGTCATCGTGGCAACGTTTGAGGTCAGCTCTGTCAGGAAGATGACCAGCGTCACAACGGCGACGATAAAGAAGAGCGGTGGCAACACCGACAGAACGCCGAGCTGATCGCCGATCCAGGCTGAGAGACCCGTGCGAGACACCGCATTGCCGAGCGCAATGCCGCCGCCAAACAGAATGAGCACGCCCCAGGGCAGCTTTTCGGCCTCGTCCCAGTTAAGCAGGGCACGCCCTTCCTCTTTGCTGGCAGGCACGATGAACATCAGGACAGCGCCGAAGATCGCAATCATCATATCGACCTGTGCGCCGCTATAGCTCGACAGGAGCGGCCAGCCGGCGGCCTCAAGTGCGTTCACCACGATAAGGCGCGTCACCCAGAGAAACGCGATCAGGCCGAAGACGGCGGCGGCGCGTGCTTCTGGTGTTGTTATACCGCCCAAAGCAGACAATTGATGCTCGACATCGTCCCCAATAGCACGGGACGAGTCCATGCGCCCCAGACTCCGCGTCACCACCCACCATGCCGCGGGTATCATCAGGCAGACCGCCGGAAGGCCGAATGCCATCCATTGCGGGAACCCGATTTCTGCGCCGGCCTCAACCTGTAGCCAGTTGATCGCAATCAGGTTTGTCGGCGTGCCGATAGGCGTGCCGACCCCGCCAATAGAAGCGGCGTAACAGACACCAAGCAGAAGCGCAGTCGTGAAAGCCCTCCTGTCACCGCCAAGAGCGGCTCCGGCTGATAGCGCGATTGGCACCATCATGAGCGTCGTCGCTGTATTGCTGATCCACATGGACAAGAGCGCCGTTGCGATCATGAAACCGAGGATCAGAAGGCGGGGTGAGGATCCGAAGTGGTGGACGACGTTTAGCGCGATCCGCTTGTGCAGATTCCAGCGCTCAATCCCCATCGCGATAATGAACCCGCCGAGCAGGAGCACAACGATATGGTGCATATAATCGCCGCCAACTTGGCGGGGGCTGCCAGCATCAATCAGTGGCAGCACAACCAGCGGCAGAAGCGACGTCGCCGGGATTGGAATGGCTTCGGTCGCCCACCAGATGGCCATCCAGACGAGCAGGCAGGCAGTGCCCCATGCGGGTGTGTCCAGGCCGTCCGGCGCGCCGAGCAACGCCATGGTCGCAGCCAGGGCCGGTCCGAGCCAGAAGCCGATCAATCGTGCGGTGATGGGGTTTCCTCCAATTTTCCGCACTGGGCCAGCCTTGGCCGCTTTCGTCAAGCGCCTTGGAAGCAGGTTTAGCTTTCCAGGACGAGATCATCCCGGTGAATGACGGCAGGGCGGCCTCTATAGCCGAGGCGAGCCTCTATATCATCGCTATGCGCGCCGGCGATTCGCTGGACATCGGCTGCGTCATAGGCCGTCACGCCCTTGGCGATGACAGCGCCTTCAGACGACTTCACGGCGACGGCAGCGCCCTTTTCAAAGCGCCCCTCAATGCCCGACACACCGACCGCCAGCAGGCTGGAGCCAGACTGCAGCGCACGCGCGGCGCCTGCATCGATCAAGATCGCCCCTTCAGGTGTCAAATGCCCCTTCAGCCAGGTCTGACGTGCCGTTGCTGGCGTAACCGAAGGCATAATCCATGTCGCCCGCGCCCCATCAATGAGAGCGGAGACAGGCCTATCCCGGTCGCCAATCGTAATTGCGGTCGCGCAACCCGCACCGAACGCAATCCGCGCTGCCTGCAGCTTGGTCGCCATGCCCCCCGAACCGACGCCGGCCTCGCTATTGGCGCTGCCCGCCATCGCGTCATGGGCTTCGGTGAGTTCCGTGATTTCGGCGATATGCCTGGCCGAGGCGTCCTTGCGCGGATCGGCGGTGTATAGGCCATCGATGTCAGACAGGAGGATGAGCACGTCGGCGCTCAGCATCTGTGCGACCCGGGCGGCAAGGCGGTCATTGTCGCCATAGCGAATCTCGTCGGTCGCAACCGTATCATTCTCATTGATGACGGGCACAGCGCCTGCGCTGAGCAGCGTATCGAGCGTCGCACGGGCGTTCAGCCATCGGCGGCGTTGTTCTGTATCTTCCAGGGTCAGCAGAGCCTGCGCCGCGTGAATGCCATGCGGCGCAAGCGCGCCTGCGACGGCCGCCATCAGCAGTGGCTGGCCAAGCGCAGCGGCGGCCTGTTTGTCTTCAAGTTTGCGGGGTCTCTTCTGCCCGAGAAACCCCTTGCCGAGGGCAACGGCGCCAGAGGAAACAAGAACCACCTGTTTTCCGCTCGCCTTCAGCGCGGCGATATCAGCCGCGAGACTGGCCAGCCAGGCATGCCGCGGCGTGCCTGATGATGCCATCAGCGCCGACCCGGTCTTGATGATGACCCGGTTCGCAGATGTCAGCGGCCCCGTCATCAGGGCTGCCAGCCCTCTTCGGCGTCTGCGCCATCATCTTCGAGGTCTTCCAGCTGACCTAACTCACGCGCGATGAGGCTGAGCGCCTGTTTAACGCCAGTGCGGGCAACTGAGGAAATACGCAGCGGCTCTTGCCCGCATGCGGCTTTAAGTTCTGCAGCCTGAACATCAATCAGCTCTTCGGTGAGCGCGTCCACCTTGGTCAGCGCAACGATTTCTGGCTTGTCGGCCATCTCCGGCTGGTAGTCTTCCAGCTCCTTGCGGATGGTTCGCCAGGCGTCGCCGACATTGTCCTGCGTACAGTCAACCAGATGCAGAAGCACCTTGCAGCGCTCAACATGTCCGAGGAACCGGTGGCCAAGCCCTGCCCCTTCAGCAGCCCCTTCGATGAGGCCCGGAATGTCAGCCAGTACAAAACGTGTGCTCATGCCGATATCGACAACGCCGAGGCCGGGATGAAGCGTGGTGAACGGATAATCTGCCACTTTTGGCTTCGCGGCCGTTGCAGCCCGCATGAAGGTCGATTTGCCCGCATTCGGCAGGCCGAGAAGCCCCGCATCCGCGATGAGTTTCAAGCGCAGCCAGATTGTGCGTTCCTCGCCCTCCTCGCCCGGATTGGCGCGGCGCGGGGCCCGATTGGTCGATGTCTTGAAGTGGAGGTTGCCCCAACCGCCATTTCCGCCCTTGGCGAGCATGACCCGCTGTCCGACCTCGGTAAGATCGGCAATCATCGTCTCCTGATCTTCTTCGAAGATCTGCGTGCCGACAGGCAGTTTGATCGTGATGTCTTCGCCAGACCGCCCATGGCGCTGTTTGCCCATACCATGGGTGCCGCGTTCGGCCTTATGGTGTTGCTGGTAGCGATAGTCGATCAGCGTGTTGAGGCCTTCGACGGCCTCGGCATAGACGTCGCCGCCGCGTCCGCCATCGCCGCCATCTGGCCCGCCGAATTCGACATAGGCTTCACGCCGGAAGGATGAGCTTCCGCGTCCGCCGTCACCGGCCTTGATATAGATTTTGCACTGGTCGAGAAATTTCATGTTTCAGTCCTTAGCGCGCCTTGGCCCGGCGTACCATGAAGATGTGATCGACCTGCTGGTCGCGCCCGGCACAAAAAACCGGGGACATACCCGTTTCTTCGAAGCCAAGCTTGTGAAGTACCCTGCCCGAAGCGGGATTGTCAGCAAAATGGCCTGAGATGATTTCGTCCGCCTGTCCGCGGGCCGCCAGCCAGTCAATAACGGCCTGGCCCGCTTCTGTCGCAACGCCGCGCTTCCAGGCCTCGGGTGCCACCCAGTAGCCAAGCTCGAAAACCTCGTCACCGGGACTACGATGGGCGCCCATCATGCCAATCAATGTATCGTCCTCAATGAGGGCGAAGGCGTGATCGGTGCCGAATTCACTGCCGCGTTCGACACTGAGAATCCAGCGGCCCGTCTGTTCCAGCTGCTGACCGGCCGGGATGCGGGCCACCATCCTGTAGATTCGCGGATCGCTCACGATGTCCGTAATGCGCTCGGCATCCGCCAGAACGGGCGGGCGAAGCAGAAAACGCTCTGTCCTGATCTCAGTCATGCAATGCTCGTCCTGCCGCGCAGCAAAAAGGGGAGACAGCCGACTGTCTCCCCTTCGCAATATCTGGTTCGATCATCCGGCCATCAAGGGCCAGAGACCGGCCCTGTTACTCTGCAGCGTCTGCCATCGGGACGACCGACACATACTGACGGTCACCGCGCGAACGCTTGAACTCGACGCGGCCTTCCTCAAGCGCGAAGAGGGTGTGGTCCTTGCCCATGCCGACGCCTGTGCCGGGATAGGTCTTGGTGCCACGCTGGCGAATGATGATGTTGCCCGGGATCACGTGCTGACCGCCGAACTTCTTCACGCCAAGGTATTTCGGATTTGAATCGCGACCGTTCCGTGACGAGCCGCCTGATTTCTTATGTGCCATGAGGGCGCTCCTTGATCTGATTGAAGCCTATAACAGACTTCAGGCGTCTTTTGCCAGTTTCTTGGCCTGCTTGACCCACTCGTCACGCTCGATGCGTCCGCCGAGACCGGCTTCGTCATCCAGCTCAGAGGCTTGGGTCTTGTTGAGGTCTGCAACTTGCCAGAAGTGGAAGATACCGGCTTCGTTGAGCTTTTTCTCCATGGCAGGGCCGACGCCGGAGATCTGCTTGAGATCATCCTTCTTGCCTTCGGCCTTGGCCAGACGGCCGCGCTCGTCGGTTGCTGGCTTGGCATCGGCTTTCGCTTCTGCCTTAGGAGCTGCTTCCTTCTTCGGAGCAGCTTCTTTTTTCGGTGCCGCTTCAGCCTTGGCAGCAGGTGCCTCGGTCTTCGGAGCCGCTTTAGCTTCGGCCTTCGGCGCGTCTTCTTTTTTCGCAGCAGCCTTCTTCGCAGGAGCTTTCTTGCCGTCGGTCAGGATCGAGGTGATCGTGACAACGCTCTCAAGCTGGCGATGGCCTTTCTTGCGGCGGTAGGTCGAGCGCTGGACCTTCTTCATGATGGTGACCTTGTCACCTTTGCGCTGCGTGTTGACTTCGCCAACGACGCTCGCGCCTGCAACAAGCGGCGCACCGACAGTGACGTCTTTGCCGTCACCAAGCATCAGCACGTCAAATGTTACATCCGCGCCGATATCAGCTGCGAGTTTCTCGACAACAATCTGATCGCCTTCAGCGACTTTGTATTGTTTGCCACCAGTCTTAATGACCGCGAACATGGCCTCATCCTTCCGGAAGGTGTAATTAGTTGATTATCCGCACGCGCATGGCGCCGGACATGAAGGCGCGGATAAACACTATCAGTGCCCCCATGTCAAACCCTGTCCTGCATGAATCCGGGGGCTTGCGTACAGGTCCGCCCCGCGCTATCCCCCCGCCCCACGGAGAGGTGCTAGAGTGGTTGAATAGGCTAGTCTCGAAAACTAGTGAGCTCGCAAGGGCTCCGAGGGTTCGAATCCCTCTCTCTCCGCCATTTCGGTATAAAACTGGGCACGCCGTTCGCCGCCGATTCTGCGCTATTTGCGGCGGCTAGGGTTCTCAGAAGCTCGTTCTTCGATCCCATGATGCGCACTTCGCGCTCGTCGACCTCGACGCGCTGAGCTAACGCGCGCAGATGATCGCGCCGATAGCCGCCGCCCTCCAACCGCATTTTCTCGCGGGCCGCTGCGGCGAATCTCTCGATCATTTCCGGCGTGACGGCCTGATGAGTGGCGCTGTCGAGCATGGCTTCGGCGCGTTCCGCGTCGGTTTTCGCCTGATCACGAAGGACTTTCAGACCGGCGATGCGCTCTTTCAGCGCCGGATCGTCGAGGTCGGCGACGCCGATCTCGATGGCGTCGTAAAGGCGTTTCAGCCGCAGCTCCGATTCCGTTGCCCGCCGGTTCAGTTCGGCGATGTGCTCACGGCGGCGCTCAGCGCGCTCTTGCCGTCGGTCGAGCACATCGACGAGAACCTCTTCCAGCCGATCAGACGTCAGCAGACGCTCCTCCAGATGCTGAGCAACCAGCGTATCGAGCTTATCCATCGGGATTGTCCGGCCCTTGCAGCCAGTCTCGCCCTGACGCGCCTTGATCGAGCAGGCGTAGTAGCGGTAACGCCCGCTCTTGCCAGTGCGGATGGTCATGGCGCCGCCGCACTTGCCGCAAAAGCAGATCCCCGTCAGCAAGGTTGGTCCTGTCACTACGCGTGGCGGCGCGACCTTGGGATTGCGCGCCTGCATCAGCTTCTGCACGGCGTCGAAGGTCTTGCGGTCTATGATCGGCGGAACCGGAACCGTCACCAGGTCTTCCGGCTTGGTCGGCTCCTTGTTCTTGCGATGCTTGCCCCATTGATGCTCGCCGATATAGGTCCGCCGGGTCAGGATGCGATGAACCTGTCCGATGCCCCAGCGGCCGCCGTCTCGCGTGAAGATGCCCCTGCCATTGAGATGCGTGGCGATCGCTTTGACGCCCATGGCCCCGCGCGTTCCGTCCCCTTCCAGGGCGAGGCGATAGATCAGCCGGATCGTGTCGGCGTGCAGCGGATCGATCTCCAGTTTCTTCTTGGTCTTGGCGCCGCGCTGTTCGGCCGCGACCACGCGATAGCCGACGGGCGGGCGCGAGCCGTTCCAGAAGCCCTGGCGGGCGTTTTCCTTGAGCGCGCGCAGGACGTGCTTGGCGTTCTCCTTGGACTGATATTCATCGAACAGCGCCATGATCTGGCGCATCATGACGTGCATGGGATCGTCGCCCATCTCCTGGGTGATGGAGACGAGCCTGACGCCGTTCTTGGCGAGCTTCCGGACGTAGAACTCCAGCTCGAAATGGTCGCGGAAGAAACGGCTGAATGAGTGGACGACCACGATGTCGAAGGCTGAGGGCTTGGACGTACCCGCCTCGATCATGCGCTGGAATTCGGGGCGCTTGTCGTTCGTTGCTGACGCTCCTGGCTCCACATAGGTCTCGACGAGTTCGTAGCCGCGCGCCTCGCACCACGCTTCGCCCTGGCGTTTCTGGTCAGGGATCGAGACGTCATGCTCGGCCTGCCGCGTCGTCGAGACGCGCAGGTAAAGCGCGGCGCGGAGCTTCACGGCGTTTTGCGGTGCGTTCATGATGCGCCTCCCGCTGCCTTTCGCCATTCCTCGCCGGTCAACGTCAGATCAAGCGAAACACGGTCGTAGAGGACTCGCGGACGCCGCCGGCGCCCTTCCGGTTCCATCTCGACCAAACCGTATTCGGCCATCTTCTTCAGCGTTCGCGACAAGTTCGATTTGGCGCGCCCAGTCATCTCCGCCAACTCGTCAAGCGAAGCCGGTGCGCGTTCGGCGATGGTCCGCAACAGTTCGCGATTACCGGCTGACAGCACCTGGGCAAAGGACTCGGTCGATGTGAACCATACCTTCGGATCGTCCGGCCCCGGCTTTTGCTCGCCGCGGGCGATCCGCATGGTGCGGGCCTTCATCTCCTCATAATCGGCGATGCCGATCTTCAACGTCGTCATTGCAGTACGCCTCGCTCCTTTAACACTGCATCCACCGTCTCCCAGAAATCGACGATCAGGCTCGCGGCATCCTGATAGTCATAGGGACGCACGGTCCGGAGCCGGTGGCGGTGATCCTGCGGTTCTCCGCGTTTGCGGCGGCCGACAGGATGAGCATTGTCGAAGCCGACAAGCCGCTCGCCGTCAGGTCCGTGCAGCGTCAGCGAATAGTCGAGCCCATGGGGCTTCTCCGGGCTAACGGGCACGCGCGTAACGACGAACTTCACCCAATGCCTGCTCGCAGGGTCGATGACGAGCACCTGGCCATCGAGATCGAGCAAGGCGTCAAGGCTCGGATCGTATGTCTCCTCTGTCATATTAGGTTATCTTTAGATGATAACTTTGTCAAGGAGCCAACCGAACCCAAGGGGCCGAACAAATCGTCGAACAGATCACCGAACCAGGCCTCAAACACATCCACTTCGGACGAAGTGACCGGCACGCGCTTCAGCCACTCATCGGTGACGCGCCAGTCGGTCAACTCTGGTTCGGGACGTCCACGCGGCTTCGGTTCCGGAATCTGCGCGTAGTCGTAAAGATCAATTTTTGCCGCGCGCGAACGCTGCCGGCGTTTGGGTACGGAATTGGACATGAAGCGACTGTGCCGCCCCGTAGTACGCGGAGAAATGCTCCGCATCCGGGTGAAGCGTCAACGGCGGCGAAGACAGGTGTTCGGCGGTGCTGCGCCAAATGCCTGGCCAATCAAGACGAACATGTTCCCCGATAAAGAGTAAGAGTTCGGCGGCTTTCGCCGTGACGGGTTTGGAGGTCGAGAGAGAGGCTCTCGGCCGACCTGTCGCGGAGATTGACCCATGACCAACCTTGAAACCCTGGACGGCCGGCGCGACGCGAGCGGCGGTTACAAAGTCGATATCTCGCGCGGAGAGCGGATCGGCCGCGTCTCCTCGGAATGGTTTTCCCGGCCGAATGACGAGCGCTATCTGTCCCTGTCGGAGCTCTACGCGTCGGTGAAGGGCCGCGCCGAGCGCAGCCGCACGCGGACAGTCGAGAGCGCGGCGATCCGCGTTGAAGCCCATCGCGACGATCCGGAAAACCTGGCGCTCATCCTGCCCGACGCCGAGGCGCCGGTCGCGCCGACCCATTGGAGCTTCGGCCAGCTCGCCAGCCTAGTCAGCGCGCCGGCGGCCTATCTGCGCCAGCTCCCGGCGCCGCTTGCGGGCATCAATCTGCAATACGGGCTCACCGCTACCCAAGCCGAGCAGATCAAGACGCTGGAAACCGAGGATGGGCGCACGGAGCTGCGCGCTGTCACCGGCCCGGATTATGGCCGCATCTATGACCACGAACTCGTCGCCGCCGTGCAAAAGATCGCAGGCAACGGCATCGGCGATACACGCTGGAAAGTGCCCGGCACGCTCGACTGGTCGAGCGGCGTCTACAATCCGATGGTCGACATCACCAAGGACACGACCACGCTCTACGCCTCCGACCGAGACGTCTTCCTCTTCCTGGTCGACGACATGAACCCGATCGAGGCGGGCAAGCTGTCCGACGGATCTCCCGATCTCTATTTCCGGGGCTTCTATTGCTGGAATTCTGAAGTCGGCGCGAAGACGCTCGGCATCGCCAGTTTCTATCTGCGCGCCGTCTGCCAGAACCGCAATCTCTGGGGCGTTGAGGACTTCCAGGAAATTAGCATCCGACATTCCAAATACGCCGCCAATCGCTTCGCGCACGAGGCGGCGCCGGCGCTGACCCGCTTCGCTGACTCCTCGCCGCGACCCTTCGTCGAAGGCATTCGAGCAGCGCGCGAGCGCATCGTCGCCCACAGCGACGATGACCGCACCGACTTCCTCCGCAAACGGGGCTTCTCCAAGGCGGAGACGGCCAGAATCGTCGAGACAGTCCTCGCCGAAGAAGGTCGGCCGCCGGAGTCCGTATTCGATTTCGTGCAGGGCATCACCGCCGTCGCCCGGTCGAAGCCGCAGCAGGACACCCGGCTCGAAATGGAGGGCAAGGCGAAGAAGCTCCTCGAGCGCGCGGCGTAGCTGCGGCCGGCGCTCCGCCTTTCCGGTCCGTCGCTTCCTCAAGAGGAAGAGGCGGGCCGGGTTCTCCGTGACGGGTTTGGAGGTCGAGAGAGAGGCTTTCGGCCAGCCCGCCCACGGAGAACTGACATGACCAAGTCTCAGAAAATCACCCTCAGCGCCTCGCGCGACATCCCCTTCAACAAGCTGGTGCTCAGCCAGTCCAATGTCCGCCGCGTCAAGGCCGGCGTCTCGATCGACGAGCTCGCCGAAGACATCGCCCGGCGCACGCTTCTGTCCTCGATCACCGTCCGGCCGGTGCTGGATGAGGACGGCGCTGAAACCGGCATGTTCGAGATCCCGGCCGGCGGACGCCGCTACCGGGCGCTCGAACTTCTGGTCAAGCAGAAGCGGCTGAACCGCACAGCGCCCGTGCCCTGCATCGTGCGCACGGACGGCCTCGCCGAAGAAGACAGTCTCGCCGAGAATGTTCAGCGTGCGCCGCTTCATCCGCTCGACCAGTTCCGCGCCTTCCAGGCGATGCGCGAGAAAGGCAAGAGCGAGGAAGAAATCGCGGCGGCCTTCTTCGTCTCGGCGAATGTCGTCAAGCAGCGGCTCAAGCTCGCCGCCATCGCGCCGTCGCTTCTCGACGCCTACGCCGAGGAGGAACTGACCCTCGACCAGCTCATGGCTTTCACGGTCAATCCCGACCATGAGCGCCAGGAACAGGTCTGGGAGTCGATCAAACGGACTTACGCGAAACAGCCCTATGAAATCCGCCGCATGCTGACCGAAGGCGCCGTGCGCGCCTCCGACCGGCGGGCGCAGTTCGTCGGGCTCGACGCCTATGAGGCGGCCGCCGGCGCTATCCTTCGCGATCTCTTCCAGTCCGATGATGGCGGTTGGCTGCAGGATGCAGGCCTGCTTGCGAAACTCGTCGATGAAAAGCTCGAAACCGATGCGGAAGCGATCCGCGCCGAGGGCTGGAAATGGATCGAGATCGGCACGGACTTTCCCTACGGCCATACCTACGGCCTGCGCCGGATCATCGGCGAGACCGAGCCGATGAGCGAGGACGAGATCGCGAGCTTCCACGCGCTGAAGGCCGAATACGACAAGCTCGAAGACGAGTACGCCGACGCCGAGGAGTTCCCGGAAGATATCGACACCCGGCTCGGCGAGATCGAAACGGCGATGGAGGCCTTGCAGGAGCGGCCCGTCCGCTTCGAGCCGGACGAAATCGCCGTGGCCGGCGTCTTCGTCAGCATCGGCCATGACGGCCGTCTGCGTGTCGAACGCGGCTATGTCCGTCCCGAGGATGAACCTTCCGTCGAATCCGACGGACAGGACGAGGTCGATGGGATGGACGCGTCTGCCGAGGAGGACGTCGACGACGTTCCGACCCCCGCCGCCAGCGACGAGGCGGAAGAGGAAGACGATGGCCTGAAGCCGCTCTCCGACCGCCTCGTCATGGAATTGACGGCGCATCGCACGCTCGCCCTTCGCGACGCGCTCGCCAACGATCCGCAGACGGCGTTCCTCGCCGCCCTGCACGCGATGACGCTCCGGCTCTTCTATCACTATCCGCTGGATAGCTGCGTCGAGATCACCCCGCACAGCGCCGGTTTCGGCGCCCAGGCGCCGGGTCTCGGCGACACGGCTTATGCGCTCAGTGTCGACGCCCGCACCGAAAACTGGCTCGCGGCACTTCCCAAGGTGCCTGAAGATCTGTGGGACGCACTGGTCGGGTTCGACAGCGACAGCCGTGAGGCGCTGTTCGCGCATTGTGTCGCCATGACGGTCAATGCCCTTCAGGAGCCCTACAATCGCCGACCGCGGGCACTCGCCCATGCCGATGTGCTGGCGGCGACGCTCGGGCTCGACATGGCGGCGGCGGGCTGGACGCCGACGGGCGAGAGCTATCTCGCACGCATCACCAAGGCCCGCATTCTGGAAGCGGTGCGCGAAGCCAAGGGCGACGGGGCGGCCGACCGCATCGCTGGTCTCAAGAAACCAGAGATGGTCGCGGCGGCCGAAGAGCTTCTCGAAGGAACCGGTTGGCTGCCCGAAGTCCTGCACATGCCGGCTCTCCCTGAGAGCGAAGCGCAATCGGCGGATAACGGCGGCGAAACGGCCATGGGCGATTCCGTCGTCATCACCGATGATGAAGCTGTCACCGGCAACGCCTTCGCCACTGCGGCCGAGTGACCGGGAGCCAAGCCCCCCAACGGCTCCCGCAGCCGCCCCTGGAGCCCGCCCACTGTGGCGGGCTCCTTCTTTTTTGCTCTCAGCATGGAGGCGCAAATGAACAGCGCTGCATCCGAAATCGCACGACGGCTCGGCCGCGAGGCGGAGGCCGTCTGCCGCCATTACCTCTCCAACGGCCGCAAGCAGGGCCGGTACTGGATCGTCGGCGACATCGAGAACACGTCCGGTCGCAGTCTCTATGTTCGCCTGACGGGACCAGCCCACGGTCCGGGCGCCGCCGGGAAATGGACAGACGCCGCCACGGGCGAACATGGCGACCTGCTAGATCTCATCGCCGGCGCCCGGCAACTTCGCACCTTCGGCGAGACGCTTGATGAGGCGCGGCTGTTCCTGAGCCTCCCACGACCCGAACCGCCAACTCGCGAACGCGTGGTCGCACCCACCGGATCGCCGGAGGCTGCACGGCGCCTCTTCTCCATGGGAAGATCTGTCGGTGGAACGCTCGCCGAGCGCTATCTTCATCGGCGCGGTCTTTCCGGGCTTGGCGACGCGCCAGCGCTGCGATTTCATCCGTGCTGCTACTATTGGCGAGAAGGTCAGCCCAAAGACACCCCACCGGAGACCTGGCCTGCATTGCTCGCCAAGGTCACGGACGGGAATGGCAATCTCACCGGCGTTCACCGCACATGGCTCGACCCGGCGACGGCTCGCAAGGCGCCCCTCGATCCATCACGCAAGGCGATGGGGAACCTGCTCGGCCATGGCGTGCGGATCGGAACTGCGAGCGACATCCTCGCTGCTGGCGAAGGGCTGGAAAGCACGCTCTCCGTGCGCATGGCCTTGCCCAACATGCCCGTCATATCCGCGTTGTCGGCCAATCATCTCGCCGCGCTGATCCTGCCGACCGGACTTCGGCGTCTCTACATTGCCGCCGACAACGACGAGGCAGGCGCCATGGCGGCGGCCAATCTGGCCGAACGCGCAGGAGCCGTCGGTGTCGAGACGATCCGGCTTTTTTCTCTTGGCGGCGACTTCAACGAAGACCTCCGCAAGCTCGGACGGGACGACCTAGGGACGCATCTGGGTCAGCAACTGGCCACGACCGACTTCTCACGGTTGCTTTCCGACGAACACTGAGCGGCCGAGCAGTCCCGTCACTGGTCTGGTCGCCATCGTCAGATCACCTCCTAATTCGAGAGCCTCGCCTTCGGCCTTCCGAGAGGAGCGAGACGGAGCGGAGACTGACCGGGCCGGCAACGGCTGCGGCAGCGCTCTTTTCCGCCGCCGGGCGTAAAGGCCCGGCTTTGCATCGCCAAACAAAAGAGCGCCGCCTTCGCCGTCCTCCGCCTCTGGCTCCGGCCGCCGTGGCGGTGCAGTCCCGGACAGCCCCCGCTTTCCCGTCGCTCGGGAAGGCCGCGAGAGGCGCGGCTCATGCCGAACAGGAGACGATCCCATGACCGCCGAGACCACCGAACCAATGGCCAGCTCCGCAACCGCGGCCGTACTCGAAGAATTGCAGCTTTATGGCTATCGGCCTTTCGCCGACGAACCCGACCCGAGACCCTTGCCCGAAGCCGACGCCCTCCAGGGTGCGATAGCCGACATCTTCGACGCGCTCGCCGCCACGCTGGAAGACACGCGTCTCGAACCGGATCTCGAAGACCTGCTCTGGTCCGTGACCAACCTGTTTCATCGCACAGCGGCCCGCGTCGACCGCGACCTGGACGACAATGAGCAGGCCCAGAAACGCTCGCAGCGCGAACAGGACGGGTCGGAAATTCGCTCGGTCGAACTTGAAGCCCTGACGGCGCAAGGAACCACGCTGATCGAGCGGCGCAACGCTTACGAGCTCATGCGCGATATCGCCGCCGACCACTTCGAGACCCATATCGGTCAGACTTGGCGACCGCACTCGGGATCACGGATCAGTCACCGGACGCTGACGGCGGCCATGATCGACAGCCGCGACTATCTCTCGGCGAAGCGGCGCGCGGAGATCGAACCCCTCCTGCCAAGCGGACCACGGGTTGCGTTCTCCGGCGGACTGGACGTCACCGACCATCGGGCGATCTGGGATGCGCTGGACCGTGTGAAGGCCAAGCACGCCGACATGGTGCTCCTGCATGGCGGATCGCCCAAAGGCGCCGAGAAGATCGCCGCGTGCTGGGCCGATAACCGCAAATGCCAGCAAATCGTCTTCAAGCCGGACTGGAAGCGCCACGGCAAGGCGGCGCCGTTCAAGCGCAACGACGCGCTTCTTGAGGCGATGCCCATCGGCCTCATCCTCTTTCCGGGGTCGGGAATTACGGACAATCTGGCAGACAAGGCCAAAAAGCTCGGCGTCCCGCTCTTCGATTTCAGGCCGAAGAACAACAAAGCGCAGGCAGCGTGATGCCTGAGATGCATCACCTGATGCGCGCGCCGGAAGGTTTCGGCGTGCGCTGCTTTGCGCTATACTTCGAAAAGCGCCGTGGCGGTTAGTGGAGGCGCTCCATCCATGAAGGAGACCGCCCATGTTTCTGTCCGCATTGCTGAGCGTTGTCGGCCTCGGCTTTCTCTGCTGGCTGTTATTCAGCCTGGCCGTCTATGCGCTTCCGTTCTTCGTCGCCGTCACTGTCGGCTACTATGCGTTTGAAAACGGCGCGGGGCCGATCGGCGCCATCGCTGTCGCACTATTCGCCGGCGCAGTCGCTCTTATCCTCGGGCAAGTCGCGTTCGCCACGATACGGTCACCGACCATCCGCCTGGCGATCGGCGCGCTCTATGCCTTGCCGGCCGGGTTGGCCGGTTTTCACGCGGTCAAGGGTCTCTCTGAGACCGGCGGCGCGGGCGAGACGTGGACCCTCATCTTCGCAAGCATCGGTGCAATCATCGTCGGCGCGACAGCATGGGTGCGCATCGCATCCCTTGCAGGACCAGAGACGCAGTCCGGCGGTGTCAATTCGCATCATGCTTGATACGCAGCCACAGACGGCTAAATCGCTCACGTCAATGGGGATTCACTCCACGGTTAAGGTTCAGATAAGTGGAAACCGGGATCGTGCTTGACACGTTCCGCAGCCACTTTCGTGCGTTGAAGGAACATGCCCAATCCGGCCCTTGGCGCGCAAGGTCAGAATGGAGCGGTCTCGTTCAAATCTATCCGGCGTGGTTTTAACTTTTTCTCTGAAACGATGTCGATCGCTCATCGCCTACGCTCGTTGCCGGCGTTTTTCGACTGTCGCGCTGGCCGGTGACGAACTTCTCCTGAGCCTCATCACCCACGCCCGACACGGCCTCTCATGGACTGATCTGGCCGGTATCGGCTGACGCCTCGACCGCCTTGGCCGCAACGGCGGAGCCGAACTTTCTTCCCCTGGGCTACGCCCATTCCTCGCGAAACAAGAAACTCCGTCTCCGCTGTCCTCCGCATACGCTCCGGGTCCTCCGGACTGCGTCGGCGGTCGTCCCGGCCTTGTCGATCTCCATCGAGGCCGCGACGGGCGCGGGCTCGAAAGCCAAAAGGAGAACTGACATGGCCACCATCGGAACCTTCAAGAAGTCCGCCAACGAGTACGTCGGCGAAATCGTCACCCTCAGCGTTCAAGCGAAGAATGTAAGGATCATCCCGGAAGAGGATCGCGCGAACGACAACGCACCCAGCCACCGCGTCTTCGTCGGCCGAGTCGAGATCGGCGCCGCCTGGTCCAAGCGCTCGAATGAGGGCCGCGACTATCTGAGCCTCAAGCTCGACGATCCGAGTTTCACCGCTCCGATCTACGCCAACCTCTTCGACGACACCGTCATCGAAGGCGAAGAGAGCTACAGCCTTATCTGGTCGCGGTCACGCCGCCAGAGCGGCGATTGACGCCCCGACAGCCCCGCCCGGTCTTCCCAGGCGGGGCTGCCATCATGCCTCTCGGCTTTTCCGCTGATCGTCCAAGAGTTCGGCCGGTTTGACGTCAAGTGCCTCGGCCACGTGCCAGAGGGTGATGATAGTGACGTTCTGCTGCCCGCGTTCCATCGCGCTTATATGAGCGCGGTCAACGCCCATCCTATCCGCCAGAGCGGCCTGGCTGAGGCCGGCTTTTTCCCTAAAATACTGAAGGTTCGCGCCAAATACTTCCCGAATATCCATCCGCCAGTAAAATGCGGGTCGCGTATTTTAATGCGACGCACTATAATACGCGGCGAACGACGCGGCCGCCACGAAGCTGCAACCAACCCGGCGACGTTTGCGCCGCCTGCGCTTGCTAGGTTATGGTTTCCAGTTCATTAATAATATGGGCCAACTTGCAAGGATTTCGCATGCCCTCGAGACAGCACAGGATCGCCGACGCGCCACCGTACGATGCGGCTGTGACGGTCTATGATCGCAATCACCTGAAGCTCTATATGCGCCTGCTCGATGCAAGTGAGGCCGGTGCAACGCTTGAAGATGTGGCGTCGCTCTTGCTCGGTATCGACGCCAACAAGGAGCCGGAACGTGCGCGCCAGGTCCACGACAGTCATCTATCCCGCGCTCGTTGGATGACCGAACAAGGCTACCGAGATCTTCTCAAGAACGGTCTTTCCGCAGGTTGATCGGCGTGCGGGCACCATGCGTAAAAGACGACGCCAGTGGCCACACAGCGCAACCGCTGGTATAAAGCGTAATATCCCGACTGACTGACGCAATTCCATGCGCCAGTTTGCGATTGGGAGGATTTCGCAATGCCGTCAGATTGGCGCGACGACAAGCAGTACGATCACTTCGATGATCTCGGTGTCTCCGGGCTCGCTTGGGAATGCCTTCGTCGGAACTCGCGCTATCGTGATGACTACGAGCTAATGCGGGAGGGCGGCGGCGCTCCAGCAGACTGGGGGTTACGATTTCGCTGTAAACCCACAGCTCAACGCACTCAGCGCTCCGATTTTCTGGCTTCCAACCGCAGCACCCGCCGTCGTTCAACTGATCGATGCTCTTCCGGACGTGGGCTTGACCTCTGCCAATCCAGCCGCGCGCATCGCATATCAGAAGATCGACGACGACGGGATTTCTTGGGTTCGGCTTAAAAACGGCGTTAATCTCGTTGGTAATTTGCTCAGTGATCGCCCCGTTGGCCTGCTACTTCCGCTAGATGACGACTGGGCAGTTCGGCTAGCCGCCGCTGATCGCCTATATCACCAACTTGTGGAGCGCGACCTGCATCCGCCTATCACGCGACAGCGACGCGAACGCCTGAAACGAGCCCTGCGAACAATCGACGGCCGCCAGCGCGGGGCCAGTTATCGCGCCGTCGCCACAGTCTTTTTTGGAGCCGCCCGCGTGTCCGCTGAGCCATGGAAGACCAGTTCGCTAAAGGCTCAAATCGCCCGCCTTGCTGCCTACGGACGAATGATGATCGATCATGGGTACAGGAATTTGCTGAAAGGGCAATCTCGGTAGGGGCAGGAAAATTGATCAGTAAATATGCTTCTCACGTCCATAATGCGCGCCTACTGGGCGATCTTATTACCGTGTCCTACACCTTAAGATTTCTAACACCAAACGATACCTCTTCACACTCCGTTCTCATGCCCCCCAAAGGGGAGTGACGTTTTCGCCGCGCGCTGATCGTCATCCCTCCCGGCGCGCATCTTACGCTTTTCTCGTCTCCGACAGTCCCGCGCTTCCCGAAGCGGGATGGCCTAACCGGAGACGCGACCCATGCCCGATCCCAATGCCGGACTTCCCCCACGCTATTTGAGAACGCCGGAAGCGGCCCATTTTCTCGGCCTTTCGGGGCGGACGCTCGAAAAACACCGGACCTATGGCACGGGGCCACGCTACTCGAAGATCGGCGGGCGCGTCGTCTACGCGATCGAGGATCTGCAAGCCTGGGTCAGCCGGGGAGAGAAGAACTCGACCTCGGACGACACGGGCGACGAGGTGTTGCCCGCCAAGCGGCATGCAGCGATCTCGCCCGCCTATGCACGGAAGGCCCGCTCATGAGCGGCGGCGCCACTGTCGAACTCGTCTGGATCGAGAAGCAGATCGAGCACTGGATTCGCTTCGGCCGGATCGTGCGGACAACGATCCAGAGCCGCAGTGGCAGCACCGTCGCTTTCGATCCCGGCGCCGTCTTCGCCTTCGTCCGCTGGCAGGCGAACGACTTCGGGACTACGGAAAGCCGGATCGACATCCTGCGTGCGCCCCGACCGGGTGAGTCCTATGCGACCGTGCCGCAGGTGACACCCGGCGGCGATAGCCTGCTGCGCCAGTCCGGCTGGCTCAAGGTCGAACGGGTTCTTCAGTTCGCCGATGCGATCGAAGCGCTCGGCATCGACCCGGCCGACGCCGCGCCGGACTATTGGCGCCACGTTCACAACAGGCTGTCAGCAGGCCTGGAGCCGCGAGGCTACACAGCCGCTCAACATCGCGCCTGGCTCCTGCGCCAAGCCTGTCCACCCGATCCACTGACATTGCGAGCCGCGTCGGCGGGGAGCGTGTCATGACCCGGTTCGGATACGTCATGACGACCTATTTCTCGGTGCTCGCGATCGGCGGACTGGCCTTCGTTCATGTGAGCCCCAAGCTGATCTGGAACGCGTCCGCAAGCGCGCCCATCGGGCTATACGCCGTTGCGTCGGACGACGATCTTGCCGTAGGCGATCTGGTCGTCGTCGATCCGCCGGAATCGCTTGCGACCTATCTCGCCGAGCGCGGCTATCTGCCCGAGGGCGTACCGCTCCTCAAGCACGTCGCTGCGCTTCCCGGACAACGTGTCTGCCGCGATGGCGCCGCTGTCGCTGTCGACGACATCCCCCTGGCGCAGGCCCAGCCGAGCGACCGCTTCGGACGCGACCTGCCCGTTTGGCAGGGCTGCCACTTCGTCGCCAAGACGGAACTCTTCCTCCTGAATCCAAGCCATCCCGACAGTCTCGACGGTCGCTATTTCGGCGCACTCCCGGCAGACGCCGTGATCGGGCGCGCCGTTCCGATCCTCACCGATGAAGACGGCGACGGCCACTATGTCTGGCGCGCCGATCACGACGCCGACGCTCTCGAAAATTCTTCCGACCGCAAATGAAAGGAACTGCCCCATGGCTCAGATCGGTCAATTCACCCGCACAGAAACCGGCTTCACCGGACGCCTTCACACGCTCATTCTCTACCGAGAACTCACCCTCGTCCCGGCAACATCGTCGGACAGCGAAAACGCGCCCGACTATCGCATCCATCACGGCGATCACGACGGACCGGAGATCGGCGCCGGCTGGAAACGCACCGGCGAGAAGGCTGGTGAATACATCTCTTTGCAGATCGACGACCCGACCTTCGCATTTCCGATCCGCGCCAATCTCTTCAAGACGGATGCGGAAGACGAGCATTGGGCGCTCCATTGGAACCGCCCCGCAAAGCGTTCCGAGAAGCGTGATGAGCCCCGCTAAGCCGTTTCGACACTGCGCGTTGGTTGCAAGGCTCGCCCTCTGCGGTCTGTTCCAAGGCGTTGTCATCTCTGACGTCGCCTATGCAGAGACCGCGCCTCTAAAGGCATCGAAAAGCAGCCGTTCCTATGCAGCCTATATCACCCAAGCCTCGCTGCGCTTCGGCATTCCGGAGCACTGGCTTGTCGCCATCATGCGCGCGGAAAGCGCCGGGGCTGCACGGGCGGAAAGCGCGAAAGGCGCGATGGGGCTGATGCAGATCATGCCCGACACCTGGGAGGAACTGCGCGCGCGTTACGGTCTGGGGCGCGATCCGTTCGATCCGCGCGACAACATTCTCGCCGGCGCCGCTTATCTGCGCGAACTGCATGACCGCTTCGGATCGCCGGGCTTTCTCGCCGCCTACAATGCGGGACCGACACGCTACGCCGAGCATCTAGCTACAGGCCGACCGTTGCCCCGAGAAACCCGCGATTATGTGGCGACGCTGATGCCGCTCCTCAGCGCGTCGGTTGCAGCAGAACGGCGAGAGCAGAGCGCAATTCTGACCGTGGATTGGCGCACGGCGCCACTCTTCGCCGCGCATGATGATCGACAATCGGCTGCTGACGAAACGCACCCAGGCAGCGGCACCGACGTTTATCCTCCGCACACATCGGGCGCCTCCGACAGCCTTTTCCCGCCACATGGAACCGGGGATCAGCGATGATCCCGCTGATCGCACTCTCGCGCAGTCCGTCGCGCGATGGCGTGTTTCCGGGAGGAAGGACGGAGACGGAAGGCGCAACAACAACGGGAGGGCGAGATAAAAGGCGCGGCACGGATGCACGCTATGTCGTTGTTGTTGTTGGGTATTTCGCCCGCTGCGGTCATGGGTACAGTGCCGCCCCACGGCTCAACCCTTTGTTTTTATGCGGGTTTCACCGTGCCGCGCGCTTTCAAGCGGGCGCTTTGTCATGAGCGACCGCGATAATGACATGCGCATCCGGCCCGGCCGTATCCGCAACAAAGGGACAAGCGCCCGGAAGGCGCAAAGCTTTGTCGGCCAGGTCATGGGCGCGGCCCGCAAGGCCGGACACACCGGATACAAGCTGAACGGTTCGAAAGGACGTCGTCGCGGATCGCAATTCGGCCGAGGCCGTTTCGCCGGCGCAGCGCGCGGACTGTCACGCACCCAGCGGCGCGTCGTCATCAAGGCGCGCGTCGTCCGTCATCGCGGCGCACGTTTCCGTTCCGCCCCGCTCGCCAAGCACATCGCCTATCTCAAGCGCGAGGGGGTGACCCGCGACGGTCGCGACGCAGGCATGTTCGGCGTTGAAGCAGACAACGTCGATGATCGCGCCTTCGCCGAACGCTGCGAAGAGGACCGGCATCATTTCCGCTTCATCGTCTCACCCGAAGACGCCGACCGCCTTGAAGACCTGCGCGCCTACACGCGCGACCTGATGAATGAGGCCGAGCGCGATCTTGGCACCAAGCTCGACTGGATCGGCGTCGATCACTGGAACACAGACAATCCGCACATCCATGTTCTCGTGCGGGGCCGCGCCGACGACGGCAAGGACCTTGTCATCGCCCGCGACTATATCAGCCGAGGGTTCCGCAGCCGCGCCGAGCAACTGGTCGAACTGGAGCTCGGGCCGCGCTCCGAGCAGGAGATCGCATCCGGACTTCAGGCTGAGGTGACAGCCGAACGATGGACGGGTCTTGACCGCGCGCTGCAAGGGCTTGCCGATGACGGCGCCGGCGTTGCCGATCTGCGTCTCGGGTCGCCGGAGCCGCGCGATCCAGAACTACGCAAATTGCTGATCGGCCGCGCGCAGACGCTCGAACGGCTCGGCCTCGCCGACAAGCTCGCCCCCACCGTGTGGTCGCTGAAGCCCGGCGCCCAACAGACGTTGCGCGAACTTTCCATCCGGGGCGACATCATCAAGACCATGCATCGCGCCATGGCGGGCGGACCCGATCGCGCGCAAGCGGACTTCGCCATTGAAGACACGCCTCACGCCCCGGTGCTGGGAAGACTCGTCGAACGTGGCCTCCATGACGAGCTGAGCGGTGAAGCCTATGCCGTGATCGACGCGGTGGACGGCCGCGTCCATCATCTGCGCTTCAACGATCTCGACGCCACGGGCGACACGCCCGAAGGCGGCATTGTCGAAACGCGTGTCTGGCGTTCGAACGATGGCGGTGGTCAGCGCATGGCCCTCGTCGGCCGCTCCGATCTCAACCTCGAAACCCAGATCGGTGCGAACGGCGCGACCTGGCTCGACCGAGTGCAACTGGCAAAGGAACGCGCGCCGCTCAGCATGGGCGGCTTCGGCGCCGAGGTCCGCGGGGCACTGGACCGGCGTGGCAATCATCTCGTCGCCGAAGGACTGGCGATCAGAAACGGCCGGCGCATCACCTTCGCCGGCGATCTTCTGAAAACGCTGCGCGACCGAGAACTCGACACGGCGGCGGCGGCTATCGAGGCCGAGACCGGCTTGCCTCGCCGCAAGCCCGTCGATGGTGATCGCATCTCCGGCACCTATCGCCAGCGGCTCGATCTCGCCTCGGGTCGCTTCGCCATGGTCGATGACGGTCTCGGCTTCGAACTCGTCCCGTGGAAACCCCAGCTCGAACGCCATCTCGGCCAGACCGTGATGGGAACGATGACGCCGGGCGGCGGGATCGACTGGAGCCTTGGCCGCAAGCGCGGGCTTGGCGTCTGAGCATTGCCCCGGAAGGAAAAGACATGCCGATCAAGACACAGCCAACACAGGCCACCAAAATCCTCTGGGGCCAGATCATCATCGTCTCGCTCGTTGTGGTCGGTTTCATCTGGACCGCAACACAGTGGACCGCATGGCGGCTCGGCTTTCAGCCTCAGCTCGGCGCGCCGACGACGGACATTCTCGGATGGCCGATCTATCCGCCCTGGAGCTTCTTCGTCTGGTGGTATTTCTACGACGCCTATGCGCCGCGTGTGTTCGTCGAAGGCGCGATCATTGCCGGCAGCGGCGGGATCGCCGCGATCGGTGTCGCGATTTTCCTCTCCGTCCTCCGGGCTCGCGAGGCGCGCGACGTAACCACCTACGGCTCAGCCCGATGGGCGGAGCGGAAGGACGTTGAATCGTCCGGGTTGCTTGCCGCGGACGGCGTCGTGCTTGGCCGCTTCGAGAACCACTACCTCCGGCATGACGGCCCGGAGCATGTGCTCTGCTTCGCGCCAACCCGCTCGGGCAAGGGCGTCGGCCTCGTCGTCCCGAGTCTCCTGACCTGGCCGGGCTCGGCCATCGTCCATGACATCAAGGGAGAGAATTGGCTGCTCACCGCCGGGTGGCGGGCGCGGTTCACCCGCACCATCCTGTTCGATCCGACCGACGCGAAGAGCGCGGCCTACAATCCACTGCTCGAAGTCCGGCGCGGCGACAGCGAAGTACGCGACGTCCAGAACGTCGCCGACATCCTCGTCGATCCGGAAGGTCTGCTCGAACGCCGGAACCATTGGGAGAAGACTAGCCATTCGCTGCTCGTCGGCGCGATCCTCCATGTCCTCTACGCCGAGGCGGACAAGACGCTCGCCGGCGTCGCCGCCTTCCTCTCTGATCCGGGCCGGCCGATCGAGGCGACGCTCGCGGCGATGATGCGCACACCGCATCTTGGCGACCGGCCGCATCCGGTCGTGGCGCAGGTGGCGCGCGAACTCCTCAACAAATCGGAAAACGAACGCTCCGGTGTTCTGTCTACGGCGATGAGTTTTCTGGGCCTCTATCGCGATCCCGTCGTCGCCAGGGTCACGAGCCGCTGCGACTGGCGGATCAAGGATCTGGTCTCTGGCGCGCGGCCGACCACGCTCTATCTCGTCGTGCCGCCCTCCGACATCAGCCGCACAAAGCCGCTCGTCCGGCTTGTGCTGAACCAGATCGGACGTAGGCTGACAGAAGAGTTGAACGCCAATCGCAAGCGCCATCGCCTGTTGCTGATGCTCGACGAATTTCCGGCGCTCGGGCGGCTCGACTTCTTCGAGAGCCAGCTCGCCTTCATGGCGGGCTACGGTCTGAAAGCCTTCCTGATCGCGCAATCCCTCAATCAGATAGAGAAGGCTTATGGGCAGAACAACGCCATCCTTGACAACTGCCATGTGCGGGTCAGTTTCGCGACCAATGACGAGCGCACCGCCAAGCGCGTGTCCGACGCCCTCGGCACGGCGACCGAGATGCGGGCGATGAAGAACTATGCCGGACACAGATTGTCGCCCTGGCTCGGCCATCTCATGGTCTCCCGGCAAGAGACCGCACGGCCTTTGATGACGCCTGGCGAGATCATGCAATTGCCGCCGGATGATGAAATCGTGCTCGTCTCCGGCGCGCCGCCGATCCGGGGGAAGAAGGCGCGCTACTATGCCGACCCGCAGCTGAATACACGCATCCTGTCGCCGCCGCAGCTGACTGCAGACCCTTCCGTGCCCGATAAACCGCAAACGGATGATTGGAGCGACCGGGCGCCCATAGCTACCCCCAAGCCAAGGAAGAAGGCCACCAGAGATGCGGGCGAAGACACCGACGGCGGCATCCGCCGCGAGCCGGACCTGCCCGAACATGAAGACATCGCACCGGAACCGGCGCCGTCCGCACGGGAAGAGTTTGCAGGCCTGGACGACGAACCGGATGACGATGCGCAACGCGCTCGCCAGATGCAGGGCCGGTTCAAAAGCATTGCGCGCCAAGCTTCGCTCGATGCCGATGATGGCATCGAGCTCTGAGGTCCGCCATGAAGAAAGATCGACAGAATGTGTATTTCGATCCGTCGCTGTCAGCCGAACTCGACGCTTTAGCGGCGCGGCGCAATGTGTCGAAATCTCAGATCGTCGAAGCGGCGCTGGCCTCCTATCTCTCACCTGACGCCGCCGATCAGCGCGAGGCTGCGATCACGCGACGCCTTGACCGTCTGACTCGCGTTGTCGAACGGCTCGAACGCGACGTGACGATCGGCAATGAGGCGCTTGCTCTGTTCGTCCGGTTCTGGCTCACGACGACTCCGCCATTGCCAGATACGATGCGCGATGCCGCGCAGGCGAAAGGCCGCGAGCGGTATGAAGGCTTTGTGGAGACCCTCGGAAGGCGGCTGGCGAAGGGGAGCACCTTCGCCAAAGAAGTTTCGCAAGACATCGCAAGTGGCAATTCGGAGTAATGAGCGCCGTAAACCCTGTTAGCACGTTCTCAAGGCCATTGATCAATGGTCATCCTCCAATGTCTCTTCAACTTCGCCGCAACCCAAGTGGTCAGAAGTAGCCGCCTCCAGCATCTAACGCCTTTCTTTGAAGTCGTCGATATCCTCGTAGTGCAGCCCCAATGAATAGCCCCTAGATTTGTAGACGTCTTCTTCCCTGAATTTGAGGCCAGGAGGCGGTGAAGGGTACGGGTAATTTCAGCGAGGAGTTCAAGCGGGATGCAGTGACGCAGATCACTGAGCGGGTCGTCGACACGGCTGAAACAGGCAGCAAAGATTACATCATTTGGGATGATAAGCTCCCGGAGCTTAGTCTGAGCGTCTTCGTATCCGGGATAAGAAGCCATCGCGGTTGAGGCTTTTCGGTATTAAGTGCGCGGGGAGGCTACTTCATGAGCGTTTGAACTCCAGGCCTTCGGGACTGGAAAAACAGCTGAATTATCCATCGTAGTGAATGTGTTCGCCATGAGTTGAGACAACCCGATACATGGCGCACTGAAGCCCTGTTCAGCGGTGTCGGGGGCTGGTCTACTTATTCTCCCAGAGGCGCAGGACACTCAGGAGTGCGGTCACGAAAGCCAATGGCTGATCGAGCATCAAATGATGGCGTGCTTCAGGAACGGCGATGATAGGAATGTCACCGCCCCCTAGCTCACGGATGTAGTCAGCCGAATCCTTGGTAAAGAGCTGGCTCTTGGCACCATGAACAATGGTCTTGCGACCCGGCGTATTCACGAGTCGCTGGCCGATCGTAAGCCATTCTTCCGACTTATTGCTTTGCCGGAATACCTCGGGTGTAAATTTCCATGTCCAGTTGTCGCCGTCGAGCCGCATAGAGTGATAGGCCATGTAATCTAGGAGGAAAGGCTCGCCAACCGGCTGGGGCGGGGCAAGGACGTATCTTTTGCGTGCCTCTTCATAGGTCGCATAGGACCGATTGGGCTTGTCAGGATCACCTGACCCCGGGCTGGAACGGCGTTGGTTCCAGTATTGCTCTAGGAGCTCGGCGCGCATGACCATGAGATCACAAATTACGAGGCCGGAGAAGTGATCGGGCGATTTCGTCACGGCAGTGAGCGCTGCGCCGGAACCGAAACTGTGCGCGACGATGGTGGGTTTGTGGCCATCTGCAAACAGATTGAGCGCCTCGGCAATCTCAACAAATTCGCGCCCTCTCGCTTCTGGATCGGCCTGCCCACGCATCTCCGAGTCGCCCATGCCGGCGAGATCGAACGCGACAACGTCATAGTCTTCGGCGAGGAATGGGGCGATGAAGGCAAAGCAGCGCGCGTGGGAGAGAAAGCCATGTGTCATAAGCACTTTCGGCTTGCTGCGGTCGCCCCAGCGAAAGTAATGCACTTTCGCATTGTCGATCTCCACATAACCTTCCTCGCGCGGCACTTTCAGGGCCGACACAAACCACTCCGGCAGATGCGAACCATCGCCAGCCCAGACGGGGCTGATATCGTCGGGAAAATTTGTCACTTTCGTCAATATATTCATTCCATCATCTGTTCATTGCTGGTTTGTTTGTCGATGATGAAGCCGCGATACCCATCGCTCGCTACATCTTCGCAGAGTACGACATATCCAGACACGCTTGGAAAGTTGATCAGCTGACGCTTCCTGCCGGGGATATTTGCGCCCATGTACCAGGAATTCGCTTCGGGAAACAGTGTCATGGCGCCAGCCTGTGCCACCATTTTTGTCCACCCCGCTTCTGCGGTCGCACTGGGTTCGAATTGATGACTGTCATTGTCCCGCATCCAGACAAGAAAGTCGCAAATCCAGTCACCCTGTATCTCTGCGCTGGTTGGGCCGTTCGAGAAACCCGACGGGCTAAGTGGACCATATGCAAACAGCATGTTTGGAAAGTCTGCTATCGCCATGCCGAGATAGGCGCGTAACCCGTCTTCCCAAGCTTGTGAAACAGACAGGCCGTTCGTCCCTATGATGTTCATATCGACCATGCCGCCGCGCCCGGCATCGAAACCAGTGGCGTAAACGATGAGGTCGCATTCCACCTCGCCGTCAGCGGTCTCTATCGCGTGCGGTTTGATCCGGGTGATGGGGGTTGCCTTCAGATCGACCAGATCGACATTATCCTGCGCGAAAATCTCGTAATAACACTGCTCGAGCGAAGGTCTCTTCGTGCCGAATGGATGGGGTGGTTCGGAAGGCGCGAGCTGTTCAACAAGATTGGGATCGGAGATCCTAGCGCGAACCTTGTCTCGCCAGAAATCATAGGCGTAGCGGTTCGCCTCGCGATTGATTAGCAGGTCGGAGAAGTTGTGATACCAGAACCTGAGGCCGCCTTTCTGCCACAGATATTGGAAGTGTGCGGTGCGCTCATTCTCGTCAACTTCGAGCGCCGAAACGTCCAGCGATTGAGATTCGAACCCTCCGCTGGTCTGCTTGCGCGTTTCGAAGATAGCAGCATAATCCTGCTTGTCGCGTTCTTGATCTTCCTTTGATAGCTTTTGCTGCCGCATGGGCAGCGCCAGGATTGGTGTTCTTTGAAATAGGGTCAGCTTCGATGCGGACTTCGCGGCTTCCTGCGCGACTTGCACACCGCTTGCCCCGGTGCCGATCAAGGCAATCTTGCGTCCGCTGAGATCGCCCCCCTGTTGTGGCCAGCGCGCCGTGTGAAACCATTCGCCTTCGAAATCCTCAATGCCGGGAAAATCAGGGATATGCGGCTTTGATGCGAAACCAATAGCGGGCAAGAGGAACCGTGTCGTAACAGTTTCCTCTCCGTTGAGTTGCAGGCGCCATTGCTGCGCCTCTTGCTCATAATTCGCGCCTGTGACCCGTGACCCCATGCGCATCATGGGCCACAGCTTGAGTGTATCACAAACATGCTGGAAATACGCTCTTAGCTCTTTCCAGCCGGGAAATCGTTCGCTCCATGTCCATGATTTCCACACTTCAGGTATTGAGTACTCGTAGATCGGCACCTGCGAATCCACTCGTGCGCCCGGATAGCAATTCCAATACCAGATACCGCCCGGCTCGGCCGCAGCATCCACCAGCAACACGTTGAACCCGGCGTTACGTAACTTGTGTAACAGGTAGATCCCGCTGAAGCCGGCACCGACGATTACGGCGTCGTAATCAGGAGAAGCCCGCTTGCTCATGACGCGACCGTCAAACGCTCGGCGATTGCTTTTGCTGTTGCATAGTCGGCCTTGCCGTTGGATGCGCGCAGAGCTGTTTCCGTTGGATGGATGGCCTTTGGCGTTTTGTAGCCGGCCAATTGCTGACGAACATGGTCTTTGACGCCTTGCTCGTCGAATGCAGCGTCGCCACTCAGGTGCACGACGGCGGTGACGGCCTGGCCCCATTTTTCACTCGGCACGCCCACGACCAGCGCGTCAGCGATGGCGGGATGGGTCTTGAGGACTTCCTCGACCTCTTCCGGATAGACCTTTTCACCAGCCGTGTTGATGCACACGCTGCCACGGCCCAGCAGGGTCAGGCTGCCATCGGCTTCGACCGTGCACCAGTCGCCTGGAATCGAATAGCGCACCCCGTCGATAGTACGGAAGGTTTTGGCGGACTTTTCGGGATCCTTGTAATATCCCGCCGGGATTGCGCCCTTGCGAGCGATATATCCCGGTACGCCGCTGCCCGGCGTTACTTTCTGGTCGTTTTCATCGAAGACATCGCAGAATTCACCGATCCCGAATTTCGCGGTGTTCGTGCCCCCCTCTGCGGTTGTGACGGAGAGGCCGAAGCCGAGCCCTTCGGAAGCGCCAAAACTGTCCATCAGCACCACTTGGGGGATATGCTTGCACAGGCCAGCCTTGACCTCTTTGCTCCACATCACGCCGGATGAAACAATGGAGACAAGGCTGCTCGTGTCCCAGCGACCGGGATTATCGTTCAGCGCCTGCAGCATCGGTTTGGCAAAAGCGTCGCCCACAATTGAGATGCTTTCCACCTTGTGCGTATCAACCGTCTCCCACAATTCAAGCGCATCGAAAGATGGGTCCGACAGAGTCACGATGGCACCGCCCGACATGAGCGTGCCGATCGCAGTGATGAAGCCTGTCCCGTGCATTAACGGGCAGGAGGGAAGTGTACGTCTGCCAGGCCCTTGACTGGTGATTAGGGCGACGTTTTCCTCGACTGTTTGCGGAACGGGGCCGAGCAGCTTCTGGGCGTCCAGTTGCGCCTTGCGCATATCGTCGTGACGCCACATCACGCCCTTGGGCATCCCTGTCGTGCCGCCGGTATAAATGAAGAGCAAATCGTCAGGCGAGCGCGTGATGCCGAGCGCTGATCCATCACCTTCCTGCGCGAGAATTTCATAAGGGATCGCAAAAGGTGCGATTTGCGAAGCATCGCCAATTTCAACGAAGGTGTGAACCTTTCCGAGCCGGTCCTTGAGTTCGACGATACAGTCACGGAACTCCGAACTATAAATAATCACCTCGCTGTCAGAATCATCAAAAATGTAAAAAACTTCTTCGGGGCGATAGCGGTAATTGATGTTCACGTGAGTCAACCGCCCCTTAAAGCAGGCCGCCATCAGCTCACCATATTCAGGGCGGTTGCGCATGTAGAAAGCCACCTTGGCGCCGTCGCTAGCTCCGCGTTGTCGCAACGCGCGCGCGACATTGTTCGAGCGCGCAGACATTTCGGGCCAAGTGATGATCCGGTCGCCGTGTATCAAGGCCGGAGCGTCTTGAGGCATGGCGGGCTCGATTGCGTCGAGAATGTCGCCGAGATTCCATTCGATCATGTTGCTTGATTCCTTCAAGACTGGGCCGCAAATCTCGCAGCCGTATACAATGAGTGTATTACGGGGCTTTTATCCAACCTTGTAGGGCTGCCAATTCGGCCCGCACCGTTTCGGGGCCTCCAAGCGCTTGCCGGTCGAAGCCAATACGTTTGAACCAGTAATGAAGACCCATCAGGTCCGTAAATCCCATTCCGCCATGCACTTCGGTGGAGGTGCGGGCGACAAAGCGATGGACTTCGCCTGTGTGTGATTTGGCATGGCAGGCGAAAATGGATGCATCCTCCGGTATCGAATCGAAGGCGTGGGCCGCATACCAGACAAGCGAGCGGCATGGCTCATGACGTGCGGCCATCTCCGCGCACATGTGCTTGACGGCCTGGAAACTGCCGATGAGCCGGCCAAACTGTTCGCGCTGGCCAGAATAATCGACAGCCTTTTCGATCATGGCCTGGCCTGCGCCAAGGCTGTCAGCAGCTAAGATCACACGGCCCGCATCGCGCAACCGGGCCGTTGTCGCGCCGTTATCGTCAATAAGCGGTTCTGCCTCTGTCTGTTCGAAACGCAATTCCCCGACACTGCGGGTGCGATCAACGGTCGTCAGCCGGATCGTCTCCAGTTTGAGGGCATCGGCTGTAACGAGGTGCAGCCGGCCGCCAGCGTCGGCTACGATGTAAGCGTCAGCTCCCTCGAAATCCAGGCAGAACAGGGCGGTTCCGCTGAGCTTCCCATCAGCAGAGGAAACGCCCGCCCCGTCGCGTGCCTCGACCGTCTCGGAAATCGCGACAGCGATACGCGCCTCGCCGTTCGCGATCTTCGGTAGCCATTGTGCTTTTTGTTCTTCGCTACCAGCCTCGCTCAGCGCGGTAGGCGCAAGTACATGACTGGCGAGAAAAGGCACTGGCGCGACCACATAGGCGAGCTGTTCGGCAACTATGGCAGCGTCGAGAAGGGTCATGCCGAGGCCGCCATGCTCTTCAGGTACCAGCATTGCGGGAATTCCCAGGTCCTGAACGGCGCCGAGCACCTTGTCGCTGAGTGGATTGTCCAGTTCGGCGCATTCGCGGACATGATCGAGTGGGCAGGTGTCCGCAAGACAACGGGCAACCGCATCACGTAACATCTGCTGGTCCTGAGATAATCCGAAATCCATTAGGCTGATCCCTGTTTGTGACGCGCTATGTCTGCGGTTGCTTTCGCCGCATCCGAAACCTTTGCGAGCTTCGGTTCGCGCGGCATTTCGAGGCCACGTTCGGCGATGATGTTTTTCTGAATCTGCGCGGTGCCGCCGCCTATTATGAGACCGAGCTGGAACATGTAGTTCCATTGCCACGCGCCTCCTTCGCGCTCTCGCGGGCTGCCATGGTAAAGCGTGCCTATCTCACCCATGGCGTCGATCGCCAGTGCTGAAATCTGGTGGGCAATCTCACAGCTTTGCAGCTTGACGATTAGCTTCGCCATGCCGCCTGACTCACCCTTGAGGCTGTTCGAAAGGATACGCATCCCATTGCATTTCATCGCTGACACCTCGGCCTGGAGCGCCAACAGCCGATCTCGCAGAACCGGATTGTCGATTGCGCGGGCTTGTCCGATACGCTCTTCCTGCATCAGGGCGATCAGTGCCTGTAGCCGGTTTTCGAGCGCGCCGGGATCACCCAGCATTCCGCGCTCATGGCCGAGGGTTGCATTCGCCACGAGCCAGCCCTGGCCCCGCGCCCCTACAATCTGGTCCACCGGAACGCGGACATCGGTGAAGAATGTCTCATTGAATTCGGCGTGGCCTGTCATCGTCTTCAAGGGACGAACCTCAATACCCGGTGTGTCCATCGAGAAGATCAGGTAGGAAATGCCGCGGTGTTTTGGTGCGTCGGGCTCGGTCCTCACGAGGCAGAAGATCATGTCGGCCTGCTTCGCCGTGCTGGTCCAGATTTTCTGGCCATTGATGACGAAATTGCCGTCTTCGACTCGCGCGTTGGTCTTGAGGCTGGCCAGGTCCGATCCGGCACCGGGTTCAGAATAGCCCTGGCACCATACGATCTCGCCTTTCAGCGTGGGTTCGATCCAGCGTTGCTTCTGCTCCTCGGTGCCGAGTTCCAGCAAAGTCGGGACGAGCATCGAGATGCCCTGGTTCGTGAGCCCGCCCGACACCCCGGCCCGTGAAAACTCCTCTGAGATGATGCGCGATTTGAGGATGTCGGGTTCCGCGCCGTAGCCGCCATACTCCGCCGGGATCGTGCGGGCAGTGTACCCGTTTTCGATCAGCAGCTTCTGCCATTGGACGGCTTCGGGTGAAGGGCGGGCTGCCCGAGTCGCAGACGGCGGCGCAAGGTGGCTATGCGCTTCGATGAAATCGCGCACCTGTTGACGGAATGTGTCGTATTCGGGGCCGTAATCGAGATCCATATCGCTTCTATTCCTCGCAGGGACGGAAAACGGGCAGACGGAAGTCGTCCCCGATTGTTTCGAATGTCAATTCCACAGGAAGGTCGAGCCTGAGGCTATCATGGTCACAATCGATCAGACGAGTGGCCATGCGTACACCCTCTTCGAGTTCAACCACCGCAGCCACGAAGGGAATGTCGGCGGCAAATGCCGGGTGCAGGGCCTGGTGGGTGATGGTCCAGGAAAAAAGCGTACCCTTGCCAGTGCTGCGCTCCCACGAAAATTCCGGTGAGCCACACTTCGCGCACATATAACGAGGTAGGTGGCGGAACGTGCCGCAGTCGCTGCAACGCTGGAAATAGAGATGGCCATCCTGGCACCGATTCCAGAATTCCTGTTCGATAGGATCCTGCGGGCGCGGTTTCGGCTTGGGCGGAGCCTTCTGCACCTTGAAGCGCATTTTAGGCGGCAGTTCGTTCTTGTCGCTCACGTAAACCTCCTGAGGATTGCGATACTCCCGTCGCCAAGGTCGCCCCAGCCGGTCACGAGGCCGGTCTGGGCATCTGCGACCTGACGCTCGCCGCAATCGTGGCGCAGCTGGCGGACCGCCTCAACAACATGGTTGAGGCCCCAGACATGCGCTTCGCTCAGCAAGCCGCCATGGGTATTGATGGGATAGCGTCCACCCAGCTCGATCTGGCCATCAGCGACGAATTCGCTCTGACCGCCGGGTTCGCAGTAACCGAGCGCTTCAAGCTGTAACAGCACGATATAAGAGAAGCAGTCGTAGATTTGCAGAAAATCCATATCCTCGCGGGTGACGCCTGCCATCTCGAATGCGCGCGGGGCGGCATAGCTGAGGCCGATCTTGAAAGGGTCGGGCCGCGAGGGGATGTCGTCGGCGGGATAGGGGTGGCCCTCAGCCGCGCCTGCGATGCTTACCGGCACATGCGGCATGTCCTTGGCCCGTTCCATGCGCGAGACAACGACCGCACAGGCACCATCGGTTTCCAGGCAGCAATCGTAGAGCCGGAAAGGCTCGGATATCCAGCGCGCCGAGTGATATGCCTCGAGATCGAATGTACGGCCATAATTGAAGGCTCTCGGATTTAGCTGCGCGTGACGGTTACATGCGAGTGCCACAGCGGCCATCGCGTCCGGCCCGACACTGTGGAGCTTGGAATGTCGCAGGGCGAGCCAGGCATACATCTGCACCGGCAGGAACACGCCATAAGGAATGTAATAGCCCTGAATGGTGTTGGTCAGAGTGTTCATGTTCATCGGCCGGGTAGGCGGGGCACCGGCCTTGGGCCTGAGTGCGGAATAGCCGTTCCAGCCCAGCGTTACGAGAACGTGGTCACAAAGTCCGCTGGCGATCGCCATCGCCGCGTTCTGGAGCGCTGTCGTCGGGCTGGCTCCACCCATGTGAACGGTAGCCGCATAGCGCAATACGTTGATACCCAGATTGGCGGCCATTTCTTCCGATGTCGTGTAGATCGGCGGCGGAACCATGCCGTCGATGTCGGATGGCTTCAGCCCGGCATCAGCGATCGCCTTGCGGGAAGCTTCGAGCATCATGTCGACCGCGGTATTTTCGGCGCCCTTGATGAATGCGGTTTCACCGACGCCCGTGATTGCGGACCTGTCACTGAAATTGAAGGTGGATGTGGCGCTCATTTTTGATGCTTGTCCTGTTGGCTGGACTGCATGTCTCCGACAAACGAGCGGGAGAATGCGACTTCCGCACCTTCGACAAGTTCACGCATCACCTCGGCTGCGGGCCGGATCGAATGGATGAGGCCAATTCCCTGGCCAGCAAAGCCAGGCATGACATCCTTGCGCTCAGCCTTGAGGCCTGAAGCCATAACCGGACCTGAAATTATCGACTGGAAAGGCATGGGCAGTGGTTCCTTGCCCGCAGCAACCCACGCATCGGCCCATTTGTTACGGATCATGCGGGCAGGCTTGCCGGTTAACGAGCGGCTTACGACGGTATCCGCGTCACCGCTTTCGGTGATTGCTTCCTTCTGAAAATGCTCGATGCCTGCTTCGTCCGTTGCGAGGAATGCGGTGCCGATCCACGCGCCTTCTGCCCCCAACATCAGCGACGCCGCGACACCGCGCCCATCTGAAATACCACCTGCACCGATCACGGGAACCCGATCACCGACCGCATCCACGACTTGCGGGATAAGCGACATGGTTCCGATAGGTGAATTGTGGCCGCCGCCGTCGTGACCTTGGGCGACGATCATGTCGATACCGGAATCGACCACCTGCTCGGCATGCTTGACCTTGCCTATCACCGCCATGACCTTGGTGCCGTTGGCGTGAAGACGGTCCATCCAGGGCGCGGGATTGCCGAGGCCCGCGGCATAGACCGGCACCTTTTCCTCAATCACCACCTCCATCTGCGCCTCGAAGAATTCTCTCGAGAATAGCTGGAGCTGGCTCTTGCCCATATCCGGCGAACCTGCGGCGCGCATCGCTGCTGCAGCATCGACTTCGGGAAGGTTCTCCCGCGCCATGAAATCGCGGGTAAACTCCTTGTATTCGTCGATTTTTGCCATCGGGTTGGCGGGCGCGTTACCGGATTGCGGCGCCGACCCCCGCCGGACCGAGGCCGGCAGAAGCGTATCCACCCCGAACGGCTTGTCGGTCATCTCGCGGGTCTGACGGATCCAGCTACGTAACTGGTCCGGCGAGCACGCCGCGGCGCCGAGGACGCCTAGCCCCCCTGCATTCGATACCGCGGCCGCGAGCGCGGGGACACTTGCCCCGCCCATTCCGGCCAGAAAGATCGGATATTCGATCTCGAGAATTTCGCATATGCGGGTTTGTAGCGGCATGTTATTTATTCTCCCGTCTTAGACATTGCGGTTCGCAAGTCTTCTAAATTTGTCCCCACCTCACTTTTTGAGAAACCAGATCAGGACTTCGTTCAGCTAAATAATTTGCCGAACCTGACACAAGGCGGGCCATGGCCTGCCGCGCCTCCTGGGCATCACCTGTGCGTACCGCTTCCAGAACGCGGCGCAGGATTCGCAACTGGACTGCGCGCTCCTGGGCGGAATAGCCGAGCGAGCGCGAAAATTCGCGGGTCAGTAAATGCAAGGTGGAGGTCAGAAGGCCGAAAAGCGGATTGCCGCTGGCCCAACCGAGCAGGTCGTGAAACCGACGGTTCAGTTCCTCGAACTGGCTTCCCGCCTCATTCCGCTCAAGCTCTTTAAGGCAATCGGCGAGTGCGCTGAGGTCGCCTGTGGTCGCGCGCTGGGCGGCATAGGCTGCAACATCCGGCGCTATGGCTTCACGCAGTTCGAGCAGACCCCTCAGGTCTGCTTCCATGAATTGCAGTATGAGAGAAAGACTATTTGCGAAATCACCGGACTGCGGGCGCGCAACCACCGGGCCCCCGCCACGGCCCAATTGAAGGTGGATTACGCCCTGAAGCTCCAGGAAACGGAGCGCTTCACGCAAGGTTGCTCTGGCGACTTCGTACCGCGCGAGCATTTCTTCTTCGCGTGGCAACCGGTCTCCCGCAACGCGTGCACCAGCTTCAATGTCGCGAACGATGTCTTGTGCGAGCGAAAGTGCACGCTTTGCCTTCTTTGCGTTGTCGGCCCTGGGCTGCATCTTTGAACCTAATGTATTATCATAATTAATCTGATGAACGGCCAAATCAAGCGTTTAGCTTCCATGGTTGTAACTAATCGTCAAGTATGTATGATAATATTTAAATGCGGCATGTTGCGGGGCCGCTAATTTGCCAGAAGGTGGCGCGCTATTTTCGCGTACGGACTGAAGGATAGAACATGAGTATAGAAACAATTGAGCTGAACACGGCCGAAAAAATCGCGACCATTCCGATGGAGCAAATCGATGTTTCACGGCCGAGCCTTTTTCAGAAAGATACAATTGGCCTGTTTTTCGACCGATTGCGCAGAGAGGATCCAGTCCACTACTGTCCTGAGAGCAAAGTCGGGCCATATTGGTCGGTTACCAAGTTCGACGACATCATGGCCGTTGACACCAATCACAAAGTCTTCTCGTCGGAAGCGAAGCTCGGCGGAATTGCCATTCAGGACATGCATGCGGGGGAAGGTGCGCTTGAGCTTGAAATGTTCATCGCCATGGATCCGCCCAAGCACGATCAGCAACGCAAGGCCGTTAACTCCGCAGTCGCGCCGTCAAACTTGCAGTTGCTCGAGCCGACAATCCGTGAGCGTGCGTGCAAGATACTTGATGATCTTCCGGTTGGTGAGGAAATCGACTGGGTTAATAAAGTCTCGGTCGAGTTGACCACAATGACCCTTGCGACCTTGTTCGACTTCCCTTGGGAAGAGCGGCGCAAACTCACTCGCTGGTCCGACATCGCAACGGCCGCGCCTGAAACTGGCATCGTCGAATCTTATGAGGCAAGGCGCGAAGAACTGATTGAATGCGCGATGTATTTCAAAGGGCTCTGGGATCAGCGTATTAACCAAGCCCCCAAGAACGACCTCATATCCATGATGGCGCATTCTCCGGCGACGCGGGACATGCCCTTCCTAGAGTTTCTGGGCAACTTGCTGCTGCTTATTGTGGGCGGCAACGACACTACGCGGAACTCGATCAGCGGCGGCGTGCTCGCCCTTAATCAGAACCCTGAAGAATATCGCAAGCTGAATGAGGATCCGTCGCTGATCACCAGCATGGTGCCAGAGATTATCCGCTGGCAGACACCGTTGACTCATATGCGCAGGACTGCGCTCCAGGATTACGAGATTGGCGGAAAGCTGATCAAAAAAGGTGATAAAGTGGTGATGTGGTATCTGTCGGGCAACCGGGATGAGTCTGTCATCGAGAATGCTGACCAGTTCATAATCGACCGAAAGAACCCGCGTCACCACCTGTCATTCGGCTATGGCATCCATCGTTGCATGGGCAACAGGCTCGCGGAATTGCAGCTGCGGATCATATGGGAAGAGATCCACAAGCGTTTTGCAAAAGTCGAAGTGACCGGCGAGCCCGAGCGTCTGTTTTCGAACCTTGTGCGAGGCATCACGAAACTGCCAGTGCGGCTGCATGCTCGCTGATTGGCTAAACAAAGAAGGCAGAGCTCATGATGGTCAAAGTGACACCCGCCTCCAACAGAGAGGCGCGAAAGCAGGTCGAGTCCTGAAGACTTGCCGGGGACATTGGGTAGTATTGTCGCCACATACACCAAACTTCCGTCGACACCGCGAAGACGCTTTAGAATTTGCATGTCCTTGCGAAGCAATCAAGAAACTGGCCGGGGAGCATCGTCGCCCAATCTTGATCGGTGAGTTCAGCATAGTTCGCGTAGAGATGCCGACTAATTTCGCACCGGGGACGGCACGTTCTTGCTGCAAACGCCCTCAAGAGAGCTAGGGGCAAAGGCAAGCTATTGCGCGACTGGAAAGGCTGCCCCACGAGCGCATTAAGTAAAATATGGCGAGCGACCGTGAGCAGACTTACCTCTAGACGATCCGCTCACTTTATGGACTGCATTCCGTCGACGGCACGAACGTTGATGATACTAGCCCCCACTCTGCTCGAGCTCTAAAGTGACGAACAAAAGTGCGAACCCATCCGCCGACTGCTGTACGCTTAATCTGGCGCGCGGCGATATTGCAAATTTGCACCACCCGCCGACGATTTTATGGCGTGGCCAAAACGACTGTTCCATCCCAAGCACAATGTATTATAATATACAGTATGCATTAGATATAAGGAGGAAACGAGGTGCACTATTTTAACCAATTGTCGAAGACTACGATTTCGACATCTTTAGCGGTATTGCTGTTTGCCGCCGGTGCTCAGGCGCAAGATGAAGTGGACGAGCAAGGCGCTTCTACGTCCGGGGCGGAAAGCGCGGAGAGCACACGTCGATTGGGCGCAGTCACAGTTACAGCGCAAAAGCGCGAGCAGAGCTTGCAGGATGTGCCAATTGTCGTGACCGCCTTGTCCGGAGAGCTTCTCAGCGATGCCGGCGTTCAGGATATCAAGGACCTCACGGTTGTGACGCCGGGCCTGCTTGTAACTTCTTCGTCAAAGCAAGCAAATACTACGGCGCGGATTCGTGGCATTGGCACGGTTGGTGACAATCCCGGTCTCGAAAGCTCCGTAGGTGTTGTAATCGACGGGGTTCCGCGCGCCAGGAACGGCGTTTCCTTCGGCGATCTCGGCGAGATCGAGCGAATCGAAGTACTGAAGGGTCCGCAGGGAACCTTGTTTGGTAAGTCTACCTCCGCGGGCGTTATCAATGTCATCACGAAGAAACCGTCTGACGAGTTAGAGTCGATCTTCGAGGTCGGGATCGGCAACGAAGGTTTCCTTCGCACGTCTGCAGAAGTCACCGGACCGCTTTCTAAGACGGTGAGCGGTCGCCTGTTCGGAGTATACGAAGAGCGCGGCGGTCTTTTGGACGTAAAGACCGGTAACGGTCCACGTACCGAGGACGAAACGAGTCAGTATGACTTCTACTCCGTTCGAGGTCAGCTTCGTTTTGAGCCCTCCAGCGACCTCGAGATTCTTCTCTCTGCTGACTATACTGATCGGGAAGAAGATTGTTGCATGGGTGACTATATCGCGGTGGACCCGGCCAGGGGCCCGCTGATCACGCTGCTGGCTGGCGGTGACGGGGCCTCTGCTTTTCCGATCGATCCGTTCGACCGCGTCGCCTTTGCGAACCGCGACGCCACGCAGACGACCGAGGACTGGGGTGTGTCAGCGAATATCGAGTGGCAGTCCGGCCTCGGTGAATTGACGTCAATCACATCCTATCGCGATTGGGAAAACGGCTCGGGTCAGGATACAGATTTTAGTGCCGCCGATCTTTGGTATCGAGATGACGAAACGTCCAGGGACGCTTTTGCCACATTCAGCCAAGAGTTACGACTCGCGGGCGCGACCGATAACGTCGACTGGCAGGTGGGTGTGTTTTACGCGAATGAAACTCTTGATCGTACAGATTTCATTACTTACGGCAATGATTACTTTTTCTACTTTCAACAATTGCTGCTCGGTGCGAGTGGTGGTGCGTTTGATCTGTCTTCGCTGCCAGGTAATATCTATACGGGCGAGGCAAATGCAACCGCAGACGTTTATGAACAAACTGCGGATACATACGCCATCTTCACGAACAATACGTTCAGCTTGAGCGATCAGTTCGACCTCACGGTCGGTCTTCGTTATACGATTGATGAGAAGACGCTGGAGTCCAATTTTAATGGCGAAGCGGGTAGCTGTACCACAGCCTTGGCCGTATTTGGCCCTACAGGTGGATTGACACCAACGCTTTGCTTGCCTTGGACAAACGACAACTTTGTGGGTGTGAGCGCCACGCAGGATCGCTCTGACGAGGATTTATCAGGTACAGTAAAGGGGGCATATCGGGTCAGTGAGAATCTGATGTCATACGCGTCCTATTCGCGCGGTTACAAGGCCGGTGGTTTCAACCTTGACCGCAGCCAGTTTGGTCCCTCAGATCCCACGCCATTTCAGCCCAACCTGGATACCAGCTTTGATCCCGAAACTGTTGATGCGTATGAGGTCGGCTTTAAGACCAACAATGCGGCAAATAGCTTGTTCTTCAACGGCGCGATTTTCTATCAGGAGTATAGCGACTTTCAGCTCAACACGTTTACCGGTACGAGCTTCATCGTGACATCTGTTCCCGGTGTGATTTCCAAGGGTGCTGAGTTCGATGTCCGGTACCTGCCTGAACAGCTTGAAGGGCTGACACTGCAGGGCGGTCTTGTCTATGCGGAAACCCAGTATGATGATTTCGAAGCGGTAGACTTTTTCGCGCCGCCGCGCTTGCCGGGAAGCACAATTTCATTTGCGCCCCGTTGGTCGGGTACGTTGGCCGCAACCTATGAAACCTCGTTCATCAGCGACTGGGATGCGCGCTTCAATGTATCGAGCCGGTTCACTTCAAAGTATAATTCAGGTTCGAACCTCGATCCGCTCAAGGAGGTTGAAGAGCTGGTTGTGGTAAATGCAAGAATGTCATTCTACAGTGACAACTCTCCCTTCGAGTTGGAACTGTGGGCGCAGAACCTGTTTGATGAGGACTATTACGAACTTGCTTTCGATACGCCGCTTCAAGGTACCGCTGCTACTCAAACAGAACCGGGAAGCGCGGTTGGTGCATTCCTCTCGCCACCCTTGACCTTCGGCGCAACCGCCCGTGTCCGATTCTAGAGGGTCGTGAGGCTGTATCGGCTTAACTTGCCTTGAGTTGGCCAAGCATGATAGCCAGCCTCATCGACCTGCAGGAATACGAAACTCAAACTGTTGCTTGCGGAGTGATTGCTCGATGTCGCAGCACTCCGCAGGCCATACCTGCAGCATTTTTCCTCGCTGAAGTCACGCACTGTCAGCCTGACGTGGAGAGGCACCGGCCTGCGAACGAGGTTTCATTCGGACGGCTTCAGCTCCCTATTCGCAATCATACTGGTTGCTGAGCCGATGATATTGACAAGGCCGTTGTGCCAGCCTCCCGGAAGAGGTGTCAGGAATTCAGATTCCAGTAAACATCGCCCCTGCACCTGACGCAATGATGAGTTCTTGGTGTATGCCAAGTTCGAGGTTTAATCTGCGACGTAGTCGGCTGCTGGCGCCACCTCTTCCGCGCGTTGATTTCTGCACGTCCAACATCAGACGATTCCGCTGGCGCGATCTCGGTCGGGGCGATCCGTTATGAACACGCAAATAAGCGCATGCCGCTATGATCGCGACCAGCTAATCGCCTCCTTTTGGGAATCGAAAACTCTGCGCAAGTGTCGTGCAACCTTACCAATGAGAGAACTCAACTTTATAGGAAAAATTTAATGAGCCTGGTCACCCGCGACCTGATGGACAGCTGCAGGGAAGAATCTATTTGCAATATTTGTATGCTACCCTAACAAATATCTCCTGCAGTGTTTACGGGGGTCGGGCGGCTTGAGTGATCACACCATGTACCTTCACACCCAAGGGTTGAAGCTGGCGCATAGTTCTATTGGCGATCCTGCAGCACCTGCGGTCGTCTTTGCCAACGGTGGAGGACAAACGCGTCACGCTTGGAAAGCCGCTGCAGAAGCAGTTGCACTGGAGGGGCATCGCTCAATCGCCATGGATCTTCCCGGACACGGCGATAGCGATTGGGCCGCCGACGGAGATTACTCGCTGGAAGCCATTGCCAGGGACTTGATGGGCATCGCCGAGCAACTGGCGCCAAGGGGAATTCGGCCACACGTTGCAGGGGCCTCACTTGGCGGGCTTGCGGCTACTGTCGCGGCTGGCAGGCTTTCCCGTGACGCATTTATGTCGGTCACTCTCTTCGACATAGGGCCGAATATGGATGCTGTCGGCGTTACAAAAGTAGTCGGCTTCATGGGCGCCCACATCGAGAACGGTATCGAGTCACTTGAACAAGCCGCAGATCTCTTCGCAATTTATCTTCCGCACCGCCCCCGCCCAAAAGATCTGAACGGCTTGCGAAAGAATTTGCGTCAGGACAGTAAGAGGCGCTGGCGTTTGGACCCAGCCTTCATCAAAGATGTTATGCGACGTCGCGCAGTTGCGCGAACGGGCGACATCAAGCAAGCCATTCAAAATATCTGTGTGCTGCTTAATCTAATACGCGGCCACATGAGTGAGCTTGTATCAGAAGAATCTGTCACCACTTTCCGCGCGCTGGCACCTGATGCACATTGCACCGATGTCGCTGGAGCGGGTCACATGGTGACTGGAGACCGCAATGACATCTTCACTGATGCAATTGCCACCGTTCTACGTCAATTGCACGAGGCCCCCACATGAGCACCCCATCTTTAGCACTTCGGGACATACAGTTTGCGCTTGAAGCAGCGCCCTTTCATCGATGGCTTGGTATCAAGGCAATCAGCGCAGACGAAGATGCGCTCAGACTCGAGATGCCTTGGCGAGATGAAGTTGTCTCGAACCCACGCGCGCAATCTGCGCATGGCGGCATTCTCGCATCGCTTATTGACCTGACAGGCTTCTACGCTTTGCTCGCCTCGGGAAACGCGCCCGCAGCCACGGCTGACTTGCGTGTGGACTACCACAAGGCTGCGACACCCAGCACGCTTTCAGTGACGGGCAAAGTCATCCGTCTTGGTTCAACAATATCGGTGGCTGAAGCCACGATTAGAAATTCAGGCGGTGTGCTTCTTTCAAGCGGACGCGGTGCGTACCACATGGCACGCCGAATGACATAATGCGGTTTCTGCTGCTAAGCTAACTGGCCGTGGGCTGGCAGCACATTAGCACCCCTGACCTTTAGCATAAGAAGGGCTACCCAATGTGACGGAAAGTTGTCAAGTAAGAGCCGCGGCCTTGTCGACTGGCCTATACGGCTGACCGACTCTACTTCTAATAAGTGCTCGGATTTTGAACTGTCCTAGCCGCCGCCTATGAAATATGAAGTTGTCCATTCTAAACATTAGACTTGACCGGGTGTAAGTAGTCCGGGTTTGATGTCGGTCTTCCCGCGAATTTCCCGAATTAGGAAGCCTGCAATTGAGAGGAAGCGCTATTCAACTGAGCAGGTCTTCTCGGCCCTGAAGCAAGCCGATATGGGGATGCGTGTAGCGGACCTGACTTGCCAGATGGGGATCACACAGCAGAGCTATTACACATGGAAGAAGACGTTTAGCGGACTCGGGTCTGAATAAATCCGGGAACTGAAACAGCACCTCCACGACAACGCTCGGTTGAAGAAGTTCATCGCCGAACTCAAACTCGACAAGACGGTCCTTCAGGATGTTTTTTCCAAGAAAGTTTCCCGGTCAGGCCAGCGCAACCGCTGTCTGCTGTCGAGGCCTGACGCAGCATTTCCCCAATAGTTTTGGTGAGACCCAACGCATCATCAAAGCCTGGCGCATCGACTTAAAAACTGCCGGCTTTACACAGCGCTTGTCAGACATACTTAGCGGACCTAATCCACTCACCATGCAGACCTCGACCTGAGGTGGTCCTGTTTTTACTGCACAGTCTTCCGGCCTTGCTAAGGTATATCCCTTGCAGTTAATCAGGCCGCTTTTCTGAATGCGATTTCCTCTCCGTATGCCTCATCGGGCGTGGCCTTGCCAAGGGCCGAGTGTGGCCGCTCGCAATCGTAGAAGTGCATCCAGTCGTCGATGATGCGCTAGGCAGCGAAGCCGTCGGCAATGTCCTGAAGGTAGACCGCTTCATATTTGAGCGACCGTCAGAGACGTTCGATGAAGATGTTGTCCATG